>JAVBNZ010000002.1:0-113563 GCA_031551145.1 Desulfovibrionaceae bacterium | reverse complement strand
GGCGCAGTTTATCCGGCAATACAAAGTGAGCTATCCCGTGCTACTCGGAGATAGTGCGCAGGATCTGATGACCAAACTGGGTAACACGCAGGATGCACTGCCGTTTACCGTCGTGATTGACAGTCAAGGCAGGGTAATCCTCAAAAGACTGGGGCAGGTCCGACCAGAGGAAACGGGAAAAATGCTGGACAGTTTGCTGGACAGCAAAAAGAAGTGAAGCCGGAAAATAAAGATCCAGATCCCGATGGTGTAGTGCCGCCGTCGGAATCTGGATCTTTGGGTATCGTGTCAAACAGGCCGGGCTTCCCGGCAACTAAACTAAAGTAGATCAAGGCAGATCAGATCGAAACAGAGCAGGATCAGCCAGAAAACCCACAGAACACATCACGCATCAGCGCCACCACTTCCAGTGTGCGGATGTCGCCTACGCGGTAAAATACCCGGTTGGCATCCTTGCGGGTGCGCAGGACGCCTTTCTCACGCATTAGAGCCAGATGCTGGGAAATGTTCGATTGCGTAGTTCCCACCTGATCGACAATATCCTGCACGCTGACCTCACCACTACCCAGCACGCAAAGGATTTTCAACCGCAATGGATGAGACATTGCCTTCATCGCGCGGGAAGCCTGATCAATATGCTCGTCCGTCATCAAGGTATTAGTCTTATCCATTATCCCTAGTTCTTTTGGCATCATAGATTATCAGTATATCATCAGCGGGCAGATACAATCACAGCCAGGCTGGAATACTTACGCAGCAAGGCTGGCCTGTTAGGATAGAATACCCCGTCTTTTTTAGTTCCTTGCGCAACATCCGTACATACGGACTTTGCGATTTATGATAAGGCCTTTGTTGCAAATGAATGCCACCACATCCAATACCACCGTAAAACCAGTCCTTCTGCTTATTCTTGATGGCTTTGGCTATCGCGAAGAAACACAAGACAATGCGATTGCTGCCGCCAGAAAGCCGCAGCTTGACCTGTTGATGGCGCAATGTCCGTGGACCACCATCAACGCTTCCGAACAATATGTCGGCTTGCCGCCGGGCCAGTTTGGCAATTCGGAAGTCGGCCACCTCAATATTGGCGCCGGGCGCGTGTTGCAGCAAGATATTAGCCGTATTGACTGTGACGTAGCTGACGGCAAACTAGGTCAGAACCCGATTTTCTCCCAAGCGATTGCAATCGCCAAACAGAATAATAAAGTACTGCATATCTTGGGGCTGGTTTCTGATGGTGGCGTGCATAGCCACGAATCCCATATCCATGCCTTGATCACCGATGCCGCTGCGGCTGGCGTCAAGCAGATTCATGTGCACGCCTTTCTGGATGGCCGGGATACCCCGCCGCGCAGTGGCATTGCCTATCTGGAAAAACTGCAAAAAGTGTGTGATGCCACGGCAGGCAGCGCCCGCATCGTCTCAATCACGGGCCGCTATTGGGCGATGGATCGCGACAAACGCTGGGAACGGGTGAAGGAAGCTTTTGAGATGCTCGCGCACGGCAAGGCCGCGCCTGTCGATGACGCCGGCAGAGCGTTCAACGAAGCCCACGCCGCCGGCGAGTCCGATGAATTCATCAAGCCCCGTCTGGTGCGCGCCCCGGCCGGCGCCCCCAACTTCCTGCGGGACGGGGACGGCGTGTTCTGCTTCAACTTCCGGGCCGATCGCATGCGCGAAATCGTGCGCACCCTGCTGCCCGGCTTTACGGAATTCGAACGCGGAACCCTGCCCCGCCTCTCCGGTCTGGCCTCCATGACCTCCTATGAGGCCGATTTTCCCCTGCCGGTGGCCTTTCCCAAGGAAGCCCTGCACATGGGCCTGGGCGAAGTGGTTTCCAAGCTCGGGCTCAAACAGCTCCGCCTCGCGGAAACCGAAAAATACGCCCACGTCACCTATTTCTTCAACGGCGGCGTGGAAGACCCTCTGCCCGGGGAAGACCGCATCCTCGTTCCTTCGCCCCGCGACGTGGAAACCTATGACCAAAAGCCTTCCATGAGCGCCGAAACCGTGACCGACCGTTTTGTCGAAGCCTGGAGCAGCGGGCAATACACCCTGGTTGTCTGCAACTTCGCCAACCCCGACATGGTGGGACACACCGGCGTGCTGCCCGCCGCGATCGCGGCCTGCGAAACAGTGGACCGCTGCATAGGGCGCATGCTCGAAGCGGTCGGGGCGAAGGGCGGGCGCATGTGCATCACCGCCGACCACGGCAACGTCGAAACCATGATCGATGCGCACAATGCCCCGCACACGGCGCACACCACGAACTTCGTGCCCTTCCTGCTCGTGCAGCCGGACGGCTCCGTTCCCGCGCTGCATGAAGGCAGGTTGGCCGACATAGCGCCCACCGTCCTCGCGCTGTGGAACATCCCCCGGCCGGCGGAAATGACGGGCCGCCCCCTCACGGAGCCCGCGGAATGAGTACGGCCAAACCGCTCAAACCCGTGGCCCCCGCGGGCATGGAACTCGTCTTCTTCTACCCCTGCCCGCACTGCGGGCAGCATGTCTCCCTGCTCGCGCCTACCCGCCCGGCCATGGTGCGTTGCGACGCCTGCGCCAAAAACTTCCCCATCATGCCTGTGGACGCGCGCGGCATCCAGTTCGTCCGCATCATGCTCGCCGAAGGCCGCGCGGCTCTGGATCCCGATTTTATATAACAGACCTCACTCACATAATCCCCAGTTTGCGCATTCTGTGCTGCAACGTCGAACGCGGAACGCCGAGCAGGGCGGCGGCTCCGTTGGGGCCTGCAATGACGCCGTCGCAGTGTTCCAGCACGCCCAGAATGTGTTCGTACTCCATTTGCGCAAGAGTTTGCGTCCTGCGCGCCGCTTTGGGTTCGTCCGCCGCGCCGGCCTCGGCCTGCTTCGGAACGGAGCGGGCGACGGCACTTTGGGCGGCCAAATGCTTGTTGTGTTCCAGCACGCTTTCCACAAGTTCCACGCTGGGGCCTTTTTCCAGAGCTGCCCGGAGAACGATGCGGGTGATGACGTTGCGCAGTTCGCGCACGTTTCCGGGCCAGTGGTGTTCGCGCAGAGGGGCGATGTGGGCGGGCGTAAGCCGTATGGGGGAAAGCTCGAGCTGAACGGCGGCCTGGGCGGCAAGCGCGGCGGCAAGAGGGGGAATGTCTTCGCGCCGTTCGCGCAACGGGGGAAGTTCTATGGTGCAGAGGGCGAGGCGGTAGAAAAGATCTTCGCGCAGTTTGCCGGCGGCCAGCGCTTTGCCGACATTGATGTTGGTAGCGGCGATGATGCGCGTGTCCACAGCCAGGGGCAGGCTTTCGCCCACGCGTTCGAAGTTGGCGTCTTCAAGCACCTGCAGAAGCTTGCTCTGCATTTCCGGAGTGAGTTCGCCGATTTCATCGAGGAAAAGCGTGCCGCCGTGGGCGAGTTCAAAGCGGCCGGCGCGCTTTTGCACGGCGCCGGTAAAGGCCCCCTTGGCGTGCCCGAACAGCTCGCTTTCGAAAAGGGTCTGGGGCAGAGAGGGACAGTTGACCTTGACGAAACGCGCATCCTTGCGGGGGCTGCGGCGATGGATTTCCTGGGCGAGCAGGCTTTTGCCGGTGCCGGTTTCGCCGAGGATGAGCACGGGCATGTTGAGCTTGGCAAAGGCATCCGCCCTGCGCATAACGTCGCGCATGGCCTTGCTGTGGCAGATCACGGCGTCGTCCGAGGGGAGGGAGTGCCCGGTCCGGTGTTGGAGCGGAGAATCGCGCCTGCGCAGATGCTCGAGGGTGAGAATGGCCCCCAGACAGGTGGCGACAACGGGCGAGAGTTCAACGAGAAACGTGGTGATGTCGTAAAGATTTTCCGGCTCCCTGGCAAAGGAGCAATGCAGGGTGGCGATGATTTCATTGTCCAGGATCAGGGGAAAAGCCATCGTGGCGGTAAGCCCCGCTTCCGCTATGGGATGAATGCCGGATTCGGAGAAATATTGGGCGAAGTCCGTGATGATCACGGGCTTGCGTCCGGCGATGACATGACCGGCCACGGTGCTGGAAAGATCCGCCGGACGCACGGGAGAAAGAGTGCGCACCACGGTGCCTTCGGCAGCCGTAAAATAGGTGAGCATTTCGCCCTGTTGATCGTAGAGGTTGATGCAGAGCCTGTCGAAGGAGAAATATTCCTGCAGAAGACGGGAGAATGTGCTGAAAAAAAGCTTGCGGCTGGCCCTGGCGGTGAGCACATTCATAAGAATTCTGGCGAGTCCGTTGACCTGGGCGTTGATGGATTCTCTGGCGATGGCGGGCATGTGTTTTTCCCTGTTTTACGGTTCCGTGCGCCGCGTGCATGCGGCTGCCGGCAGAATGCCCGTATACGGGCAATTTGTCCATATACGGTCATCAAGCTTCCTCCGCTGCCGGTGCAATTTTTGGGAAAATTACCTAAAACACTGATGTTGCAGCAATATAAATATCATAAAAGCTCCGGCACGCTCTTTGCTCTTTTTGCCATACGGCACGGGCCGCCGGCCCATGTGCCTTGTGGTTCGGGAACATCGCTGTACGGAATAATTAATCCAGGAGTGATCATGTCCATTGATTTCGTTATCCACGAAGAAGCCGACGGCGTCGGCGTTGTGGTGGTCGAGGGCCTCAAAGCCGGCAAGGAATGCACCGGCTGGATCATGCAGGAGGACAAGACTGTGACCTTCAAAGTCCTCAACGACATCCCCATCGGCCACAAGGTGGCCCTGAAGGATTTCGCCGTGGGCGACACGGTCATGAAGTACAACACCGACATCGGCAAGGTGGTGGCTCCCATTAAAAAGGGCGAGCACCTGCACGTTCACAACGTCAAGACCAAGAGGTGGTAGATCATGCAGACCAAATTCTTCGGCTACCGTCGTGAAAACGGTCGCGTAGGCATACGCAACCATGTCGTGATTCTGCCGCTGGACGACCTTTCCAACGCCGCCTCCCTGGCTGTGGAAAACAACGTCAAGGGCACCCTCGCCCTGCCCCACCATTACGGCCGCCTGCAGTTCGGCGAAGACCTCGAGCTGCATTTCCGCACCCTGATAGGCGCGGGCTGCAACCCCAACGTGGCCGCCGTGGTGGTTATCGGCATCGAGCCGGTGTGGACGAAGCGCATTGTGGACGGCATCGCCAAGACCGGCAAGCCGGTCAAGGGTTTCGCCATTGAACAGAACGGCGACTTCGCGACCATTTGCGCCGCTTCCCGCTGCGCCAAGGACTTCATGCAGATGGTCACGGATTATCAGCGCGTGGAATGCGACGTGAAAGATCTGTGGGTTTCCTGCAAATGCGGCGAGTCCGACACCACGTCCGGCCTAGCCTCCAACCCCACGGTGGGCAACGCTTTCGACAAGCTGTGGGAAAAAGGCGCCACCACCCTGTTCGGTGAAACCACGGAAATCACCGGCGGCGAACACCTGGTGGCCGCGCGTTGCATCAATGAGGAAGTGCGCAAGAAGTTCATGTTCTACTTCGACCGCTACGCCAAAGTGGTGGACGACCACAAGGTGGACGACCTTTGCGACTCCCAGCCCACCAAGGGCAACATCGAAGGCGGCCTGACCACCATCGAGGAAAAAGCCCTGGGCAACATCCAGAAGATCGGCCGCAAGGCTCCGGTTGTCGGTTGCCTGGAGAAAGCCGAAGCCCCCACCGGCCCCGGCCTGTGGTTCATGGATTCCTCTTCCGCCGCGGCCGAAATGGTGACGCTGGCGGCCGCTGCCGGCTTCGTGGCGCATTTCTTCCCCACGGGCCAGGGCAACGTCATCGGCAACCCGATCCTGCCTGTGATCAAGCTCTCCGCGAACCCGCGCACGGTGCGCACCATGAGCGAACACATCGACGTGGACGTTTCCGGCATACTCCAGCGTGAACTGAACCTGGACGGTGCCGGCGACAAACTGCTTGACATGATGATCCGCACCTGCAACGGTCGCCTTACCGCCGCCGAAACGCTCGGGCACAAGGAATTCGTCATGACCAGACTCTACGAAAGCGCATAGCGCGTTCTCTCCCTCCCGCGCTCCGGCGCGGGAGGGAGAGCTTGCCCGAAGCCTGCGAGGAGGTGCAATGCGCACGGAGCTTCGTTACGGAAAAAACACCCTCTCCCTTGAAATCCCTGCCGGTTTTTTTGTCGACATTTTTGAGCCCAAGGCCGTCCCCCCTCTGCCCGATCCCGTTGCCGCACTGCACGCCGCTCTGGACGCCCCCTTGGGCTGTCTGGCCCTTGAAGCGCGCCCCGCTCCGGCTTCCGCGGCCATAGCCCTGCCTGACGAAACCCGTCCCTTTCCCATAAAAAGCCTTCTGCCGCCGTTGCTGGACAGAATATTCACAGCCTGGCCCTCGCTGAAGCCGAAAAATCTGGCCATCGTCGTCGGCGGCGGACTCCATCCCCAGCCGGACGCGGCCCAACTCGCCCGCATCCTGCCCGTGCTTCCGCGCGGCTGCCGGGTGGTCGCGCACGATGCGCACAGTTCTCCCCTCAGTTCCTTCGGCACAACGAGCCGGGGTACGCCCGTGGAAATCAACAAGGACTTCGGGGACGCGCACTTCAAGATCGTCATGGGCATGGTGGACGCCCATCAGTTTGTCGGCTTCACCGGCGGCTCCAAGGGCGCGGTCATAGGCTGCGCTTCGGCGGCCATGATCCGGGCCAATCACGGCCTGATGCAGGATCCCGCGGCCGTGGCGGGCAACGTGGAAAACAACCCCGTGCGCCTCGACCTCAACGAAGCCGGTGAACGCGTGGGCATCGATCTGGCCGTCAACGTCGCGCTTGACGCGGCCAAAAAACCCGTGGCCCTTACGGCGGGTTTGCCCGGGCTCACCCTGCGCGAGACCGCGCGCATCACGGCGGATCTCTACGGTCTGCGCTTTGAGGCGCCGTACGACATCGTCATTGCCTCCTGCGGCGGCGATCCCAAGGATATCTGCCTTTATCAGGCGCAAAAAGGCCTCACGTCCGCCGCCCAATGCGCGGCCGAGGGCGGGCGCATCCTGCTGCTTGCCGAATGCGGGCAAGGCATCGGTGACGAGGCATACCACAACTACGCGAAAAGTTTTTCCGATGATCGCGCCCTGAAAGCGGCTTTTGAGGCCGGGCCTTTCGCCATGGGCGCGCACAAGGCCTATCTTTTCGCCCGCATAACCACACGTTTCAAGGTGGTTGTGCACAGCGCGCTTGACGAGGCCACCCTGGCTTCCTGCCTGCTCAGGCGCGGGGAACTCCAACCCACCGTCGACGCCTGGCTGCGGGAATGCGTTGCCCCGCGCATCGCGGTGCTGAAAAACGCGAATTCTTCCTTTTTTGTCCACAATCCTCTCGCCTCCTGACGAGGGGACACACCTACGGAGCAATAATATGCAAATCGGATTCATCGGAGTGGGGCTCATGGGCGGCCCCCTGGCGCGCAACCTCATCCGTGCCGGAAAAAACGTCCTCGTCTACGACCTGAGCAAAGAGGCCGTTGAGCGCACGCTTGCGGCCGGCACAAGCGGCAAGGCCGCCGCCGGCCTCGATGCCTTCGCCGGCTGCGACCTTGTTTTCACCAGCCTGCCTCTGCCGCAGCATGTGCAGGGCACCGTGAGCGGTCCGAACGGCGTGTACGCCAAGCTGAAAGCCGGCGCGGTCCACGTCGAACTTTCCACCATCGACCCCGGCACGGCCGAGGCCCTGGCCGCCGAAGCCAAGGGCAAGGGCATAGACTACATCCAGTGCACCCTCGGCAAAACCCCGGCCCACGCGGAAAAAGCCGAAGAACCCATGTTCATCGGCGGAGACAAGGCTGTTGTGGACAAGCTGGCGGACATTTTCAAGATCATCGGTCTGCCCAACTATGTCGGCGGCATTGCGGCCTCCTGCGCGGTCAAGCTCATTTCGAACATGGTGGGCATGACCAACCTCGTCGTGCTGGCCGAAGGCATCCGCGCGGGCGAAAAAGCCGGGCTCGACCGCAAGCTGCTGCTGGAACTGCTTACCGACACCGGCGCGCGCAGCTTTCAGATGGACGTGCGCGGCCCCTGGATCGCCGCCGATGATTACAAGGCCCGCTTCGGCCTTGATCTGGCTCTGAAGGACGTGCGCCTGGGCATGGAAATGGCGCGGGCCTGGGGTCTTGACCTGCGCGCCATGGAAGCTGCGCTCGACTACTATGCAAAAGGCTCCGCTGCAGGTTATGGTAAAGAGGACTGCAACGCCGTGTACAAGATCATCGGTAAATAAGGAGGCGCCCATCCCATATACCGGCGCGGCATAGTCGAACACATCGGTAAACGGGCTTATATTTTGCGAACCATCATGCGCCAACAAAGGAGATCAGCATGAAGAAATGGTATCGAATCATGCTTGCAGCGGTATTTGCGGTTATGTTCATCACCGGCCCCGCGCTCGCCGCTCAGGGCATTCGTGTGTCCATTCAGCCCTGCCTGCACGGCCTGCCTCCCTGGTGGGATGTTCAGGAAGGCCGCGATAAAGCGGCCGGCCTCCAGTTCGACCTGCAACTCTATCCTTCGGGCGCTCCTCAGAACGAAGCCCTGGCCGCCGGCAAATGGGACGTGGGCGCCATGGGCATGGCCCCGGCGCTTATGGCCGTGCTGCGCTACAACGCCAAGGTCATCGGCATTTCCAACGACGAATCCGAGACCAACGATATCTGGGTGCGTCCGGATTCTCCCCTGCTGAAGACCAAGGGCGCCGTGCCCGCCTATCCGGACATCTACGGCAAACCTGAAGACTGGAAAGGCAAAAAAATTCTGGTGACCACCATCTCCACCGGCCATTACGCCCTCTCCGCCACCCTGAAGGCCCTGGGCCTCACGGACAAGGATGTGCAGGTCACCAACATTGAACAGGCCCAGGCCATCACGGCCTTCGGCGCGGGACAGGGCGACATCGCCGTGCTCTGGGCGCCCTTCAGCTACATGGCCCAGGCCAAAGGCTGGGTGAAGGTGTCTTCCGGCCGGGCGGCCAAGGCCATGATTCCCGGCTTCATCATCGCGCGCGGCGACTACGTCAAGGAACAACCCGAGCTCGCGGCCAAATGGCTGAAGCTGTACATGGCGGACATTGACAAGATGCGCGCCGACCCCAAGGGCTCCGAAGCGTGGCTGGACAAATATTTCAGCGACTACTGCGGTTTGAAGCTCCCCAAGGAACTGCTGAAGTATGAATTCGAACTCAGGCCCCTTTTCCCCGTGGCCGAACAGATCAAACTGATGAAGGACCCCGCCGCGGCCGCGAAGTGGGCTGAAAACTTCATAGGCTTCTTTGTGGCACAGGGCACCCTGAAGCAAAGAGACCTGGAAACTCTGAAGAGCAGAAACTTCGGCATCGACCCCTCCGTTATGGAACGGGTTCAGGCCCTGAACAAAAAATAATACCGCGCACGGCCTCCGGAAGGCGGCTCGGCCGCCTTCCGGAGGCGCGCATGCGCCCAACCCTTTTACCGCCGAGATTGCCATGACCGACCCCACGCCTGCCTCCCGGCCGGCCCCGCCTCCCAAACTCAAAGGCTGGCTGCACGAATACTGGATTTCCGTAGTAAGCCTCGTAGGCTTTTTGCTGTTCTGGGAAGCCCTGTGCCGCCTTGATATAGTCGGCCCGTACCAGCTCGTTCCCCCTTCCGAAGTATTCGTTGTTTTTATTGAAAAATTTTGGGATACGTCTCCCGACGGCGCCACCCTGCAGGTGCATACCATGACCAGCCTTGGCCTGGCCCTCGGGGCTTTCGGCGTGGCCGCCGGAGTCGGCGTTCCGCTGGGTCTGTTCATGGGCTGGTACAAACCCGTGCGCGTCCTGGTACGCCCCATTTTCGACGCCATGCGCCCCATTCCGCCCATTGCCTGGATCTCCCTCGCCATTCTCTGGATGGGCATAGGCTATACCGCCAAAGTGTTCATCATCTGGCTCTCGGCCTTTGTGCCCTGCGTGATCAACGCCTATATCGGCATCACGCTGACCAACCCCGTGCTGATCAGGGTGGCGGACATCTACGGCGCCAGCAACTGGGAAACCTTCCGCAAAATCGGCGTGCCCTCGGCCATCCCCATGGTTTTCACCGGACTCAAACTCTCGCTCAACGCCGCCTGGACCACCCTGGTGGCCGCAGAACTGCTGGCGGCGAGCGAAGGCCTGGGCTTCCTCATCCAGATGGGCAGGCGTATCGCCCGGCCGGACATCATCATCGTGGGCATGATCGCCATCGGCCTGTCCGGAGCCTTCATGTCGGCGCTGCTTTCCTACATTGAAAGCCGCTTCGCGTCCTCAAGGAGCCTGTGATGCAGGATACTCTCGGAAAAAACCTGGAAAGGATAGGCACGATAGCCTCCTTCGCCATCCTGCTCGTTATCTGGCAGTTGGCGGCCATGCGCATGGGCGCGGATTTTCTGCCCGGGCCCATAGCGGTGCTCAAGAAAGCGTTCGTCATGTACAGCGAGCCCATCGGCGAACACTCCATGCTCGCGCATATCGGCTATTCCCTGCGCCGGGTGATCGCGGCCTATCTGCTGGCCGGCGGACTCGGCATTCCCCTGGGCATAGCCATGGGCTGGAACCCCACCATACGCAAAATCGTCAGCCCCATTTTCGAACTGTTACGCCCCATTCCGCCGCTGGCCTGGATTCCTCTGGCCATCCTCTGGCTGGGCATTGCAGAAGGGCCGAAGATCTTCATCTGCTTCGTCGGCGCCTTCGTGGTCTTTGTGCTCAATACCTACACGGGCATGCGCTATACCGACAGGCTGCTCATCGACGCCGCGCGCACCTTCGGCGCCACGCGCAACCAGCAGTTGTTCAACGTGGCCATTCCGGCAAGTCTGCCCTCGGTGTTCGCCGGCGTGCAGAACGCCATGAGCATGGCCTGGATGTGCGTTGTGGCCGCCGAACTTGTGGGCGCGCGCGAAGGCGTGGGCTTTATCATCATCCAGGGAGGGGATCTCGGCGACGTGCCCATGATCATCGTGGGCATGGCCACCATCGGGATCATCGGTTTCTTCCTGGCGGTGTCCCTGCGCTTTCTCGAACGCGCGCTGTGCCCCTGGCGGCGCGACCTGAACCAGTGACGGCGGAGGCCTCTGTATGCAGACGGAATATAAAATCGAAGCGCGAAGTATTTCCAAGGCCTATGCCGTCAACGAAGACTGGATCGAGGTGCTGCGCGACGTGTCGCTCGGGGTGAAGCCCAACGAATTTCTGGTCATTCTCGGCCCGGGCCAGTGCGGCAAAACCACGCTCATCAACTGCCTTTCCGGCATTGAGCGGCCGGACGCCGGCGGCATTTACCTGAACGGCAAAGTCATCACCGAGCCCGGCCCGGCGCGCGGCGTGGTGTTTCAGCAATACGCCCTTTTCCCCTGGAAAACGGTCATCGACAATGTGGCCTTCGGACTCATGGTGCGGGGCACAAGCAAGGCCGAGCGCAACGCGGTCGCGCAAAAATACATCGATCTCGTGGGATTGCAGGGTTTTGAAAACTCCTTTCCGCACCAGCTTTCAGGCGGCATGCGCCAACGGGTGAGCATAGCCCGCGCCTATGCCAGCGACCCGGAAGTGCTGTTCATGGACGAACCCTTCAGCGCCCTGGACGCCCAGACGCGCTACGCCATGGAGCAGGACATCCTGCGCATTACGGAACAGGAGAAAAAGACCATCGTCTTCATCACCAACAACGTGGAAGAAGCCATCTATCTGGGCGACAGGATCGTGCTCATGACCAGCCTGCCCGGCCGGATCAAGATGGAATTTCCGGTGGAAATGGACAAGCCCCGCGACTACACCGACAAACGTTTTCTTGAGCTGCGGCTCGCCATTTCCGAGCAGACCGAGTTGGTGCTGGACAGCTGACCTTCACATATAAAGATTGAAAGGGGACCGGCGCATGACGACCGATGCCTTGAGCGCATACAGAAACGGCAAAGAAGTGAAAGTCCGCGTGGACAATCTCACCAAGCGCTTCGACGATCTTCTGGTGCTGAACGATATAAGCTTTGAGATCTACAAGGGCGAATTTCTGTGCATAGTCGGCCCCACAGGCTGCGGCAAAACGACCTTCCTCAACTGTCTTTCCTGTTTTTACCCGCCCACGGTGGGCACCATCAAGGTGGACGGCGCGCCGGCCAATCCGCGCCGCCACGATATGGCCTTCGTGTTTCAGGAAGTTTCGGCCATTCCCTGGCTGTCGGTGGAGGACAACATTCGCTTCGGCCTGGACATCAAACGGGTGCCTGTGGAAGAACGCGAGCGCCGGGTGGAGCTGATGCTCGACCTTGTGGGCCTGCGCAAGTTCCGCAACTATCTGCCCAAACAGCTTTCGGCCAGCATGGAGCAGCGCGTGGTCATCGCGCGCAACTTCGCCCTGAACCCGGATATTCTGCTTATGGACGAGCCTTACGGCCAGCTCGACATCAAGCTGCGCTTCTACCTGGAGGACGAACTCATCCGCATCTGGCAGGAAATAGGCTGTACCGTGCTCTTCATCACCCACAACACGGAAGAAGCGGTGTATCTTGCCGAGCGCATTCTTGTGCTTGACCAAAAGCCCACAAAGATCAAAGAGGAAATTCTCGTGGATCTGCCCCGGCCGCGCAACTTTGCCGACCCGGAATTTGTGCGCCTGCGCAACCACGTGACCAACACCATCAAGTGGTGGTGACGAAG
This sequence comes from Desulfovibrionaceae bacterium, assembly GCA_031551145.1. Lineage (GTDB taxonomy): Bacteria > Desulfobacterota > Desulfovibrionia > Desulfovibrionales > Desulfovibrionaceae > WRKB01. The sequence goes on along the minus strand of JAVBNZ010000002.1, from coordinate 100,931 downwards.
GCTTTGTTTCGACGCACGCAACCTACAGCATTTAACGCTTGAAATAGTTGCTTGCCGGCCGGCAAAGCCCGCCTTGCAACTATTTCGCGGCATGGATTTTCATGAAAACCCATGCAGAGCAATCAACTCATTTCATTCGTTAACTGCTCTACCGACACTCTTTTAAGGAGAAGCATATGCCTTTCGGCTATAACGGGAAAATCCTGGTAGTGAACCTCAGCGAGGGAACCTGGACAACCGACGAACACGACGAAACCTGGTACCGCACCTATTGGGGCGGCGGCGCGCTGGCCTCCTGGTACATGCACAAACTTATTCCCCCCGGCTGCGACCCGTTGGGGCCGGAAAACGTCCTCGTCTTCGCCACTTCGGTTTTGTGCGGCGCCCCTCTGTCCGGATTTTCCCGCCTGACGGCCGCCGCCAAAAGCCCCTTGAGCGGCGGCTTCGGGGAATCCGAAGCCGGCGGCTACCTGGGGCCGGAACTCAAGCACGCCGGCTTTGATGCCGTGGTGTTCACCGGCGTTTCCCCCAAGCCGGTCTATCTTTACATCAACAAGGGCGCGGTCGAACTGCGCGATGCGGGCAAATTCTGGGGTATGGAAAACGCCCCTCTGCACGACGCCCTGAAAGAAGAACTGGGCGAAGCCAAAATCCGCGTGGCCTCCATAGGCCCGGCCGGGGAAAACCTGGTGCGCTACGCCTGCATCGTCAACGAATTCATCCACGTCAACGGCCGCTGCGGCATGGGCGCGGTCATGGGATCGAAAAAGGTGAAGGCCCTGGTCTGCCTGGGCGACGAAAACTCCGTGGCCTTCGCCGATCCCGAAGCCGTGAAGGAACTCAACAAATGGCACCGCAAGGCCATCAGCGAGCACATGCCCAACGTCAACCTGGGCAAGAACGGCACGCCCATGCACGTTATGACCCTTCAAAACAACGGCATGCTGCCCACCCGCAACTGGAAGGAAGGCGTGTTTGAAGGCGCGGAAGCCATAGGCCTGCCCGGCTATGAAAAAATCCTCAAAGGCCGCCACACCTGTTATAAATGCTCCGTGGCCTGCAAGCGCGTGGTGAACAACACCTCCGACGAACGCTACGGCGGCCCGGAATTTGAAACTCTCGGCGCATTCGGCTCCATGTGCGGCGTCGGTGTTCTTGACGACGTCAGCAAAGCGCACGAGCGCTCCAACGCTCTGGGCCTGGACACCGTGAGCGCCGGCGGGGTTGTCGCCTTTGCCATGGAGCTGGCCGAGGAAGGCATCATTGACACGAGCGACGTCAAAGGCTTCGGCGACGGCCCCGGCATGATCGCCCTGCTGGAAAAAATCGCCCGCCGTGAAGGCATAGGCGACATCCTGGCCGAAGGCTCGGCCCTGGCCGCCAAAAAAATCGGCAGGGGAGCGGAAAAGTTTGTCTGCGCCGTCAAGGGGCAGGAGCCGGGTTATCACGACCCGCGCGGCAAAACCGGCGTGGGCATGGGTTTCGCCCTCTCGCCCACCGGCGCGGATCACATTGAAGCCCCGCACGAAGTGGCTTTCCAGGGCGACGCCGTGAATCTGGTCAAGCCCATCGGCGTGCTTACCCCGCCCAAACCCCTTGAAACCGATATCGACAAGGTGCGCTTCTTCGTAGAAGGCCAGAAAACCTGGGCCATGAACAACACCCTGAGCATCTGCAACTATGTCGTCCGCCCCATCTTCGCCATGACCTACGACAAGCTTGTGGACACCGTGCGCGCGATCACCGGCTGGCAGACCAGTCTTTACGAGCTCATGCTGGCCGCGGAACGCTCCATTGTGCTGGCCCGCATGTTCAATGTTCGCGAAGGCCTGGGCAGAGACGACGACCGCCTTTTCGAACGCATGCACAAGCCCATGCCCTCCGGCCCGCTTCAAGGCAGGTTCATCGACGAACAGGCTTTCCGGACCTCTCTCGATCTTTATTATGAAATGATGAACTGGGATGAAAACGGCGTGCCCCGCAGGGGCAAGCTCCACTCCCTCAACCTGGGTTGGCTCGCCGCGTGACGCTGTGAGAGTGGCAGGGGAGGGAAACTTCCAAAAGTTTTCCTCCCCTGCCCCCTTCCTCCCGAACTTTTTCAGGTGTAAAAAGAGCTTGCCCCGACAAACATTTCGGCGCAATGAAATTGCGATGAACGTTCGCGTAAAGGCCTTGGGCCCTCTTGCTGAAAAAATTTCGGACAACGGCGATGCCGTTGTTCTGCCCGACACCTCTACCTTGGGAGATTTGCTGGGCATGTTGGGCATTGCGCCCTCGGACGTGATGCTGGCCTTTGTCGACGGTGCGCTCGCCGTCCCCTCCACTCCCCTGCGGCCGGGCTGCAGGGTGTACCTGAGCCCCTTCATTTGCGGGGGATGATTCCGATTTTTGAATAATGCGGCAACAGCGGTCTGTTTTTGTTTGTATGCGAATATATGCTTTTTTACACATATATAACGCCAAACTCCATCAACCCAAAGCGAGGATCTACCATGCAAGGCCTTTCCGACGCAGGACTTTTTCGAGAAGCGTGCTTCATCGACGGCAAATGGTGCAAAGCCGACGACGGCCGCGTCATCGAAGTCACCAATCCCTATGACGGCTCCCGCGTGGGCTCCGTGCCCCTCATGGGCGCGGCCGAAACGGATCGCGCCATAGCGGCCGCCTCCAAAGCCTTCAAGCAATGGAGCGCCATGACCCCCTCCGAGCGCGGCAGGCTGTTGGTGGCCTGGAATGACGAAATCCAGAAACACCGGCAGGATCTCGCCCGCATCCTTACTTTGGAACAAGGCAAGCCGCTCGCCGAATCTCTGGGGGAAATCGGGCTCGGCGCCTCCTACATCCCCTGGTTCGCGGAAGAAGGCAAACGCGCCTACGGTGACCTCATCCCCGCGCCGCGCAAGGGCGTGCAGCCCATTACGCGCAATTTCCCCGTGGGCGTGGTGGCGGCCATCACTCCCTGGAACTTCCCCTCTTCCATGCTCACCCGCAAAGCCTCCGCCGCTCTGGCGGCCGGCTGCACCCTGGTGTGCAAACCCGCGAGCGCCACGCCCTATTCCGCGCTCGCCCTGGCGGAACTTGCCAAACGCGCCGGCATTCCCGACGGCGTGCTCAACGTGCTCAGCGGTTCCGCCCGCGACATGAGCGCCGCCATCGCAAAAAATCCCCTGGTGCGTTGTCTTACCTTCACCGGTTCCACCGAAGTGGGCAAGGAACTCATGGCCGGCATGTCCGCCACCATGAAGCGCATGTGCCTGGAACTGGGCGGCAACGCCCCCTTCATCGTGTTCGACGACGCGGATATGGAAAAAGCCCTTGCCGCCTGCATGGGCAGCAAATTCCGCAACGCCGGCCAAACCTGCATCTGCGCCAACCGCATCTTTGTGCAGCGCGCGATCCACGATACCTTCGCGCAGGAGCTTGCCAAGCGCGCCGCCGCCCTGAAAATAGGCAACGGTCTTGACCAGGGCGTGGAAGTCGGGCCGCTGATCGACGAAAAAGCCGCCAAGAACAGTGACGCCATGGTCAAAGACGCCGTGGGCAAGGGCGCGAAAGTGCTCACCGGCGGCACGCTGCTGCCTGAAAAGGGCAAATGCTTCTTCGCTCCCACCGTGCTCACCGGCATGACCACCGGCATGCGCGTCTTCCAAGAGGAAATCTTCGGCCCCGTCGCGCCGATTATGGCCTTTGACACGGAAGAGGAAGTGATCGCTCTGGCCAACGACACTCCCTTCGGTCTGGCTTCCTATCTCTGCACCAGGGATGTCGGCCGCACCCTGCGCGTGAGCGCAGCCCTGGAATACGGTTTGGTGGGAGTGAACGACGCCGCGCTGGCCATGGCTGAAGTGCCCTTCGGCGGCGTGAAGGAAAGCGGTTGCGGGAAGGAAGGCGGGCGCGAAGGCCTGCACGACTTCATGGAAACCCGCTACACCTTGATCGGCGGCCTGTAAGAGCCTACTGTGGGTGAGAGGCGCTGTAAAAAACGCCTCTCACCCGGAGGCTCACATGGAAACGCCGTTGAAATACGGCCCGGATGATCGTCCGGGCCTTGTTCCTTTTCTGCTTTACGGTTTGCAGTGGTGGGTGGTTTCCCTGCCCATGACGGTTATTCTGGGCCTTATCGCCGCGCGTCTGCACCATAACGGCGTCGACGCGCAGATTTTTTACCTGCAAAAAGTTTTCGGTCTGGTGGGTCTCACCACAATCGTCCAGATATATTGGGGGCACCGCCTGCCCCTGGTTGTCGGCCCGGCCGCCGTTCTGCTGGTGGGCATAACGGCCTCGGCCTCTTCCGGCGCGGGGGCGGTGTACACGGGTCTGGCCGCCGGCGGCCTCTCCCTGGCGCTCGCGGCCCGTTCCGGCCTGCTGTCGCGCCTGCGTACTCTGTTTACCTCCCGCATCGTGGCGATCATCCTCATCCTCATCGCCTTTACGCTGACCCCGAGCATTCTGCGCCTGACCACGGGCCGGGGCGAAGGCATGGCCGGCCTCGGCTTCGCGGCCGTGACGGTTTTTGCTCTGATACTGTGCAACGCGCGCCTGCCGGGGGTATTCAAGTCGCTGACCGTTTTGTTCGGCCTGCTCGGGGGCGTTGCGGCCCATTACGTCCTGTTCGGCCCCGCCGCGCCGCTTGCCGGCGGACCGGCGGAGGAAGCCGCCTTCTTTTCCACTTTCGCTTTCGAGCCGGGCGTGCTGATCTCCTTCGTGTTCTGTTACCTCGCGCTTTCCGTCAACGAACTGGGCAGCGTGGAATCCATCGGGCACATGGTGCGGGCCGATGATATGGAAAAGCGCGTGGCCAAAGGCGCGGAACTTCAGGGCTGGGGAGGCATGGCGTCCGGGGCGCTCGGCGTTCTCGGCTCTGTGGACTATTCCCTGAGCGCGGGGGTTATCGCGGCCACGGGCTGCGCCTCGCGCCACACGCTGCTGCCGGCCGGGGCGGGGCTGCTTGTCTGCGCCTTTTTCCCCGACGCGATCGCCCTCTTCTGCCGCATTCCCGATGCCGTAATGGGCGCGCTGATGTTGTATCTGCTCAGCGCCCAACTGGTCGGCGGCCTGCACATGCTGGTTGCGGACAAAGGCGTTTCCGACTTCAACAGCGGCATCATCGTGGCCCTGCCGCTCATGGTCGGGCTGCTCTTTTCCCTTGCGCCGACGGAACTTCTGGCCGCCGTGCCCGGCCCGTTGCGTCCTCTCGCGGGCAACGGCTTCATCATGGGCACGGTGACGGCCCTTGTTCTGGAGCACCTTGTTTTCGGCAAAAGGTAGCTGTAGAATTTTTCGAGAGAACGTGATACGCGCTCCGTATTCAAACACTACGGAGGCGGTATGGACAAACTGGTTATCGAAGGCGGCATCCCGCTTACCGGGCAGATCACGGTCAGCGGCTCGAAAAACGCGGCCCTGCCCATACTGTTCGCCTCCATCCTGCTTTCCGAGCAGATCGAATTCACGAACGTGCCCGTGCTCCGGGACATCCACACCACGCTGAAGCTGCTCGGCCTTCTCGGCTGCGAAACGCATTTTGAGCAGGGCAGGGCCACCGTTCTGCCCGGCACACTCGCGCCCGAAGCGCCGTATGAACTGGTAAAAACCATGCGCGCCTCCGTGCTCTGCCTGGGGCCGCTGCTGGCCCGCCTGGGCGAGGCCCGCGTGGCCATGCCCGGCGGCTGCGCCATCGGCGCGCGGCCGGTCAACCTGCATCTTACGGCGCTGGAAAAAATGGGCGCGCGCTTCGAACTGGAGGAAGGGTATATCATCGGCCGTTGTCGCAGGCTGAAGGGCGCGCACATCATGTTCGACTTTCCCACCGTGGGCGGCACGGAAAACCTGCTCATGGCCGCCTGCCTGGCCGAAGGGGAAACCGTGCTGGAAAACGCGGCCCGCGAGCCCGAGGTGGTCGATCTGGCCGAATTCCTCATCCGCTGCGGGGCGGACATACGCGGCCAGGGCACGGACATCATCCACATCAAGGGCGTTTCAAGCCTGCGCGGCTGCTCCTACGCCGTCATGCCCGACCGCATCGAGGCCGGAACCTTTCTTGTCGCCGCCGGCATCACGGACGGCGAACTTGTGCTGCAAAATTGCCCCACCGACAAGCTGGACGCCCTGCTTGTCAAGCTGGGGGCGATGGGCATGCATTTCGAGCCCACGCCCGAAGGTCTGCTGGCCCGCCGGCGCAACGGCGCGCTGCGCGGCGCGGACGTGCGCACCCGGCCGTATCCCGGCTTTCCCACCGACATGCAGGCCCAGATCATGGCCCTTATGTGCCTGGCCGAAGGCGCGGGCGTGGTGGAAGAGAGCATTTTTGAAAACCGCTTCATGCACGTGCAGGAACTGGTGCGCATGGGGGCGGACATCAGCCTTTCCGGCCGTTCTGCCATGGTGCGCGGCGTGCGCAGGCTGACCGGCGCGCCGGTCATGGCCTCGGATCTGCGCGCGAGCGCCTCCCTCGTGCTGGCCGGCCTGGCCGCCGGGGGACGTACCCACGTGCAGCGCATCTATCACCTCGACCGGGGTTATGAACATATAGAGGCCAAACTCAACGCTGTGGGGGCACGCATCCGCAGGGAAAAGGAATAAGCCCTGCATCCCCTGCTCTTTCGCCAGATCTGCGCGCTCGGCTGGCTGGCGGGGCTCTTTTTTCCTCTCTATCCCCTCCAGGCTCTGACCGCCGCCGGGCTCCTCATGCTTGCGGACGCGCGCCTGCTCGGTTTCTTTCCCGGCGCATCCGTTTTGCTCCCGTCCCGGCGCACTCTCCTGCTCTGCCTGTTCTGCGCCTGCGTCACGACGGGCGCATTGGTCGCGGAAGCGGCCCTGCCCAATCCGCCTTCTTCTCCCGCCTGGCTGACGCAGGCGCAGCAGGAAGGAAAAATGCCGCGCGTGCGGGGCCTGGTCACGCACATCCAGGGCCTGCCGGATTCCCGTCTGCGCATCGTCCTGAGCGGCCTGCATCCCGTGGAAGGCGGCCCGCCCCTGCAAAGCCTGACCGTCCTAACCTGGGAAAAGCCCGCGCTGCGTCCTTTGCCGGGGCAGACCCTTGAAGGTTCCTTCCGGATCTACAACATTCAGGGCTTCGTAAATCCCGGCGCTTCCGACTCCTCGATCCGGTGGCGGCTGCGCGGCATTTTTCAGCGCGCCGGCCTGCGTGGAAACTCGGGCGACGTACAGCTGACGGGTGAGCCTTCCGCAGGCGCGCGGCTGCATGAGGCTTTCCGCGCCAAGCTGGTTACGGCCCTGAATCCGGAAAACAAAGATGAGTTGACCCGCGCGGAAGGCATATTGCCGGCCCTGCTTTTTGGGGACAGGTTCTTTATGGATACTTCCTTCATGCAGCAACTGTCCGCAACCAACCTCATCCACAGTCTCGCCCTGTCGGGACAGCACCTGGCGGTGGCGGGCTTTTTCGCTTTTCTGCTGGTGAGTCTCGCCGGACGGATGGCGCCCGGGATCTTTCTCCGCCTGCCGCGCCGCAAGCTGCTGCTGCTCGCCGCCCTGCCGTTCGCTGCCCTGTACCTCTGGCTGGGGGATGCGCCGCCCTCCCTCCTGCGCGCGGCGATTATGGCCGGCGTTTTCGCCTTCCTGCTGCTGCGCGATCGGGTTTGCACGCTTGTTGACGCCCTTGTCGGCGCGGTGGTCTGCATCAGCCTGCTTTCTCCCACGGCGGTGCATGACCTGGGGCTCCAGCTCTCGGTCGCTTCCGTGGGGGCCATGGCCCTTTGTTTTCCCGTTCTGGAACGCCTGCGCCTGCCCGCGGGCAAGGGTTTTCGGGCTTCCGTCAAGCGCCGGGGCGCGCAGATCCTTGCCGTGTCCCTGACGGTGCAGATTGTGCTGCTTCCACTGCTGGTAAGCTTTTTCGGCAACGCCGGGCCCTGGTTTTTCCTGAACATCTTCTGGCTGCCCGTGCTGGACTGCATCGTCATGCCCCTGGCCGTGCTCGGAGCCGTCTTGACGGCCCTTGATCTGCCCGCGGCGGCGCATCTCGTGTTCCAGCCTGCCCTGATCCTCTGTGCGGCACTGCCCGCCGGGCTCGATCTGCTCGACAAGGCGGGCCTGCTCGAACTTCCGGCCCTGCTGCGCCCGCACTGGACAACGCTGTTCGCCTATGCGGCCCTTATGCCGGCAATCGCGCTCTGCGCCCGCGACGCAAGGCCCACGCGCACAAAAATCTTCCTGGCCGGCGCGGCGGCGCTGCTCCTCTGCATCGGCCCCGGCCTGCGCGCCCTGGAGGCAGCGGATACAGATCTGCGCCTGCGCCTCATGGACGTGGCCCACGGGCAGGCCGTGCTGCTGGAAACCCCGCAGGGCAGACGCGCGCTCATAGACGGGGGCAGCCTTTTTTCACCCCGCTTCGACGTGGGACGGGACTTGCTGGCCCCGGCTTTGAGCGCGAACCACGCGCCCGATCTCGCCTGGATTGTCAATTCCCACCCGGATCGCGACCACCTGCACGGCCTTTTTTATCTGATCGGGCATTTTCGGGTGGGAAGCTTCACTTCGAATGGAGACAGCAACCATAAAGCAGCGGAAAGGCTGGCGGCTCTGCTGAAAAAACGCGGCTTGGCGCACAATACGCTTATAAGCGGGCAGGCGCTGGATATGGGGCCGGATCTGCGCCTGGAAACGCTTCATCCTCCCTCCGGCTACAAGGGCAGCAGCAACAACAAGTCCCTGGTGCTGCGTCTGATGTGGAAGGGAAAACCCCTGGCCCTGATTCCCGGCGATGCGGAACAGGCGGCCCTGAAACGCCTGACGGCAAGCGGCGCGGATCTGCGCGCTCCTGTGCTCATTCTGCCGCACCACGGCGGTATTTCGTCGTTCTCCCCGGAATTTTACGATGCCGTGGGGGCAAGGCTCGCCCTGGCGAGCAACGGCCCGAGCCCCCGCTACCCGGCGCCGGAGGTGCGCGCCGCGCTGGCCGCGCGCGGCATGCGCCTGCTGGAAACGGACAAACACGGGCAAATCCTGCTGCGCTGGGACGCACAGGGAAATTTCAGCGTGGAGCAGGCGCGGAAAATCAGCGAGCCTTAAGATCAGCGAAGGCCGCCTCTATGGCTGCGCCGTCGGCCTCGCGCATCAGGCGGCCCAGGTACTGCATCTGGCGGCGCCTGCCCTCGTGATCGCGTATGCGCCGCAGATCGCGCAGGGCCGAAAGCAGGTCTTCGGTCAGAGGAAGCCGCTCCCATTCGCTCGGCGCAAGGCGCGCGAGTTCTTCCGCCAGACGCTGCAACGCCGTGCTCTCGCGCTTGCGTTGGGATCGGCTGACCCATTCGTCAGTGTCGTCGCGTTGTGTACGCTTGGGAGGCATGTTCACAATCCCAGGATGATGCCCGGCAAAAACGCCAGGGCAATAAATCCGTTCAAGGTAAAGAAAGCCATGGTGACGCGCGAAAGGTCATCGGCCTTCACCAAGGTGTGCTCCCAGAGCAGCACGCCGGAAATGCCCGCCCAAACCGCGTACCAGCCGGGGCCGAGCCCGGCCTGCATCCCCGCCAGCAGAAAGAACAGCGCCGTATTCACATGGCAGAAGGAGGAAATGACCAGCGCCCCGGCAATGCCGAAACGCGCCGGCACGGAGTGCAGGCCGATGGAGCGGTCGAAATCCGCATCCTGGCAGGAATAGAGGATGTCGAAGCCGGCCAGCCAGAAGATCACGCCGCAGGCGAACAGCAGGATGGCGAAATCGAAGGTGGGATCCACGCTCAACCTGCCGGCAAAGGGCGAAAGCGCGTGCACGCAGCCCAGGCCGAAATGGCAGAGCCAGGTAAAGCGTTTCAGCAGGCTGTAGCCGGCCGACATGAAGAGCGCCAGGGGTGAAAGCGCCAGGCAGACGCTGTTGAGCATGGCGCAGGCGAACACAAAGACCGCCGCGCAGACGATGATGAAAACCCGGGCCTGTCTGACCGTAATCTCGCCCGTGACCAGTTGGCGTTTTTGCGTGCGCGGATTTTGGCGGTCAAAGCGCAGATCGGCCACACGGTTGAAGGTCATGGCAAAGGAACGCACGGCCGTCATGGCCACAACCAGCCAGAAAATCGCCCCCAACGGCGGCAGGCCGCGCGCGGCCAGAAACGCCCCCCCCAGGGCGAAGGGCAGCGCGAACACGGCGTGTTCGATTTTGATCATCCGGCAGATGGCGGAAAAATTTCCCAGGGTCATAGCGTATGCGCCCCTGCGCAGTCGGCGGGGTCGCCCTGAAGCTTGTCCAGCGCATGGCCGAGCGCGGGCAGCACGGCGCGCAGGTTTTCCTCCACGGCCTTGGCGCTGCCCGGCAGGCAGATGATCAGACTTGCGCCCAGCGTGCCGGCCACGGCGCGGGATATGGCGGCCGTGGGCGTTTTTTGCAGGCTGACGGCCATCATGGCCTGTTCAAAGCCCGGCAGCCGGCGTTCGATGACCGCCAGGGCGGCCTCGGGCGAACGGTCGCGCGGGGCAAGGCCCGTGCCGCCGGTGGAGATGATGAGATCATAGCCCTGCCGCAGGGCCAGATCCGTGAACAGGGCCTTGAGCGCCGCCTCTTCATCGGGCAGCAGGAAACCCTGCGCATGGGAAAGCGCAAGGCGTTCACGTACAATTTCCGCGATAAGCGGACCGCTCGCGTCTTCGCGCAGACCGTGAAAGCCCTTGTCGGACAGGGTAATCCAGGCCAGTGCCCGGCCCTCGCGCCGCGGATTGAGGACGAGTTCCTCCCCTTCCTCGACGGGGCGCAGAGCCGTGAGCAGGGGGCAGTCCAGGGCGTGCATGCCCCGCGCGGCCGGCAACAGCACGCGGCCGGTAACGCGAAACACGGGCCCGCCTATTCCCAGGAGTTCCGTGCCCACGGGCAAGGACGGCAGAGGGCGCGCCGCCGTGAGGTGGACGGGCAACCCGGCCGCCGGGGCAAAGGCAAGGGGCAGCAGGCCGCCCTGCGCGCAGGCGGCGGCCCTGAGGGATATCTGCATGGTCTGTCCTTATTTTTTCCTTTTACTACGCCCATGTTTGCCCGGAAACAAGGGCCGCTTTCGGCCCGGCTTGTCAACAGGTCGGCGGAAAAAAATTCAAGGATTTGACCGAAGGCCGTTTTTTTTACCGGGAAAAATATGCGCCCCACCCGGGACAGACGACAACATCGCGCATAATACACTGAAAAATAATCTGAATTTTTCAGCACGGAAACCAATATCTATAATTGGAACACAATATGCATAACTATCGCCAAGCCGTTGAACAGACACGATTTCTCGTGTCGCGGCGGGAGGGAAGCTATGTACGAAATTCATCTTGCCCGCAACAATCAGGAAGACCTGATATTTACAGGACAAGTTCTGGTCACGCTGGATGACCGCGAATGGCTCGGCCTGACCCCCAACTGGTGGGAACTCACCGTGTACCGCACCGAACACGGCGCCTATGTGCTGGGTTCGGTCTTCCACCGCAACCAGCCGCGCGGCGTAACGCTTCACGGCGCGCTGGCCTTTGAGAATCTGGACAGCCTGTTCCGCTACCTGGCTCTGGACTGCGCCATGCCCGCCATGCTGCTGGACGGCCTGCGCGAGCGCGCCCTGCGCCGCGTGCGCGACCTGGACTGCCCGCTGCCGCCGCTGCTGCTTTCGCCGCCACAGGTGCGCGACCTCGGGAACATGTGCGAATATCTGGGGAACCTGAACGCCGCTTAGGCGCATATTTCGAAATCGGCACGCCGCTCCGTTCCTATACTCTCGGGCAGCGGAGATGGTTTGCCGTCAGACAAGGAAGGCGGATTTTTTGCGACGGGAGTGATTTCGTTCGTAACCGGAGCACAAATTCTGTCACAAGCCGACGGAGTCTGCGGCGGCAGCCGCTTTGAGCGACAAGGGCGTGTTTGACGAACTTGTTTCGGCAAACATGGTTACGCCCGCAGGAGCGGGCAAAGGCCGCGGTATCACGGCAAACCAGCCTGTTGCCCGGCTTGACAGGGTCGAATGGTTTCGCTACCCGTTCAGGCGTGCATCCGAAGTTTTCCGCCCTTTTCCCGTCCGTGCTGCAAGGCAGGCCTCTTGCGCTTCATGAAGCGGCAGGCCTGCCCGAGTTGCTGCCCCGGCATCTGCCTGATCTGCTCGCGCTCGCGGGCGCGGCATCCGCGCCGCCGCCCTTTGCCTGTGGCATCATCAACGCCAAATCCGGCCTCTGCAGGGAAGACTGCCGCTTTTGCGCCCAGTCGAGCCGCCATGCCGCCGGCGCGCCCGTGCATCCTCTTGTCCCTCTCGATACTTTGCTTGCCCAGGCCGAACGCTTCGCCGCCGCCGGGCTGCGCTACATGGGCATCGTCACTGCCGGCGGGGCGTCCGGCGCACGGGATTTCGAGCGCATCTGCCGCGCCGCCGAGGCTATCCGGGCGCGGGTGGACATAGGGCTCTGCGCCTCTCTCGGCCTGCTCAGCTTTGAACAGGCGCGGGAACTGCGCGCGACGGGCTTTGCCTCCTGCCATCACAATCTGGAGACCTCGCGCGGCTTCTATCCTTCAGTCTGCACCACGCACGGGCACGAACGCCGGGTGCGCACCGTGGAGAACGCCAAGGCCGCCGGTCTGCGCGTATGCAGCGGCGGCATCTTCGGTTTGGGGGAAAGCATGGGGCAGCGCCTGGATTTATGCGCCGAACTTCAAAATTTGGACGTGGATTCCATACCCGTCAATTTTCTGCTGCCCATTCCCGGCACCCCGCTGGAAAAGCGGCCGCTTCTGCCGGCCTGGGAGGCCCTGGCAATCCTCGCCTTCATGCGCCTCATGCATCCGGGAAAAGACATCATCTGCTGCGCGGGCAGAACGCGGGTGCTCAGGCGTTGCGAGGCTCTTCTCTTCGCCGCCGGAGCCAACGGCATCATGAGCGGCGACTTTCTGACCGCCAAAGGAAGCTCTTTGCGGCGCGACGCGGCCCTGCTTGCCGCCCTGGGAGTCGAAGGCTCTCTCTTTCCCGGCCGAAGCCGCGCCGGCCGCAAATCCCGAAATTCACGGCTATGAGCGCTTGCGCGCCTGCTGCCGGGCCTCGGAATTGGGAAAGAAGAGCGGTTCGCCGTACACGTCCACGCCGAATTTTTCAATAATGGTCTGCGCTTCTTCGCCCGTCAGCCAGTCCATGAAGGCCTTGGCCTCCTTGGCGCGCACCGTGGGAAATTTCGAGGGATTCACCGCTATGACCGCGATGAAGTTCATCATCAGCGGGTCACCCTCCACCAGAGGAACCAGGTCTATCTCCTTTTTCAACGTGAGATAGGTCGCCCGATCCATGAGCGTGTAGGCCCGCTTTTCATCCGCGAACTTCATCGTGGCCTTGTTGCCCTTTTTGCCGTCGGGAAAAAGCAGATACCACGCGCCTTCGGGCGTTATACCCGCCTTTTTCCACAGTTCCGTCTCCTTGACATGGGTGCCGGACATATCCCCGCGCGTGACAAAGAGCGCCCGTGCGGCGCGAATCTTTGTGAGGGCGGCGCATGCGTCCTTCATTCCCGCGACGCCGGCCGGATCGGCCTTGGGGCCGAGGATGACGAAATCGTTGTACATGACGTCGCGCCTGTCCACGCCGAAGCCCTCGGACACAAAGGCGTCCTCCAGCGCGCGGGCGTGCACCATGACCAGATCAAAATTGCCGCTCTTGGCTTTTTGCAGGGTTGCGCCCGTGCCCGCGCCCTCAAAGAGCACGTTGACGCCGGTTTTTTCTTCGTACTTTTTGGCCAGCAAAGGCACTATGCCCGCGTCAATGGGGCCGATGGTGCTGGAAAGACGCAGTTCGGCCGTTGCGGCAAAGGAAGAGACCGGCAGGATCAGAACGCTGATGACGCTCACAAAGCGGAGGATTTTCAGGAACATACGGACTTCCTTGATTAACGATGAAAAAAGAGGCCGGCGTGCCGAATTTGGAAGCACGCCCGCACTACAGTGTATGCCCGGAAAAACATATCTTCAAGCCCATTGCGATTTATCCGATTTACAGATATTATATATAGTTACACATTTGATACATTTTTATCGCCGAGCCGCCCGTGAACAGAACCCTGATCGCCCGCACCGCCCTCATGGCCGGGGGAACCCTGGTTTCCCGCCTGCTGGGCTTTGCGCGCGATCTCTGCATGGCCTGGCTGCTGGGCGGCGGCGCGGGCGCGGACGCCCTTGTTCCGGCCCTGCGCCTGCCCTATCTGGCCCGCCGGCTGCTGGGCGACGGCAGTTTTTCCATGGGCCTGACCGCGATTTTTTCCCGCTGCGCGTCCCCCATTCCACAATCGGACGGAGAAGGCCGCATTGCGTCCTTCTGCCGTCTCGGCGCGGCTGTTGGCCTGCGCCTGGCCGCCGTGCTCGCCTGCGCCCTGCTGTTGGGCGAATTGTGCGCCGAACCGCTCGTGCGCGTGCTTGCGCCCGGTCTGGCCGCGCATCCGGCCACGGCGGCCGAAAGCGCCTTCTTGCTGCGCATCTGCCTGCCCTATCTGCTGCTTGCCGGGGCGGCGGCCCTGAGCATGGCTTTGCTGCACAGCCTGCACCGCTTTTTTCTGCCCTCGGTCAGCCCGGCCTTTTTCAACCTCGGCGTGCTGATCTGCGCCGGGTTCGCCGCCCTGCGCGGCTCCGACCCGGCTCTGCTGCTCGCGTTGGGCGTGGTGACGGGCGGCGGACTGCAATGCCTTGCGCACGGCCTGGCCCTGTACCGCGCCGGATTGCGGCCGAATCTTGCCCGCACGCCGCTTTCCGATTCCGAAGCGCGCGAACTCAAAGACGGCCTGCGCCGCCTGCCCGCCGGCCTCGCGGGCGCGGCCGCCCCGCAACTGGCCGTAATCGGCGCGGGCATTCTCGCCTCCTTCCTGCCGGCCGGTTCGATGGCGGCGCTCTATTATGCCGAACGCCTGCTGGAGTTTCCGCTGGGTCTGGCCGGGGCCGCTCTGGGCACGGCCGGCCTGCCCGCCCTGGCCGCTTTGGCCGTCGCCGGCAACACACAGGAACTGCGGAAGGAAGCTGGGGAAATTGTGCGTCTTTCCCTCTGCCTCAGCCTGCCGGCCGCCGCCGGACTGGCGGCCGCCGCTCTGCCCATCGCCCGCCTGCTTTTTTATCGCGGCGCGTTCGACGATCAGGCCCTCGCCGCCACGGCCGCGGCCGTCTGCGCCTATGCGCCCTCCCTGCCCGCCTACGCCGCCGGGCGCTCCCTGCTCGGCGTCTGCAACGCCTGCGGGCAGATGCGCGTCGCCGCGTTCAGCGGGCTGGTCGCCGTGCCTTTGGCCTTTGTTTCCGGCTTCCTGTTGCTCGATTACGGCATCATCGCCCCGCCGCTCGGCTTTTCCCTGGGCATGTGGGCGCAGTGCCTCATTCTCTGGTTCGGCCTGCGCCGGCGGGGCCTTGCGCCGCGCGTCGGCCCGCCTTCGGTCGCGCGCTATACGGCGGGCGCCCTGCTCGTGCTCGTCCTTACCCATGTCATGACGGAACGCTTGCCGGGTTCGCCCGCCTCGCTTATGCTCACCGTGTGCGCGGCGGCGGCGCTTTATTTCGGCTTCCTCATCCTGCTCGGCGACGAGCTTGCGCCGCGCCTGCGGAAAAAACAGCCATGACACGATTTTTCTCCTCCTGGCCGACGCGCGTCGCAGCGCTCTGCGTCTTCCTGGCCCTGCTCGCCGCGAGCGGCGCATGGGAACTGCGCGCCCTGCGCCGTGCGGAAGACCAGCGTCTGGAACGGGAAGCCCGGCTTGCGTCCGCGCGCATCAGCCTGTACCTGGCGAACGTGATCTGGGAGATGGACGCGCCCGGCGCGCGCAACGCCCTGTTCATTGAAATGGAAGATCTGCGTCTGGCGGGCGTGCTGCTCCACGACCGCGAAGGCATGCTGGAAGGCATGCGCCGCAATGAATTTCAGGAGCCGACTCCCTGGGACGACGTTATTCCGCAGGACAGCGTTGAAGCCAGAGCGCCCGTGCTCATGGAAGAACAGCCCGTGGGCGAGGTAACGGTGTTTCTTTCCCGTCGGGGCGCGCAGGAAGAGATCGCCGCCGCCGAACGCCGGGAACTGTTGCGCCTGGGCGCGCTTTCGCTCATTCCCTGCCTTTTCCTGGCCCATCTCTTGTGGCAGGAGGCCGCGCGCCGGGCCGCCGCCCGTCGGGAATGCGATATCTCGCCCGCTTCAATGGGCAATGCGGCGGCCCCGGCTTCCCCGTCTGAGCCCACGCTCTTCCCTCCCGGCGCGGACGCACAGGATGCAGCGGCACGCCGCGCCTTTATGCGCGATCAACGCAACGCGGCGGCCCGGCTGTACCGCGCCGTGGCCCGCGAAGACTGGGGCGAACTGCGCGCCGAGGCCTGCGCCCTGCACGGGGCGGCCCTGGCGATCCGCGCGCCGGAACTCGCCCGCGCGGCCCTGGAAGTCAAGGAGGCGGCGCTCTCCAATACCGGCGCGGCCGCCCGGCGGGTGGAGCATTGCGTTCCCGTTCTGGCCCGCGTGTTCGCCGCCCTGGAGGCCTCTGACCGACAGGAAGGCATGTAAAATGGACGCCTGCGGCCTTCTCGTTCTCGGCGGACACCGTTGCGGCACGTCCATGACGGCCGGCCTGCTGGCGCTGCACGGGGTGTTCCTCGGCGAAACGCTGCCGCCCGGCCGCAACAACCTCAAGGGCTATTGGGAAAACACAGCCGTCAACGAAGCCAACGAAACCCTGCTCGCCCGGCTCGGCATAGGCTGGGACTGGCCCTATCCCCTGCCCGTTTCCGTATCGCGCATGGACTCTTCAGAGTTAAACGATCTGGGCGCCCTGTTCCCGCGGGCGCTTGCGCCCTTTGCCGGGCAGGCGCTCTGGGCCGTGAAAGATCCCCGGCTTTGCCGGCTGTTGCCGTTCTGGCGGCCCTTTCTGGCGCGCCTTGGAACGCTGCGGGGCATTGTGGCCGTGCGCCGGCCGGAGGGCGCGTGCCGCTCGCTGGAGCGACGCGACCGCATGGGGCGGCGCTGGGCGCTCTCTCTCTGGCTGCATCACGTTCTGGACGCCATCCATCATTTGGGCGACATTCCCTGGATCGCGCTGGATTATGAAAGCCTGCTCGCCGCGCCGCGCGAGGGCATGGACGGTCTGGCCCGCGCTCTGGAACTGCGCCTGCCGCGCAGGCCGGAAGATGAAGAACTGCATAATTTTGCCGATCCGGGCCTGCTTCACCATGCTCAGGAATCGACGCATACCGGCGACAAGTTGGAGATGCGCTGTCGCGAACTGTATGAACTGTTGAAAAACCGCCACCTCGCCCGCCCGGATGCGGAACTGTTGCGCTTTGCCGCCGCGCTGCGCGCGGAAATGACGGACGCCCGCCGCTTCGACCCGGAACCGGCGCGGGAAATGTACGGGGAACTTTTGCGCCTGCGGGCATATAAACATTCCATTGAGCATGGTCGTTAAGGGGAACACAATGGGCTTTTTTTCCAAGATAAAGCGTTTGTTCGGTCAAGATGCGCAGGATGTGCCCGCGCGGGCGGAAGCGCCTTCCTTTCCCGCTTCCGGGGATGACGCCGCATGGCGCGACGCGCTGACCGTGCGCCTGCGTCAGGCCGAGCCTCGCCTTTCCGTCTGGCTGAATCTGATCCTGGAGGACGTGGACGGGGCGGGCGAAGAATTGAACAACCGCCTGCTTTTTCTGCTCCGGGCTCTGGACTGCCCCCGGGAAGAGGCCGAGGAATTCACGCGCGGCTTCAACCTTTGGCTTGCGCGCATGGAATATACGCATTTGGAGGATTTTCGCTCCGAACTCCAGTATCGCCTCGCCCTGGCGCTTGATCTGGAAGACGAGGAAGACGAGCGCAACCACCTGCTGCTCAAGCTCTCGGACGGGCTGGCCCGCACCAGGGAACAGTTTTCCCGCCGGCTGGACGCGCTTTTCTCCTCTCACGGGGATTTGAGCGACGCCTTCTGGGAAGAGATGGAGGAACTGTTCATCATGGCCGACGTGGGCGCGGAAGCCTCCGTCGAGCTGGTCGAACGACTGAAGGAGCGCGCCCGCAAAAGCGGCGCTGTACAGCCCTCTGAAATACGCCCCCTGCTGCGCGCCGAACTGGGTGAAATTTTCCGGGCGCAGAGGCGCATCACGGCGATCAACCCGCCGGAGACCGTGCTGCTGATAGGCGTCAACGGCGTGGGCAAAACCACCACCATCGCCAAACTGGCCCATCGGGCGCGCATGCGGGGCAAAAAAGTGCTCATCGCCGCGGCGGACACTTTTCGCGCGGCGGCCGTGGAACAGCTCGGCGTATGGGCCGGCCGGGTGGAGGCGGATTTTTACGCCAAGGCCCAGGGTTCCGACCCGGCGGCCGTGGCGTTCGAGGCCATGGACAAGGCCCTGGCGGACAAGGTCGATCTGCTTTTCGTGGATACGGCCGGCCGCCTGCAGACCAAGGTCGGGCTCATGGAAGAACTGAAAAAGATCCGCAACGTGCTCGCCAAAAAGCATCCCGGCGCGCCGCACCGCAGCATACTGGTCATCGACGCAACCAACGGCCAGAACGCGCTTTCCCAGGCCAAACTGTTCAAGGAAGCGGCCGGCGTGGACGAAATCATCCTCACCAAGCTCGACGGCACGGCCAAGGGCGGCGTGGCCGTGGCAGTGGCGCTCCAGTTCGGGCTGCCGATCAGTTATATCGGGCTGGGGGAAAAGCTGGAGGATCTGCGGCCCTTCAACGGTGAAGACTTTGCCGACGCGCTGCTGGGGCCGGAAGGGTAAATTTAGCCCAATTCGCGTTGCATATCGCGCTCCTCGGCCCTGCGCTTCATATCGTCGCGATGGTCGAAAAGCTTCTTGCCCTTGCCCAGGGCTATCTCCACCTTGGCGCGGCCGTTCTTGAAATAGAGCCGCACGGGCACCACGGTCAGGCCCTTCTGTTCCACCTGCACGGCAAAGCGACGGATTTCCGAAGCGTGCATCAACAGCTTGCGCCGGCGATCCGGATCCTGCTCGACGTAGCCGGCGTTCTTGTACGGGGCGATGTGCAGGCCCACCAGCCAGGCTTCGCCGCCGTGGAATTCCACATAGGCGTCGCGGAAGTTGACCTGTCCGGCGCGCAGGCTCTTCACTTCCGGCCCGTTCAGGGCCAGACCCGCCTCCATAAAGTCCGAAAGATGGTAGAGGTGCCGGGCCTTTTTATTCGCGGCGATCGCGGCGGTGGCGTCTTTACGCATACGGCTGATTCCTGATCATGGTGGTGTGGAAATCCGCCTCTTCGCGCAAATGCACAAAGAGCGCCTCGGTCACTATGCGGTTCGCAACCACCGTATCCCCGGCCGCCGCCACGGCGCGGGCCAGTTCCACGCAGTCCGACGCACGCAGCCTGCGGATCAGGTGCTTGATGATCGGCACGAACTGCGGCGAGGCGGAGAACGCGTTCACTCCCATGCCCATGAGCACGGGCAGATAATAGGGATCGGCAGCCAACTCCCCGCAGATGGACACGTCGATGCCTTCGCGTCTGGCGCAGTCGATCACGAACTGCAGCGCGCGCAGCACGGCCGGGTGCAGGGGTTCGTGCAGATAGGCCACGCGCGGGTTGCCCCGGTCTATGGCCAGCAGATAGTGGACGAGATCGTTGGTGCCTATGCTGAAAAAATCCGCTTCTTTGGCCAGAATGTCCGCAACAAGCACCGACGAGGGCACCTCGATCATGATCCCGATGGGCAAATCGGGATTGTGCTCCAGCCCTTCCTCCCGCAACTGGGCTGCCGCTTCGCGTACGGCGCGCCGGCAGGTTTCCAGTTCACGCGGGCCGGAAATCATCGGCAGCATGAGCGCGGCGTTTCCATACGCGGCGGCCCGCAGCACGGCGCGCAACTGCGTGCGGAAAATATCCTGATGGCGCAGGCACCAGCGCACTGCGCGCAGGCCGAGATCGGGATTGTTTTCTCTAAAATCCCGCTCCCGCTCCGGCAGCTTGTCCGCGCCGAGATCCAGGCTGCGGAAGATCACGCGCGCCGGGGCAAAGGATTCCGTAATCGCGCGATATTCCTCATAGAGAACGGTTTCCGGCGGCAGCGCGCCGCTACGCAGATAGGCGAACTCCGTGCGGCAAAGGCCTACGCTTTCCGCGCCGTTGCTCAGCGCGGCGCTGCATTCCTTCCGGCTTTCGATGTTGGCCTGCACCTCGAAGCGCACGCCGTCAAGCGTTTCCGCCGCCAGGCGCGCCCCGCGCCGCACCTGTTCCCGCCAGATCGAATACTCTTCCTGCCGTCGGGTAAAGAGTTCCAGTTCCGTTTCATCCGGCCCCAGATACACGCAACCTCTGAGAGCGTCGACCACCACCAGTTCGTCGTCTTCGGCCGCTTCCAGCAGGCCGGCCACGCCGACCACAGCCGGAATATGCAGGCTGCGCGCGAGAATGGCCGTGTGCGTCGTGCGCCCGCCCTTGACGGTGACCAGGGAAAGCAGACGTTCCAACTTGAGCTCCACGGCGTCGGCCGGGGAAATTTCCTCGGCCAGCAGCACGGCGGGCCCCTCCCGGCCCGCGGAAAGCCGGCCGCTTCCGTACAGGCGGCTCTGGATGCGCCCGATCACGGTGCGGACATCCTGGGCGCGGTCGCGCAGATAGGGATCGTCGAGCACGCTGAAGGCGGCGCACAGGGTTTCCGAACTTTTTTCCAAAGCCTGGGTCGCGTTCATCAGTTCTTCGCGTATATGGCGCTGCGCTTCCTGCAGCAGCTTGGGATCGCGGCAGATGAGCATGTGCGAGGCGATGATGTCGCGGTATTCCGGCAAATCGCTCGGCACGCCGTCGCGCGCGCGGGCCAGATCGTTTTCGGCCGCGCGGGCCGCCGTGCGCAGCAGGGCGGTTTCCACCTCCACCTCTTCGGGGAGAATGGAACCGTGCGCCGCTCCCGGCCCCGGCCGATCCAGGCGTCCGGCCTTGCCGATGGAAATGCCCGGGGAAACAGGTATGCCGAAAAGAATCCGCCGGGCCATGCTATTCCTCGAAGTTCCCGGCAAACAGGCGTGAAAGCGCTTCCAGAGCGGCCTGGGCATCTCCGCCCGCGGCCCGGATTTCCAGCCGATCCCCTCCCTGCACGGAAAGCCCGATCACGTCCAGAATGCTTTTGGCATCCGCCCGCGCCTCACCCCGCAGCAGAGTAAGGTCGGATTCAAAGCCCTGCGCCACCTGCACAAGGCGGGCCGCCGGCCGCGCGTGCAAAGAGTGCGGAGCGCGCGCGGCCAGAGTCAGTTCGGGGGATTCGTATTCTGCGGTCACGGCAGCACCCTGCTGATGGAAACGATAAACGCCAGTTCGCCCACAAGATTCAACGCCAGAAACGCCGCGGCCAACAGCGCAGGGCGGGGCAGGTGCAGCCCCGCCGTGAGCAGCGCGCCGATGCACAGGCACAACGCCGCCACCAGCGGTTCGAAACCCGCGCTGTGCGGCCACATGCGCCATAACACAAGCGCCAGCAGCACCGCGTTTGCGAACTTGAGCCGTTCGCTCCAGTTGATGCAGTTCAGGCGCTTCACCCAGTCCAAAGCTCCGAGGCCGTGCCGCACCCCCAGAAAAAAGCTGCAGACCCGAAATGCCATAAGGGCTATAAAAAGCAACAGTGTCCAGGCAAAGGCGACGGGCAGCCGATCTTCCAGCAGCAGAAACGTGGTGGTCAGCGCCCAGGTGACGAGAATGCTGCCGCTGAACAGCGAATCCCCCAGGGCGGAGAGTGTGGAGGCCATGGTGTTTCGTATTTCCACGGCGAATTCCGGCGTTATTCTTCCGGCGGCCACTTCTCCTTCCAGCGACAGCGTTATGCCCGTGAACAGCGGAACCCAATGAGGATGCGTGTGCATATAGCCGAGCTTGCGCGCCCGCGCGGCGGCCAGTTCCGCCGGATCGGGCCAGAGGACGGCCAGCCCCGGATCAAGCGCGTACAAATGTCCCAGATGCTGCATGCCGCGCGCGCTCATCAGCGCGCCGACAAACCAGGAGCGCGCAAGGCAGCGCAGGCAGGTTTTCGTATCCGGCACAGGCATTATTCCCGTTCCTTTTCCAGCAACGCGTACAGCCGCGCGCCGCTCCAGCCCCGCAGGCGAATCTGGGCCCGGCGGGCCGTTTCTCTGGGGCGTCCGCCCCGTTCCCGCTCTTCGCGCAGCACGGCCAAAGCTTCCGCTTCGGAGCTTTCCCCGACATCGGCGGCCGGACCCAACACCACCGTAATCTCGCCCAAAAGGTCCGCAGACACGGAGGCATGATCCGACAACCGTGCCACTCTAAATTCTTCATGTGTCTTGGTCAATTCGCGGGCGATGCAGAGTTCGCGCTCGCCCAGCAGGGCATAGGCCTCCGCCAGACTTGCGGTCAGGCGATTTTTCCTCTCGAAAAAAACCAGACTGCCGGGGCTTGCGGCAAAGGCGGAAAAAAGTTTTTTCCGCCCGGCCGCGTCGCGGGGCAAAAATCCCAAAAAAGTGAACGGCAGGGGCGCGATGCCGCTGCCCGCCAGGGCGGCGATGGGCGCGCAGGGCCCGGGAATGATCGTAACCCGTATTCCGGCCTCACGGCACATGCGAACCAGCCGATACCCCGGATCGGCCAGCACCGGCGTGCCCGCATCGGAAATCAGCGCCAGACGCGCGCCTTCGCGCAGCAGGGCCAGAGCCTCCCGGTTCCGTTCCTCTTCATTATGTTCATGAAAACTGATGAAACGGCGCGCCTCCACCCCACAGCGTCGGCACATCTGCCCCGCGCGGCGCGTATCTTCCGCCAGCACAGCGTCGGCCGCCTCCAGAACTTCGCGCGCCCTGGGGCTCAAGTCACCGGAATTGCCGAGCGGAGTGGCCGTGATCCACAAGATCGGAGAGGGAAAAAGCGTTTGTGTGGTGCTCAAGGCGCAACTCCTCTCTCCTCTCCGTAACACAGACCACGTCAAAACGACAGGGCAGATCCCAAGCTTTGTGGGCCGCCAGCCAGGCCCGTGCGGCTTTTATCAGGCTGCGCATCTTCTTGGGGCCCACCGCCTCGGCGGGCTCGGCAAGACCATCCGCCGCGCGGGTTTTCACTTCCACAAAGACCACTTCCTGTCCGTCCATGCACACCAAATCCAGTTCCAGACTCCCCTGCCGCCAGTTGCGCGCCGCTATGCGCAGGCCCTTCGAGGCCAGAAGCCGCGCCGCCGCTTCCTCGCCCCGCGCGCCGAGTTGTTGCTTTGGCGTCGGAGTTTTTGTGTTCACAGCAGACTGCCCTGCCGCGCGGGTTCTTCAGGCCGGACGCGGCGGAAACTCCGGCGGTGCATGGGACAGGGGCCGAATTCGGCCAGGGCCGCGAGATGTTCGGCCGTGCCGTAGCCTTTGTGCCGCTCGAAGCCGTAGCCGGGCCGACGCCGGGCAACGGCGAGCATGATCCTGTCGCGAAAACATTTTGCCAGGATGGAGGCGGCGGAAATACAGGGGATGAGCGCGTCGCCGCGCACCACGGCGCGCTGTTTCGGGGCGGTTCGCCCAAAGGCGGCAAAAAGATGGGGAGGAATGACGTGGGGGCCGTCAATGAGAAGCTCGGCGGCCCCGCAGGCGCGAGCGGCCCGGATCATGGCGCGGAACGTGGCCTGGAGGATGTTGACGCGATCGATTTCGGCGGGCCGGGAAATTCCCACCCCCCAGGCCACGGCCGAAACGCGTATGGCGGCGGCGAGAGCTTCGCGGCGCGCGGGAGTGAGGGTTTTGGAATCCGCGAGCCCGGGCAGATCGCAGGAAGGCGGCAGCACCACGGCTGCCGCCACCACGGGCCCGGCCAGACAGCCGCGGCCCGCTTCGTCGATTCCCGCGCAAAAACCGACGCGTTCGGGCGGCGAAACGCCCGGAAGCATACCGGATACGCTCTTAATATCTGTTGCGGGGCTTGATGCGCGCCGCCTTGCCTTTCAGATCGCGCAGATAATAGAGGCGGCTGCGGCGTACCTTGCCCTGCGTGATAAGTTCCACGCGCTCGATGAACGGGGAGTGCAGGGGAAAAATACGTTCCACACCCACGCCGTCGGAAATCTTGCGCACGGTAAAGGTGGCGTCGGTGGTGCCGCGGTTGATGCGGATCACGTTGCCCTGAAAGATCTGCACGCGCTCTTTTTCGCCTTCCACAATGCGCAGATGCACTTTGACCGTGTCGCCGGAACGAAAGGCCGGCATATCGAAGCGCATGTGCTCACGTTCAATCTTCTGGATGATGTTCATTTTCTTCTCCTGAAAAAATGCCCGTCGGGGGCCTAATACGTGTCTCCGAGTATCCGATCCGCATACACCGCCGCGGCCGAGCGCACGGAAAGGTGCCTGTAGGACTGCGGAAAGCGCAGGGGCCTGAGCACGCCGTCGCAGGCATCCAGGGCTTCCGGGGCGAGGCCGTGCGAAGTGCCGAACAGCAGCAGCACCGGTCTTTCCGCCAGAGCCCCGCGCACCATTGCCGGCGTGTACATGCGCCGGCCGCGCCATTCCGCGCTGGTGCCGAGCACCAGAGGCGTTTGGCCGCATTCCCGCTCAAGCCGCGCAACGGCGTCGCGGATTTCCGGCGCATGCCGCACCGTCGCGAGGGCGCGGGCGCGATCCGGATTGCCGGCGGCTCCCGCGCCTTGTGTCCAGTAGTGCAGAATATCCTCTAGAATCCGCGCCTGATCGGCCAGGGGCGTAACGACAAAAAAGCCGCCCAGTCCGTAGCCGCAGGAACTACGCGCTATATCGTGGATGTCCAGATTTGTCAAAGACGAAGCGCCGGGATTTTTGCTTTTCAACAGCACGGGGTAATGAACGAGGCCGAAATGGAGATTGCGGCCGGGGCGCGCGCGCGGCAGGCTTTGCAGAAAGGCCGCGTCCTCTTCATTCAATTCCGCTTCGTCCAACAGTTCCGGACGCAGGCGCAAGGTGGCGGAAAGCGATTCCCGGCGACGCAATCCGGCGATCGCAGCATGGTCGCCGCCGAGCAAGGTGGGGGGCACGGCCAGATTCTCGAAAACTTCCGGGCGGGTATAGTGGGGATATTCGAGCAGCCCGCGTGAAAAGCTTTCCTCCTCCCTCGAAGCTTCCTTGCCCATAAAGCCGGGAATGAGGCGGGAGACCGCCTCCATGATCATCAGCGCGGCGGATTCGCCCCCGTTGACCACGGCATCGCCCACGGAAACGTATTCCACGGGAAAAAGTTCCGCCAGCCGGGCGTCTATGCCCTCATAGCGGCCGCAGATCAGGGTCAGGCTTTCTTCGGCGGCCAGTTCGCGGGCGCGGGCCTGGGTAAAAGGCCTGCCGGAAGGACTGGGAACGAGAAGAACGCCGGGCCGCTCAAGGCTGCGCAGGGCGCGCGCCAGGGGATCGAGCAGCATGACCATGCCGGGCCCGCCGCCGTAGGGGCGGGCGTCGGTGCTGCGGTGTTTGTCGGTCGCGAAATCGCGGGGATTGTGAAAGGAATGGGAAATCAAACCGGCCGCCGCGGCTTTGCCCGTCAGGGCCGCGCGCAGGGGCGAATCGAAAAATTCGGGAAAGAGCGTGACGATGTTGAAGTGCATGGACTCTTTTCGTATACAAAGATATGCGCAAAGAACTTCTCATCGCCATGTGCGGCGGCGGCCTGCTGTACAGCTTCGCCGCCTACAAACAGGGCAATCCCCTGGAAGCCTCGGCGCTGCTGCTCATTGTATTCATCATCATGGCGGCGGCGCTGTGGATGTTCAAAAAATGAAGCAAAAAGACCGCGGCGCTATCCCAGATAGAGATCCAACAACCCCGGCGGCGGCGTAATGGAGATACGCCGGGCCTCTTCGTCCACGGAAGCGACGAACTCCTCCACGGCGGGAAAGAGCAGTTCGCGTCCCTCGGGCGTGCGCACAACCCAGATCTCCCGCCCGGCGGGAAACTCCACCCGGTCTATGCGCCCGATGAGCGCGCCGCTTTCATGCAGGGCGATTTCAAATCCCGGCAGTTCGTAGAGAAAGAGGTCGTCTTCCTCCCTCGGCAGCGAGTCTTCCGGCACAAGCAGTTTGCCGCCACGCAGGGCTTCGGCGGCCGTGCGGTCTTGCACGCCTTCCAGCAGAACGAGCGGCGCCCCCTTGTGCGTGCGCACGGCAAGAACGCGCACCGGGCACGCCGCGGCCGCGCCGATTTGCAGTTGATAGGCCCCGGATCGCAGAGGGGAGTCCGCGCGCCAATCCACGCGAATCTCCCCTTTGAGGCCGTGCGCGCGCGCAAGCGTGCCCATATGGATGAATGCGGACAAAACCTATTCCAGAATTTCCAGAACCGAACGCTTCTTCGCCTTGCTCGAAGCGGCTCCCAAAATGGTGCGCATGGCCCGCGCCGTACGCCCCTGGCGGCCGATGACCTTGCCGAGATCTTCCTTGGCCACACGAAGTTCAAGAACAGTGGTCTGTTCGCCTTCCACTTCAGTAACCTGCACCTGATCCGGATGATCCACAAGAGAACCGGCAATGTAGGTGATAAGGTCCTTCAACATGGCTTCCCCCTCTGGGTGTTGGCGGACAGAGCGGCGATGAGCGGGGAAAAATCAGCCTGCCAAATGCTTTTTGATGAGGGAACGCACGGTGTCCGTGGGCTCAGCTCCAAGATTCAGCCATTTTTTTACTTTTTCCGCATCAAGCTTCACATCAACCGGACTGACCAGCGGATTGTAGTAGCCGAGAAATTCAAGCGGGCGTCCGTCGCGGCGGCTTTCGTCGTTCGCCGCCACAACCCGGTAAAAGGGCTTTTTCTTGCTGCCCTGGCGGGACAGTTTCAACTTGACTGCCATAACACTCTCCTGATGGTTACATGTGTAGTATACGGCGCTGAAAAGCGCAACAGCTTTCGTCAATTTTCTCATGCTCTTTTCGCGAAACGTCGCGCGAGAACGCCCTATTTCTTTTTCTTCTTCTTGGGCTTGTCGCGCTTTTTGCGTTTTTTCGTTGCGGAGCTTTTGGTTGCGGACGATCCGCCGCCGGGCATGGCGGGCATTCCCGGCATACCGGACAGGCCCGGCATGCCGCCCATAGCGGGCATGCCGCGCGGCATACGGCCCGCACCGGGCATTTTGCCGTCCATCATGCCCTTCATCATTTTGCGCATCTGATCGAAGTTGCGCAAAAGCTGGTTCACTTCCTGCACGCTTGTTCCCGAACCCCTGGCGATGCGCGCCCGTCGGCTGCCGTTGATGATGTCCGGGTTTTTGCGTTCCTGCATGGTCATGGAATTGATCATCGCCTCGGTGCGCATCAGTTCTTTTTCAGGCACGCTTGCCTGGGAAAGCTTGTCGCGCAGCGCGCCCATGCCGGGAATGAGCTTTAAAATCGACTCCAGCGAGCCCATCTGTTTGATGCGGCGCATCTGGGTGCGGAAATCCTCGAGATCGAACTTGGCCTTTTGCATCTTGCGGGCCAGCTCGGCGGCTTCTTCCTCGCTGGTTTCGCTTTGGGCCTTTTCGATGAGGGTGAGCACGTCCCCCATGCCGAGTATGCGCCCGGCCACGCGATCAGGATGAAACAGCTCAAGATCGGAAAGCTTTTCGCCCGTGCCCACGTATTTGACCGATGCGCCCGTAACGGACTTGATCGACAGGGCGGCCCCGCCTCGCGCGTCGCCGTCCATTTTTGTAAGAACGACACCCGTGATGCCGAGACGGGCATTAAAAGCCTCAGCCACGGTAACGGCGTCCTGCCCGGTCATGGCGTCGGCCACAAACAAAATTTCCTGCGGGTCCACGGCGGCCTTGATGTCCGCCAGTTCCTGCATCAGCGCTTCGTCCACGTGCAGGCGGCCGGCGGTGTCGAGCAGCACCACGGAAGCCTGCTCGGCCTTGGCGTCTTCCACGGCCGCGCGGCAGATGTCCACGGGATTCATGTCCGTCGTGGAGGCGTAGCAGGGCAGGTCGAGCTGCCTGGCCAGCGTGCGGAGCTGATCGATGGCCGCCGGGCGGTACACGTCGGCAGGGGCCAGATAGGGCCGCATCTTGCGTTTGCGCAGCAGGTTGGCGATTTTGGCGGCAGAGGTGGTTTTGCCCGAGCCCTGAAGTCCGACCATCATAATCACGCCGGGCTGCCGGCCGCGCAGGTCGAGATCGCTCTGTTCGCCGCCGAGCAGGGCCGTCAATTCCTCGTGCACGATCTTGACGACCTGCTGCGCGGGGTTGAGGCCTTTCAGCACGTCCTGTCCCAGACAGGCTTCGCGCACCTTGTCCACAAAGTCTTTGACAACCTTGAAGTTAACGTCGGCCTCAAGCAGAGCGAGACGCACCTCGCGCAGGCCGTCGAGGATGTTTTCCTCGGTCAGCTTCCTGCCGCTGAAGGACCGGAAGACGTTGGACAATCTGTCTGAAAGGCTCTCGAACATGCTCTTCCTCGTGCCGATGGGCGCAAACCCCGCAAAGACGGTATGCGTTAGTCCCTTTTACGGCCGAAGTCAAGAGCGGGGAAAGAAAGAAAGAGCGCATTCCCGCGTTCCCGCTTGACGGCTCCCGCCCACCGGCAGTATGTTCCTCCATTACACCACTTTCCTGTGCCGGCCGCGCGCTCTGTTCCGCCGACGCCCGGCAGACCGCGAGGATCTATGCCCAAAAATCTCGGTAAAGCGCTCACCTTCGACGATATCCTCCTGCTGCCCGGCTATTCTGAAGTCACGCCGGACATGGTGGACATAGAAACCCGGCTGACGCCGGACATTCCCCTGCGCATCCCCCTGCTTTCCGCCGCCATGGACACCGTCACCGAAGCGGCCATGGCCGTTTCCCTGGCGCGCACGGGCGGCATCGGCATCATCCATAAAAACATGTCCATCGCCCGCCAGCGCCTGGAAGTGGAAAAGGTCAAAAAGTCCGAAAGCGGCATGATCCTCGACCCCGTCACCGTGGCACCCGGCGACACCGTGCGCTACGCCCTCGGCCTGATGGCCGATTACCGCGTTTCCGGCCTGCCCGTGGTGGACGGCAAAACGTTGGTCGGCATTCTCACGAATCGCGATGTGCGTTTTGTCAAGGATCTTGAAAACACGCGCGTTTCCGAGGTCATGACCGGCAAAAAGCTCGTCACCGTGCCCATGGGCACCACCCTGGAAGAAGCCAAGGAACACCTGCACGAACACCGCATTGAAAAACTCCTTGTCGTGGACAACGACGGCGGCCTGGCCGGCCTGATCACCATGAAGGACATCGACAAGGTGCTCAAATACCCCGACGCCTGCAAGGACGACAAAGGCCGCCTGCGCGTGGGCGCGGCCATAGGCGTGGGCGCGGAATGCGAGGAACGCGCCTCCGAACTGCTCGCCGCCGGGGCGGACGTGCTGGTGCTGGATTCCGCGCACGGCAACTCCGCCAACGTGGTGCGTGCCATTGAGATGGTCAAGGGCTCCTTTCCTGCCTGCCGGCTCATCGCAGGCAACGTGGGCACCTATGAGGGGGCGAAGCGCATACTCGAAGCCGGCGCGGACGCCGTGAAAGTGGGCATAGGCCCCGGCTCCATCTGCACCACGCGCATCGTGGCCGGCGTGGGCGTGCCCCAGGTGACGGCGGTTATGGAAGCCTCGCGCGCGGCACGTGAAAAGGATCGCTGCTGCGTGGCCGACGGCGGCATCAAGTTTTCCGGGGATATCGTCAAAGCCCTGGCCGTGGGCGCGCATTCGGTGATGGTCGGCAGCCTCTTCGCCGGCACCGAGGAAAGCCCCGGCGAAACCATACTCTACCAGGGCCGGACATACAAAATTTATCGCGGCATGGGCTCCATAGACGCCATGAAGGACGGCAGCTCCGACCGCTATTTTCAGGAGCGCAGCAAAAAGCTCGTGCCCGAAGGCATCGTGGGCCGCGTGCCGTACAGAGGCCCGGTGATGGATTCCATCTATCAGCTCATGGGGGGCCTGCGCTCCGGCATGGGCTACGTGGGCGCGAAAGACCTCGCGCAACTGCGCGAAAAGGCCGCCTATGTCGAAATTTCGCCCGCCGGCCTGCGCGAAAGCCACGTGCATGACGTGATCATCACCAAGGAAGCCCCCAACTACAGGATTGACAACAGTTAGAACCCGTTTCAAGACAAGTGCGAGACGGGTTCAACGCCGGCCGCGAGGCCGACGCGGCGGCGAAGCCGCCGGAGCAAGCCGGAAAGCGGCGCGGCGATACATACAGTGGAGAGGCCCCCGTGCAACAGAGCAAAGTCATCGTCATCGACTACGGTTCCCAGGTCACACAGCTTATCGCCCGCAGGGTGCGCGAGGCCGGGGTGTATTCCGAAATTCACCCCTGTACCGTAAGCGCGGAGGCCGTGGGCCGCATGAAGCCCTCTGCCCTCATCCTCTCCGGCGGCCCGGCAAGTGTGCGTGAAGAAGACGCGCCCAAGCTGGACAAGGGCCTGCTCGCTCTCGGCGTGCCCGTGCTCGGCATCTGCTACGGCATGCAGTTGCTCGCCCACAGCCTGGGCGGCCAGCTCGAGCAATCCACCACGCGCGAATACGGTCCGGCGGATCTGGTAATGGCGGCGGAATCCCCCCTCTGGGAGGGCCTGCGCAAGAAGGACGGCCCCTCGATCTCGCGGGTCTGGATGTCGCACGGCGATAAAGTCACCGTAGCGCCGCCGGATTTCGTCGTGCTCGGCCGCACCCGCACCCTGAGCGTGGCCGCCATGGCCGACGATGCCCGCCGCATTTACGCCGTGCAGTTCCATCCCGAAGTCCATCATTCGGAAGACGGCGAACGCATGCTGCACAACTTTTTGTTCAAAATCGCCAAGATCGAGCCGGACTGGAACATGTCCTCTTTTGTGGAGCGCGTGGTGTGCGAAACCGCCGAACAGGTGGGTGACGGGCGCGTGGTCTGCGCGCTTTCGGGCGGTATAGACTCCACCGTGGTCGCCGTGCTGCTGAACAGGGCCATAGGCCGTCGCCTGCACTGCATCTTTGTGGACAACGGCCTTCTGCGCATGAAGGAAGCCGACGAGGTGACGAGCTATCTGCGCGAGCATTTCGATTTGAACCTCAAGCGCGTGGACGCGAAAGAGCTTTTTCTCTCGCGCCTTGCCGGCGTTGTCGACCCGGAAAAAAAGCGCAAGATCATCGGCCACACCTTCATCGAAATTTTCGACGAGGAAGCGAAAGCTCTCGGGCAGGTGGATTTTCTGGCTCAGGGCACGCTGTATCCGGACGTCATCGAATCCGTGTCCCACAAGGGGCCTTCGGCGGTCATCAAAAGCCACCACAATGTCGGCGGCCTGCCGGAACACATGAAGCTCAAGCTTATCGAACCCGTGCGCGAGCTTTTCAAGGACGAAGTGCGCCGGGTTGCGGCGGAACTGGGCCTGCCCGACTTCATCGTGCGCCGCCATCCCTTTCCCGGCCCCGGCCTGGCCGTGCGCGTGATCGGCGAAGTGACGGAAGAACGCCTGGACATCCTGCGGCGGGCCGATCGCATCGTGCAGGCCGAACTCAGGGAATCCGGCTGGTACAACAAGGTCTGGCAGGGCTTTGCCGTGCTGCTGCCCCTGAAGACCGTGGGCGTGATGGGCGATGCCCGCACGTACGAGCACGTTGTGGCCCTGCGTGTGGTGGACAGCGTGGATGCCATGACCGCCGACTGGGTGCGCCTGCCCTCGGAAGTGCTGGAACGCATTTCGGGCCGCATCATCAACGAAGTGAACGGCGTCAATCGGGTCGTCTACGATATTTCCCCCAAGCCGCCCGCCACGATTGAGTGGGAATAAACGTATTTCGCAAACAGGGCAAACGGCGTTACGCCGCATCTTCTTCTTTTCCAAGTCCCCGCGCAGTCGCGCGGGAGAAGGTCCACCATGTTCGGCATCGGCAGTTCGGAATTTCTGGTTATCATCCTTGTGGCCCTGCTTGTGCTCGGCCCCTCGCATCTGCCCAAAATCGCCAGAACCCTGGGCAAGGCCATGGGCGAATTCCGCCGCGTTTCCAACGAATTTCAGCGCACGCTGAATCTTGAAGCGGAAAGGGAAGAGCACGAGGAACGCAAAAAGCAGGCGTCGCAGGAATTTCTGCGGGAGGAGAGTTCCTCCGCGTCTGTAAAAACCCAGGCGGCTCCCGCTTCCGAAACCGCGCAGACAGCGCCCAAACCGGCGTCCGAACTGGATGCGGCGGTTGAAGGCACCCGCCGCGCCGCCGGATCCGGGGACAAGGCATGAGCCCCCCTCCCCCGCCGGACGCTCCCAAAGCCGACGAATTCGGCGCCGGGCTCGACTTCGCCTCCTGGGACGGCACAAACGCCGACACGGATTCCGTTGCGGAGCCCGCCTCGCCCTCTGCGCCTGAAAACACTTTCGGCAACGACCTCGCATTCGCCTCCTGGGACGGAAGCTGCGCCTCCTGCGAAGATCCTCCGCCCTCCCCGTCTGACGAAGGCGCGCCGCCCGTTCCTCCGGCGCAGCCGCCCGCGACGAAGGCGGGCGACGACGCATTGCCCGCGCCGGGCCTCGCCTCCCCCCCCGCCGAAACGGAAAAGAGCGAAACGGGCGCAGACAAGGACGAGCAGCGACCCATGTCTCTCATGGAGCATCTCAACGAGCTGCGCGGCCGCATCATCCGCATCTTCATCGTGGTCTTCCTTGGATTTTTCGCCTGCTTCAGCTTCGCGCAGGATATCTTCGACGCGCTGGTCAAACCGCTTGTGGCCGTTATGCCCAAGGGCAGCAAGCTCATTTACACGGCCCTGCCCGAAGCCTTTTTCGTGCAGATGAAAATAGGCTTCCTCGCCTCAATCTTCCTTACAAGTCCCTACATTTTTTATCAGATATGGGCCTTTATCGCGCCCGGCCTCTATGAGGAGGAGCGCCGCAACATCGTACCCCTGGCGGGTTTTTCCGCCTTCTTCTTTTTGGGCGGGGCGGCCTTTTGCTATTTCGCGGTCTTTCCCGTGGCCTTCGACTTCTTCATGGGCTTCGCCACGGACAGCATCACGCCCATGCCCTCCCTGGACTCGTACCTGAGCTTCGCGCTCAAACTCATTCTCGCTTTCGGTCTCATTTTCGAAATGCCGCTTTTCGCCTTCTTCCTGGCGCGTATGGGCGTGCTTACGGCCGAACGGCTGCGGGGTTGGCGCAGGTATGCCGTTGTCACCATCTTCATCGTGGCGGCCATACTCACGCCGCCGGACGTCGTCTCGCAATTACTTATGGCCCTCCCCATGCTTTTGCTGTATGAGATAAGTATCTGGGTGGCGGCCGCCGTACAGAAGCGCAAAACGCCGAAAGACGCGGCAGAGCCTTCGGCAGACGAGGGGGCGCAAGGCGCCGAACGCGAAAAGGATCCCGCATGAACGCCCGCAACGCGCATTTTTCACGCACCAGCAAAGAAACAGACATCGAACTGACACTGAGCCTGGACGGTTCGGGCGTAACCGACATCGCGAGCGGCGTGGGCCTGCTCGATCATCTGCTTACTCTCACGGCCTTCTGGGCCGGCTTTGATTTGCGGCTGCGCTGCAAGGGTGATACGCATATAGATGCGCATCACAGCGCGGAAGACATCGGCCTTGCGCTGGGCAGCGCCCTGCGCGAAGCACTCGGCGACGGCGCGGGCATTGCGCGGGTGGGGCACGCCCGCGTACCTATGGATGAAGCCCTGGCCGACGTGTGCCTGGATATTTCGGGGCGCCCCTGGCTGGAATGGCGCGGCGACGAGCTGCTCCCCCCCATGCCGGGCGGCGAGGAACGCGATCTGTGGCGCGAGCACTACAAGGCCCTGGCCTCCGCTACGCGCATGAATCTGCATGTGGCGTTTCTCTATGGCAAAAACGGGCACCATCTTCTGGAATCCGCCGCGAAGGGGCTGGGCCTCGCCCTGGCCCAGGCGACGCGCCGTTCCGGAAACCTGGTGCGCAGCACTAAAGGAAGGCTGGACTGATGCGCATTTTCTCGAAAACCCTGCTCTTTTCTCTGGTCGCCGTCACGGTGCTGCTCTGCGCCTGCCAGAAGCGTCCTTCGTCCCAGCCGGCCCCCACCATCATTCCACAGGAATTTCGGGTGGGAGTGGCCTGGTTTACGCAGCCCACCTCCACGCGCGAACTCGTCACCGGACAACTTCCCGACCGTCAGGGCAAAATCCCGGCAGGCGTGCTGGCGGATCTGGACAACACCTTCGCGCGCACGCTTTCCAAGCACAGCAACCGCCAGTATGTCACGCTCTATGCGCCCGACTATAAAAAGAGCATGGAGTATCATGAAAGCGGCGCTCCGCAGGGCCTGGCCCACTGGCTGAACATCGGCAGGCAGGCGGATGTGGATCTGCTGATCGTTCCCCAGATCATCAACTGGCAGGAACGTGACGGCGGCCAGGCCGGCGCCGCGCACGCCGCAGCGATCAAGGTGGAGTTTTACCTTATCGACGTCACGCGCGCGCGTCTGCTCAAGCACTCTACCTTTGAAGAACAACAGGTGGGCTTGAGCGACAACCTGCTTACCGTCGGCAAGTTCTTCAAGCGCAAGGGACGTTGGGTCAGCGCGGAAGAGTTGACCGCCGAAGGTATGCTGCAGGCCGTCAAGGAATTCGGGTTGTGATCCTTTTCCCGGCCATTGATATCCAGAACGGGCAGGCCGTGCGCCTCAAACGGGGGCGCGCGGAAGAAAGCACCGTCTTTTCCTCCGACCCCACGGCCACAGCGCGCATGTGGGCGGAACAGGGCGCGCAGTGGCTGCACGTGGTGGATCTGGACGGCGCTTTCCAGGGTGTGCCGGCAAGCCGCGACATCATCCACGCCATCTGCTCGGAAGTGGATATCCCCGTACAGCTCGGCGGCGGCATACGCGACGAGGACACCGCGGCGGCCTATCTGGACGCGGGCGTACACAGGCTCATCATCGGCACCATGGCGCTGGAAGATCCCAACGGCTTTGCCCGGCTGTGCCGCAGGTTTGCCGGCCGCATCGGCGTTTCTCTCGATGCGGAGGCCGGCCGCCTGAAAACCAAGGGCTGGGTGGCGGATTCCGGCCAACAGGTGGAGGATGTCATTCCCCGCCTGATACGCGCCGGTGCCTCCTTTCTCGTCTATACCGACATAGAGCGCGACGGCATGCAGACCGGCGTGGCCTTTGAGTATCTAAGCCGCCTGGCCCATACCTCGCCCATTCCGGTCATTGCCGCCGGCGGCGTGGCCACGCTGGCCGACGTGCAGCAGCTCTATCCTCTTTACCGCCACGCCGCGCTCCAGGGCGCGATCAGCGGCCGCGCACTGTACGAAGGCACGCTGAACCTGAAGGAAGCCCTGGCCTGGATAGAGAGACAGGACATGATGCTTGACGAACAGGCATAAGCTGCCTGACATCGCTACGCAAAACGGCCTTCGCGCACCCTCCGCGCGAAGGCCGTTTCCGTTTGGGGCAACGCCTGGGGTTTATTCCTAAAATGCCCTGCGCCGACAAAACACATGCCGACCCGCCAGGAGAAAGAAGGCCGCTCCCCCGATCTTGTGCAGAGGCATCCTGTCGAACATCGCCCCGCTCAGGCTCAACAGCGCGGCGCCCAGCATCAGGCGTTTTTCCGCCTTACGTAATGTCGGCCCCGTCTTTTTGCAGACAGGCGCGGGAAATTTCTCTTTCAACGCGGCAACGGCCGCGTGCAGGCTTTCTTCGGAAATCCGCGCCGGATCATAGCTGACGAGCAGGCTGCCGATACGCGTGTTGGTCTGTATTTCCCGTATGCCGGGATAGGCGGCCAGCATGTTCCGTATCTCATCCAGCGCGCCTTCGGCGCGCAGGCTCGGCGCGCGCAGGCGCACCCGGCCGCTTCTGAAGCTTCTGATCATATTTCCTCCTCAATACTTTCGGCTCCGTCTTCATCGGGCAACAAGGGCCCCATGCTGCGCACGGCCAGGGCCGCCGTGCAGGCGTTGTGCAAAAAGGCCGAGATGCCGGGGGTCAGCAGGCCGCTTAAGGCCCCGGCCAGAAAAACGCTGTTCAAACCCACGGCCGCGAAAAAATGGGAGCGGATGCGCCGCAGGGCCGCCAGCGCGACTTCCCGCGCCCGGATGATGTCGGCCGGTTCGCCGCGCGTGAGCACGATATCCGCGACCTCCTTGGCCATATCGGCTCCGTGCGTAAGGGCCGCGCCCACGTCGGCGGCCGAAAGGGCGGGCGCGTCGTTGACGCCGTCGCCCATCATAAGCACACGGGCGCCCCGCGCCTTGAGATCCGCGATAAAACGCGCCTTGTCCTCGGGCAGCAGCCGGGCCTTGAATTCCGTAATGCCCGCTTTGCGCGCTATGGCGGCGGCGGTTTTTTCCCCGTCGCCGGTCAGCATGATGATGCGCTTGAAACCAAGACCGCGCAGGTCCGCAATAAATTCCGGCATGCCGGGCCGCAACAGATCCTCAATGGCGATGATGCCCGCGACTTCTTCCCCCACGGCGAGAAAAAGCAGGGATCTGCCCTTTTCCGCCTGTTTTTTTACGGTCGCCTTTTGTTGACGGGTCAGCGCGATGCCCGCGTCCTCAATAATAAAGTGCTCGCTGCCTATCAGCACCCGTTCGCCGCGCAGCTTTGTGGCGATGCCGTGCGCGACGACGAATTCCACCTTGGCGTGTTCTTCCCGGTGCTTGAGATTTTTTTGTTCGGCGGCGCGCACCACGGATTGCCCCACGGGATGGGGAAAATGTTCCTCCAGGCAGGCGGCAAGGCGCAACACCTTGTCGGCGTCATAATCACCGAAGGGGATGACTTCCACCACTTCCGGCGCCGCGGCCGTGAGCGTGCCGGTTTTGTCGAACACTATGGTGTCGGCCTCGGCCAACGCTTCCAGAAAACGCCCGCCCTTGATGAGCGTGCCGCGCCGCGCGGCCTCGCTCATGGCCGAAAGCACCGTCAGGGGCGTGGCCAGGCGTATGGCGCAGGAATAGTCCACCAGCAACACCGCGCCGGTGCGCATGGTGTCGCGCGTGATCAGGTAGATGATAAAGGCCAGCAGAAAGTTGTAAGGCACGATACCATCGGCTATGCGCTCGTATTTGCTCTGGATGCCGGCTTTGACGGATTCGGAGTTCTCGATGTAGCGCAGAATGGAATCAATGCGCGTCTCGCCGCCCACCTTGGTCACGGAGATGTGCAGTTCTCCTTCCTCCACCACGGTTCCCGCATAAACCGACGATCCGAGGTCGCGGCGCACGGGCAGGGGTTCTCCCGTCATGCCCGCCTGGTTGACCATCGCCTCCCCGCCCACGACCGTGCCGTCCACGGGGATGACGGAACCGGCGCGTACCACCACCACTTCCCCGGCACGCAGGTCGGCCATGGGAACTTCGCGCTCCAGTTCGCCGTCCTTGACCCAGACGTGGGTGATGTTGAGCGCGAGGCTTTTCGCCAGATCGCCGTGCGATTTCTTGCGCGTCCAATATTCCAAAAACGCGCCCAGGCTGAAGAAAAAGGTGATGGAGGAAAGCGCCCTGAAGTCTCTGCGTAGAATGCATACCATGAGGGCCGCGGCGTCCAGGGTGTTCAGGCCGAGGCGCCCTCCGACCAGTTCGCGCAGGCCGCGGAAGATGTACGGAATCGCGCGGAATATCGCCACCGCCACGTTGATCACCCGGGGAAACACCAGACTGATCAGCTTGGCCGGCACCGGATTGACAACCGCCGGCGGGCCGACGGGCAGCGGCGCGCTCTCGGAAACAACGCGGGCGGCCGCCCTCGGACGCGCAACGGAAGGCTGTTCCGGCAGGCCGAGAAGCGCGCGCAAAGGGCTGCGCAGTTCGCCCGCGCCGTTATAGGTCAGCAGCACGCTCCCGGTAATTTCCGAGAGCGTTATGTCGATTTTTTCGTTCAGCGGCGCAAGAAGGTTCGTGAACGCTTCCCGCGCGCGGGCGCGCGCTTTGGGATTGCGGGGGCGCAACCGCACGCGGCCCCGCATTTCGTGGGCGACCGTATACGGCATGCCCGCTACAAGAATCTGCATAACAACACCATATGTGAAAAGGCAACGTGAAGACCGGACGGACATGCCGCGACTCGGCGCGGCATGCCCGTCCGCGTGAAGCACAGGGAACGGCTGCCTGAGCCGCTATGCCTCGGAAGCGCTTTTTTTGCGTTCTTCGAAATCATGACGCGCTTCGGCAGCCATGTCTTCCATATCTTCTTTCACACTCTCCACGACGGTGGCGGCTTTTTCCTGTGCGGCCATAGCATGGCTGATCAATGTGGTACAGGCCTTTTTCACCGCGCCGGGATTGCGCGAAATCAAAATTGCCCCGGCCGCGCCGATGGCAACGCCTATGCCCAAGCCTATGCCGTATTTCCACCATTCAT
The DNA here is from genome assembly GCA_031551145.1 of Desulfovibrionaceae bacterium. Classification (GTDB taxonomy): domain Bacteria; phylum Desulfobacterota; class Desulfovibrionia; order Desulfovibrionales; family Desulfovibrionaceae; genus WRKB01. Next base: position 62,768 of record JAVBNZ010000002.1, on the reverse strand, counting down.
TACCCATTTTTTTCTCCTGTCGGATCAGCGTTAGGGTTACTCTATAAAAAATGAGAATGCGTGTCAATTACAAAAATAGGGGAAACACCACGCCGACTTTCGGGAAAAAAAGCGTGATCGTCCTGTTATATGTTTATTTCAGCATATTTAAAAAGGCAACGTCATTTTTCGCGGGGAAAATGTTTCGCACCCTCAGCGGATTGCGAGAACGGCGCCTCTGTCCCTGTGCGCGCTTGCGGCGAATACGCGCCACAGGTTCACGCGACAGGAAGGAGGAAGCAGGGAGAGGATTTCGCGCGCCGTGTCGGCGGCTTCACGGCTTTCCACCTGATTGAACACCAGCGCCGTGCGGCCGCGCGCCTTGGCGAGCAGCCCGCGCGGATGGGATACGGCCGCGGCCAGGTGTTCCGGCCGCAGGATATCGCCGGGCCGCGCGCCCGTTATTTCGCAGAACAGGGGCAGGCGATGTACGCATTCTTCCGTGATCAGGCAGTCGGGAGGGGGCACAGGCATGACCGCCACGGTCATGCCCACGCAGTCGGGCACCACGGGTTCATAATGCGCCCAGCCCTTGTAGGGCAGTCGTCGCGAACCGTCGGCCTCGATGAGACAGAAGTCGAAAAGCGACGCAAGCCGGCCGAACAGCTCCAGGGGCGGCGCGCTTATTTTGTGCTCGGCCTCCAAAACCCGGCCGACAAGGGTGATGCCCGGCTCCGCCCCGTGCAGGCGGGATGCGTCTTCCGGCAGAAAAAAGCGATCGATGCTTTCCGGATCCGGCCTGCCCAGCTTGACGCTGGTGCCCACCAGCACGCGTTCTTCACGGAAGCGTTGCGCGAGCAGAAAAAGCAGGCTCGTCTTGCCGCCGCTGCCTATAAAGGCCGTAACGGGTTTTGCGCCGCCCTTGCGGAGTTCGAGCAGTTCAGCAATAGTCGGCATTACACACCATGAAGATACACGGCATTATTTCCGCGGCCGGGTTTGCGCGCCGCATGGGCGCGAACAAGCTGCTGCTTCCCTTCAAAGGCAAAGCGCTGGCGAGGCACGTTATCGATCTGGCCCTGTCCCTGCCGCTGGCTTCCGTTGTGCTGGTAAGCACGGAGGAAACGGCGCGGGGTCTGGACATCCCCCCCGGCGTGCGTCTGGTGATCAATGCGCAACCGGAGGCCGGCCAGTCGTTAAGCATGCGCCTGGGGCTGCTCGCCGTCAAGGAGACGGAGCGGCCCGGCGAAGAGGGAGGCAGGCTGTTTTTCGCGGCCGACCAGCCCTTGTTGGACGCGGCCGCGGTTCTGGCCGTGCTCGCGGAGGCCGATTCCGAACATATTATTGCGCCCGCGCACGCCGGGCGGCCGGGGAACCCGGTTTTTTTTCCGGCGAAGTTCGATGAGGAGCTTCTGGCCGTGCGCGGCGACACGGGCGGCCGCGCGGTGCGGGAACGACATCCCGAGAGCCTCCGCCTTGTGGAGGTACAAGAGGAGGCTCTGCGGGACGTGGATGAGCCGGAGCACTATGCACTCCTGCTCCGGCTTCAGAACGAGTAGCGCAAGGCTATGTTCGCCCGGAAGGCATCCATGAGATTCAGCGTGTTGCCGAGACCGCCCGCTCTGGCGCTGTGGCCCCACATCGAACGGCCGGCATCAAGCCACAGATGGATGTAGCCGAGGTGCATCCAGAGATCGAGGTTCTCGGTGATCTGGTATTTGGAGTCGAGGTTGACTTCGATTCCCGAATCCATGCTCGTCAGGTAGACCCCGTAACTGTTGAAGTCGGACATCGTGCCGGAGGCCGTGCGGCCCTGATACGTCCGGGTGCCGGTGATATAGCCCGCCATCTTGGGATCGTTGGTGCCCTGGAAGAAGTTGACGCGGATGTTGTGCGTCAGCCTTTCCAGGAAGGAGAGATCCATGATCCGCGCGCCCACGCCCCAGGTGCCCACGGGGTTGTACCCCAGGATGCCGTCGTTGGAGAGGTGGGGCTCGCCCCAGAAACCGAGGGTGGACAGGCTGTAACCGCCGCTGCCGATCGAGACGTAGGGCATGACCTCGGAACCGTTCTTCAGATTGCCGTCGTCGCCGCTGCCCCACCAGGCCACAACGCCGGGCGTGCCCCAGGAAGTCTTGTATTCCACCAGAGCGTTCAGCAACCAGCCCTTGCGGTCATAGGCGTCGCGTCCGGTGTATACCCCGCCGTAGTTGAAATCCCAGGCGATGCGCCAGGGATCGAGAGCGGAGACTTCCCCGGTAAGACCGGCCCAGAACATGGTGGAATACGGATTGGAGCGCTCAAGATGCCTGGCGTTGCCGTCGAGCAGACCGCCCCGCGCCGCAAAGGGGGAAAGATTGCGGCGCACGTCGATGGGGCTTGCGCCGTTATAGGCCTTGCTGCCGCTTAAGATCTGCGTGCCGAAGTTGAAGTCGCTGCGCATATAGCTTTCGCCCACGGCTCCGCCCATGACCCAGGGCGTGATTTTGAAGCCGTCGAAAGTAAGCGGCAGCACCAACCCGAAAAGGTCGAAGTTGTCGAGAAAATTGGCCGCAACGCCGGGCGTGGGCGTGTTGACGGGCGAATCGTTGTAAGGCCGCATCCAGAAGGCGTTGAGCGAGACATTGTCGTTGAATTTATACGCGGCGGAGATTCCCGCGCCGTCTTCCATCAAAATCGCGTTGCCGAAAGTGAAGCCGGGAAGATACCAGCCCTGCAGGCCCATGCGCACGCGCAGGTCGGTGCCGGGCACTATCCAGTCCAGATAGGCCCTTTTGACCTCGACGATCACGCCGTCCGTGCCCAGAGTTCCGCCGCCGCCGTACAGGGTGTTGCTCTGTCCCCAGACCGTGTCGCCTATTTCAAAGAACACCGTGCCCGAAAGGTTTTCGGAAGCCACGGCGTCCAGTTGCAGTCGCACGCGCTGGCGGGCTTCGAAATTGTCCTCCGATCCGTGTCCGGCCGCCCTGCGGTTGCCGTACATGTCGTTGCCGTCGCGGCCCTTGGACATGAAGTTGCCGCCGACCCCGTAATCAAAACTCATAATCCACTCGCCCTTGGCCTTGAAATCAATGGCCCCGGCCACTCCGGCGGCGCCCAGAACCAACGTCGCCGCACATACAACCGCGATCGACAATCCCGCACATTTCTTCATTGAGTCACCCGTTACTGTTTGGACAATGGAGCAAAAACGCACCAAACCGTTCCCGAACGCAGATTCCGAGCCCGCGGCCGAGCGCGTACCGGCGCCCGGCCGCGGATTTTGCCGCTATACCACTATCATATATTGAATTATTTAGATTTTTTATAAAATGTATTTTCCAGCGGCAATTTTGTACGGAACACTCCATCCAGTTTGTAATAGGCCCCCTGCGCGGCCGGCGCGGTCGGAATGGTCGCCAGTTCGCCCACGCCCTTGGCTCCGTAAGCAAAGGGGCCGTCCTCCTCCCGGCGCACGATGCGCACGCGTATGGGCGGCGTTTCCGTGGACCGGAACAGACCGAGCGTTCCGTATTTGGCTTTCACATAGCCGCCTTCCACGGGGAAATCCTCGGTCAGGGCATAACCGAGCCCCATGGCCACCCCGCCCTCGATCTGTCCCTCGGCCGCCCTGGGATTGACCACCCGGCCGACGTCGTAAGCCGCAACCACCTCCGTCACCTTTCCCCCGGCATCCAGTTTCACCACCTGGGCCGCATAGCCGTAGGCCACGTGGCTGACCGGGAATTCCTTGGAACTGCCCATGGGATCGGTTTCCGTAAGGTATTCGCCGAAAAATTCCCTGCCCTCGAGATCGGCGAGCGTTTTCCCGGCATCCAGCTCGACCTTGAGCAGACGGGCCGCCCGGATGACGGCCTCGCCCGTAACGAGCGTCTGGCGGGAGGCGGTGGTGGTGCCGGAATTGGGCGTACGGCGCGTGTCCGGCGGTTCGATCACAAGAAGCTCCGGCGCGATGTTCAGGGTTTCGCAAGCCATCTGGAGCATCACCGTGGCCATGCCCTGGCCTATGCAGGCCGCGCTGGAACGCACATGCACCCTGCCCCGCTCCACCGAGAAGATGCAGCGGCCCGTATCCGGCACACCCACGCCCAGGCCGGCGTTCTTGAAGCAGGAAGCCACACCCGCATAGAGCGCGCTTTCATAGTCCGCCTTCACGGCCTCCAGGCATTCGGCCACGGCGGTGGAGGGATCGGCGATCTGCCCGTTGGGCAGCACCTGTCCCGGCCGAATCGCGTTTCTGTGGCGTATTTCCCAAGGGGAGAGCCCGGCTTTTTCGGCCAGCAGGTTCAGGCAGCACTCCATGGCAAAGGCCGACTGCGTAACCCCGAAGCCCCTGAACGCTCCGCCGGGCACGTTGTTGGTGTAGGCCGCCCGGCCCACGACGTGAAAATTTTGAAAATTGTACGGCCCGCCGGCATGCGTGCAGGCGCGCTGCAGCACCGGCCCGCCGAGCGAGGCGTAGGCTCCGGTGTCCGAAAGAATGTCGAATTTGGCCCCGAGGATGATGCCGTTTTCGTCGCAGCCCACGGTGCAGTCTATTTCCATGGCGTGGCGCTTGGGATGGACGAGCAGACTTTCTTTGCGCGAGAACTTCACCTTGACCGGCTTTTTCAGCAACCAGGCCGCCAGGGCCGCGTGGTGCTGCACGCTCATGTCCTCCTTGCCGCCGAAGCCCCCGCCCACGAGTTGGGAATGCACATGCACCTGGTCGTGCGGCAGCCCCAGAAGATCGGCCACCTCGTGCTGCTCGTCGTACACGCTCTGGCTTGCGGTATAGAGCTTTATTCCGTCCCCGTCGGGCAGGGCTACGGCGCATTCCGGCTCCATAAAGGCATGTTCGGTGAAGGGCAGGGAAAAATGCCGGCTGACGACGTGCGCCGCCTTGGCGATGGCCGCGTCCGCATCGCCCTTGTTGAGCATCTCCCTGCGCAGCAGGTTGCCGCCTTCGTGGATGAGCGGCGCGCCCGGCGCGAGCGCCTCGGCGGGCGAGGTTACGGGCGTGAGCTCTTCATAATCCACCTCGATGAGATCCAGCACTTCATCGAGGATCTCTTTGCGCCGCGTTACGGCCAGGGCCAGAGAATCGCCCACATAGCGGGTGACCTCGCCCACGGCGATCAGCGCGTCCCAGTCCTTGACCAGGTGGCCGAGCTTTTTCGCGCCCGGAATGTCGGCGGCCGTGATCACGCGCAGACAGTCGGGATGGGCCGCCGCCTTCGAAACGTCGATGCCGCGTATCCTCGCCCTGGGATATTTGGTGCGCAGGGCCTTGGCGTACACCATGCCGTCGAAGATGAGATCGTCGACATAGCAGCCCGTGCCCAGCGTTTTCTCCCGCGCGTCGAGGCGCGGAAGGTTCTCGCCCAGTTTGCCCTGCCCGGTTTCCTGAGGAATCGCCCTGTTTTCCCTGAAAAACCCGGCGGCCAGCAGCACGGCGTCCTCGATCTTCACATAGCCGGTGCAGCGGCAGATGTTGCCGCGCAGAGCTTTTTTCACTTCTTCGCGCGAGGGGGCGGGCACGACGTCGAGCAGGCCCTTGGCGCTGATGACCATGCCGGGAATGCAGAAGCCGCACTGCACCGCGCCGGCCGAGGCAAAGGCGTAGGCGTAGACTTCCTGTTCCCTTGCGCTTAAGCCTTCAACGGTGACGACGCTCTTGCCCTCCAACTTGCCCAGCACGGGCACGCAGGCGCGGGTGGCCTTGCCGTCCACAAGCACGGTACAGGTGCCGCAGGCCCCTTCGCCGCAACCGTTTTTCACGGAAGTCAGCCTCAGTTCGTCACGCAGGAAATCCAGAAGCTTCATGCGCTCGTTGGAACTCCGCACCGTTTTTCCATTCACGGTAAAAGACGCCATATTCTTCTCCTTTCCGCAGGGGCGCATCACCTTGCGGCGTGCCTGTCCGCCCGCAGGGTCAGTCCTTTTTGCCGGGCAAGCATGAAGCAGGCTTCCAGCACGGCTCCGCCCAAGGCGCGGGCCTTGTCGGAAATGCTGCGCCAATCCACTTCTTCTTCCGGGCGGGGATCGACATCAGCGCATTTTGTGCCGGCCCGCACCGCCGTGCCCCGCGCGATCAGGCCGCGCAGGGTGCCCGCAATGCGCGAACAGACGATTTGGCCGCCCACGCTGAAAAGCGCTTCGCCTTCCGCCACCCTGTCGCCGATTTTACAGATGTGTTCGACCAGACCGGCGCAAGGCGCATGGATCACGCGCTCCGCGCTCCGGCCGCCCAGTTCGCCGGGAATGCCGGTGTTGGGAAGGGCCGCCCCGCTGGTGATAAGCCGGCCCAAATCATGTCCGCGCATGGTTTCCACCACGCAGTCCGCATCGTCGGGCGCCGTGAAGCCGGGGCCCAGGGCGACGGTTATGGGCGCGAGATCCCTGCGCATGCCCGTGTTGCGCTTGGCGATGATCGCATCCACCAGAGTGATCGGCTTGAGCTGCTTGAGGCAGCGCATTGCGGGATCGGCCAGCACGGGAACAATCTCCCGTGCCCACAGGCCGGCGCAGGCGGCGGGGTCCGGGACAAACGCGGCGGTGATATCCTCCACCACGCAGAGGCCCTCCGACACGGCCGTGCTCACGGCCACGCTACGCCGGATGGTGAGCGGAGCGGGAAGCTCCAAAGCCGCGACCTTGAAGCCCGCCCGCCAGAGCGTCCGAATCACGCCCGTGGCGAGATCCCCGGCCCCCCGCACCACTATTGTATCGTCCGCGTAGTTCATAACGTACCCGTCCGTATTTCCGGCACGGCGCGCTTTGTCCGTACCGTGCCGGAACACCGCGTTTTTCCGTTCTTACTTGTCGGATTGCAAACCTTCACCGGCATTTTCGGGAATGTAGAATTCCTGCGGTTCGTCGTCTTCTTCCTCCACTTCGTGCGAGGCGTCCTTGGGCAGAATCTGATGCACGATCATGGCCGTAACCCCGCCGGAAACCACGGGCGAATCAAAGAAGATCTGGAATACCCTGCCCATCTTGTGGAAGATGTCGGGCATCAGCATGGAAACCAGGCCCACTCCGATGGCCGAGGCAATGACAATGCTCTCCCGCCGGTTGATGCCGTTTTCCGCCAATATGCGTATGCCCGAGGTGGCTATGGTGCCGAACAGCACGACCAACGCGCCGCCGAGCACGGGGCGCGGCAACAGTTCAAACACCACAACAACCACGGGAAACAGAGCGAAAAGAACGAACAGCACGCCGCAGAAACGTCCCACCTTGCGGCTGGCCACGCCGGAGAGCTGGATGACCCCGTTGTTCTGGGCAAAGGTGATCTGCGGGAAGCAGCCGAAAACAGCGGCGATGGCGCTGAAAATCCCGCCGCAAAGTATGCCGCCCTTGAGCCGGCTGCGGTAAAGCGGCCCGCGCGTGGGCTGCTCGGACACCGAGGCCGTGGCCGTGATATCGCCTATGGCTTCAATGATCAGCACAAGAAAAATGAAGGAAAGAACGATGAAGGATTGCCAATCGAAACCGAAGAAACCGAACTTGAAAGGCACGGGCAGCATGAAGAAGCTGCGGGATTTGTCAAGTATGCTCCAGTCCACCTTGCCCATGAAGACGGCGGCGATAAAGCCCATCCCCATGCCGATGACCAGGGAGCACATGCGCAACGTGGGGTTCTTGAAACGGTTGATCCCGACCACACTCAAGATGACCAGCGCACCCAGGGCAAGGTTGGAAAGTTCACCGAAAGTGCCCGCTTTCCCGGCCGCAAAGCCGCCGCCCAGTTCCACCGCGCCCACTTTGACGAGCGAGGCGCCGATCATCAGCACCGTCACGCCGGCCACGGTATGGGTGATGACCTTGCGCAGATGCGTTACGGTGTAGGCCCCGATAACCATGATGGAAGAGCCGACGAAACAGGTGCCGAGCAGGGTGTTGATGCTCTGCTCCCAACTCATGCCCTGTTGGTGCATGAAGCCTGTGCCGATGGCGATGAGCGTGCTCGGGAAGGCGAAGCTGGTGGCCTGCACGTTCATCATGCCCGATCCTATGCCCAGGGGCCGGGTAACCTGCACGAAGATGCTCAAACCCGCAAAAAAGAGCGACATGCTGACGAGATAGGCGATGACGTCGGCAGGCGCGCCGAGCGCCCCGGCCACCAGGGCCGGCGGGGTCATGACCCCGAGGATCATGGCCAGAATATGTTGGACGGCGGCCAGCAGCGTGGTGACAAAGGGAGGGTCGGCGTCGAGCCCGAAAATGAGTTCGCTGTGCCTTGCCGCCGGCTGCGTGGGCTGGGGAGTATCAGACATGATGCATGCTCCTGAAGTGAAAAATGCTCTGAAAAAGATTGACGGTAAAATTGTTCTACCGATGTAACGTTCGTAAACCGTTCATTTCCGCCAGTTCAAAAAATACGGCCGCTTCCACTGCGCAGGCCGATGAAGCAAAGTTTCCGCTGCCCGGCAGTTCCGCTTCCATGACCGCGAGACTTTCCCCGTCCAGAACGGCGCGCAGGCGGGCGTCCTCATAGATATACCTGCTGTTTTCCCTGCGCAGGCTGAAAGGCCGGCCCTGCCGTTTGCCCTCCAGCCTGTCGGGGGCGCTCAGGTAAAAGCCGTTCGCATCCGCGGTGAACGAGGCTTTGCTCAGATGCAGGCGCCATTTGTCCCTGTACGGCGCGCCGGCCGAGGAACAAAAGACGGCGCAGTTGCCGCATTCGTTGCAGAAGTCGCCCAGGTTCACCACCTGCGACACCTTGCGTATGCGACCCACGGCCGAAGTGATGATGCGCACGCCGCCGTTTTCTCCGCGCCGGATCTCCTGCAGGGGCAGGCCGCGTTCCCGCGAGGCAATCAGCAGATTGGCCCGGTTGGGACAGACCGTGACGCAGATTCCGCAATAGGCGTCGCATTGCAGGCAGCGAGAGGCTTCCGCAGCCGTGCTTTCCGCGTCGAGCGCCTTGCGGGCTTCGCGCCTGAAGGATTGGCGAACGCGCAGAGTGTCGATGCTCAACGCGCCGCGACCCGCCCCGCGCGCGGGAGCGATACAGCCCAGGCGGGCAAGGATTTCTTCGGCGGCCCGCCGGCCCTCCCCCACGGATTCCACCACCGAGGGCTCGCCCACGCCGAAGCGCCGCACCACGACCTTGTCGTCGCAACTGCCGGCGGGTTCCCCGCCCGGCCCCACGGCCAGGTATACGGCGTCGCGCCCGGCACTGAGCTTTGCGAGTTCGGCCGCGTCGATGCGCCGCTCAAGCTTCAGTTGCACGCCGAGATCGAGTATGCTCCGCAGGTCGCGCTCCGTGCGCTCCGCTTCACGCGGCATGCGGCGTAAAATGCGGCCGCCGGCCTTGTCTTCGGCCTCGAACACTTCCACCGCGCAGCCGGCCAGGGTCAGGAAATATGCGCAGGACAAACCGGCCGGCCCCGCGCCGACCACCGCGACGCCGAGCCCGTTCGCCGGGGCCGGAACGGGTGCGGCGTTCCCGCATTCGGCGGCGCACTGCTTGATTTCGCGGATGCGCAAGGGCTCGTCGTAATGTGATCGCATGCACTTTTTGCGGCAGGCCTGGTTGCACATCTTGCCCAGCACATGCGGGAAGGGATTGGTGCCCAGGATGACCTTGAGCGCTCCGTCCATATCCCCGGCGGCCGTGCGCTCCAGATAGGCCGGAATATGCTGCCCCGCCGGACAGGCTTCCATGCAGGGGGCGGCAAAGCAGTCCAGGGCGGACAACGGACGGGCACTCTTGACGTCCGGATTGCCCGAAGCGGCCTTGGCGTAACGCGAACCCGGCGCGCGGGCGGCCTCGGCGCAGCTTTCCAGATTCTTGATCATCGCGGCCTTGAGGTCGGCCGGATTGCTCAGTCCGGCCCGCGCCGTGATAAAGGCCTCGATCGAGCCCGCGCCCGCTTCGCGCATGGCTGTGCGCAAACCGGAGACATACTGGGCGAAGCGGCCGTAGCCGCCGGGCTTGAGCAGATCCGAACAGACCGTGACCGGGGAAAGGCCGCAGGCGACCATGTCCGCCGCGTTCAAAGCGTCCACCCCGGCGCAGAAGGAAATATCGAGTTCGCCGTTGAAATCCTTTTGCAGTTTGGCGGCCAGGGAAATGGAAATCGGGTGCAGGGCCCGCCCGCTCAGATAGAGCATTTTTTCGTTGGCCGGCAGGTTGTGGTTTGTGTTCAGGGTTTCGAGCGTATTGGTCAGCTTGACGCTGAAGCGCACGCCCCTTTTCGCGGCCGCGGCCAGGCAGTTCGTGACGATGCGCCGGGCTTCGGCATAGGGGATGTCGTGCTCGAAAGCGATGTCGGGCACTTCGACCGCATAGCCCAGGGCCGTGTTCAATATGCCGCGCACGGCTTCCGCCCCCAGCAGGGTGGGGTTCATCTTGAGCGTGGTGTTGAGGCCGCGCTGCTCCACAAAGTACAGGGCTATGCTTTCCACTTCCCGCGGGGGGCAGCCGTGCATGCAGGAAATGGTGAGGTTGTCGCTGATGCGGCCGGGGATATCCAGTTCGGCCGCGCGGGGATACACGGCGGCCAGGCTCTTTTTCAGCTCCGCCACGTCGCTTGATGCATCGGACATGCGATCCAGAAAACGCTGCACCGTGGGGCTCAAGATGCCTTCCATGCTGTAGCCGGCGCTCATGTTGAAGATCACGCCCGGCCTGCCGGGGCCGAAAAGACGATCGTGCAGCACGTGGATCAGCACCCAGGCTTTCAGGTATTCCCCATAGCTCTGATCCAGATTCAGCTCCTGCGACCATTCGCAGTTGTAGCCTTCGTCGGCCATGTCGATACAGGGCTTGGTGACGGTAATCCTGTCGAGCACCTGCACGGTCTTGAGTTCCATGTACCGCGCGCCGGTCAGCCAGGCGGCGACAAGATTCTGCGCCATCTGCGTGTGCGGACCGGCCGCCGCGCCGAAGGGGCTTTCAAGGGTTACGCCGTAACGCTCACATCGAAAAGGATCGTCACTGCCCGGGGCAAAGAACAGATCCTTCACTATGCCCAGGGCGGAGCCTTTTTCGAGGTCGCGCAGAATCCAGCGCAACAGGTCTTCGGCCTTCATGCCGTACATATGATCCGTAGCCATCCGAGCCTCCTGAATGCCTGATGAAATACCTTACGCCAGCCTGCGCCACAGACGTTGTGCCTGTTCGCGCGCAAAGGCGAGAAGTTCGTCCTCGTCGCAGCCGAGCAGCCTGCCCTTTTCCACTATCAGCCTGCCTTGGCTGATCACGCTGTGCACGTGCCCCGCGTCCAGCCCGTAAAAAAAATGCCCCAGAGCATTGTGCTGCTCCAGGAGCGTGGGGACGTCATATTCAAGAATGACGAGGTTGTTCGGGCCGTCGCCGCAGGGCCCGAAGAGGGCCGTGTGGCGATGCGCGTTGCGCAGTCGCGCATATGCGCCGCCGGGCGAAAGCCCTTCAACTCCTATGCCGGAAAAATAGGCGGATTGAGCCGAACGGATCATGTCGGAATGCATGCCGTCGGTGCCCAACATGACATTGTTGCTGTAGCCGTAGCCGGCCAGTCCCACGTTGTTGTTCAGGTTCGATTCCGTGTTCTGCGCCACCCAGCAGGGCGCAGCGGCCAGGATCCGCCTGTCCTCTTCGCTGATGTGCACGCAATGGCCGAGTATGGTCTTGGGCAGTTCGAGCGCGCCCGCATCCTTGAGGCGTTGCACCACGGTTTTGCCGTGGGTCGCCAGGCAGTGCTCCTGATCCGACTTGGCCTCGGCCACATGCATGTGGATGCCCGTATCGAATCTGCGGGCCAGAGCCACGGCCTGCGCCAGCACGTTGTCGCTCACGGTGAAGGAGGCATGCAGGCCCACATGGCCTTTGCCGCCCTTCGACAGATAACGTTCGTGTTCGGCCAGGCCTTTTTGAGCGATTTCCCCGCCGTCGCGGCAGGAAATTTCGTAGCAGAGCAAATGACCTATGCCGATGCGGTCAAAGGCTTCGGCGATGATGTCCAGGCTGCCTTCCACGGCGTTGGGCGAGGCGTGGTGATCGATGCAGAAGGTCACGCCGTTTTTGGCCATTCTCATGCCGGCGGCCAGGGCCGAGGCGAGGATCATGTCCCTGTCCAGCCGGTTGTCGAGCCGCCACCAGATCTGTTCCAGAATTTCAACAAAGCTGGTCGGCGTTTTCGGCGCGGGCGGCATGCCGCAGGCCAGGGCGGAATAAATGTGGTGATGCCCGCAGGCAAAGGCGCGGGTAACGAAACGGCCCCGGCAGTTGATGACGCGGTCGCCGGGTTTTTGTTCGGATACGGGGGGAATGACCGCCCCCGTCCGCACCGCGCCCAGCGGCCCCTCCTCCACAGACAGATTGCCGGAATGCGGCGCAAAGCTTTCCGCATCCATATAAACGGCGTCGCGCAAATACAGCATGCTGCCTCCCTGTTGCACCGTGGTGCGCATGACGGACGCCGCGGTCTTCCGCCCGGCGTCCTGTTGCTGAACCTCAGCCGAAATCCGCCCGCCGCTGCTTCAGCAGCCGCCCCTCTCCGCGCCCGCCCAGAAAGGAGCCGTGCGCCGCGATCAGCCTGCCGCGCAGGTAGACCGCGTCTATGCGGCCCGTAAGATCCAGGCCCTCGTAGATGGAATAGTCGGAGAGGCCGTGCAGGCCCGCGGCCCGCAGCGTGCGCCGGGGCACGGGATCGAGGATGACGACGTCCGCGTCCGAACCCGGCGCGAGCACGCCCTTGCGGGGCGCAAGGCCGAAAAGCCGCGCGGGAGCCGAACAGCACAGCTCGGCAAAACGCTGCGGGCTGATGCGTTTTTTCGCCACCCCTTCGGAAAAGAGCACGTTCATGCGCTCCTCCACGCCGGGCGCGCCGCCGGGGCAGGCCGTGAAATCCCCTCTGCCGTGCTCTTTGTCGCGCAGGGTGTAGGCGCAGTGATCCGTGGCCACGGTCTGGATACGGCCGTCGGCCACTCCCTGCCACAGGGCTTCGACGTCGTCCCGCGTGCGCAGCGGAGGGGCCATGATGTACTTGAGGCCCTCGACGGGATGGGCGTAGCGCTCCTCCGTCAGAACGAGATACTGCGTGCAGGTTTCGACAAAGATGTTGCGTTGCCCCGCCGCGCGGGCCTTTGTGATTTCCTCGAGGCCGGCGGCGGTGGAGAGATGAACGATGTAGACGGGCGCGTCGCCGGCCTGAGCGGCAAGCTCCAGCACGCGCCGCACGGCCCCGGCTTCGCATTCGGCCGGACGGCTTCTCGCATGGCACATGGGCTCGCCCCGCCTTTTGGCCTTGAATTCGGCGCGCAGGCGCATAATGGGTTCGTGCCGCTCGGCGTGCACGGCGGGCAGCAGGCCGCGCTCGCGCGCCATGCGCAGGAGCAGCAGCAGGGAATCGTCATCCAGCCTGCCGTCGTAGGTCGTATAGACCTTTACGGAAGCGCAGTCCCGCGCCCGGAAAAAATTGAGGCAGGCCGCCGTGTCTTCCCGCGGGCAGCCGTTCGCGCCTTGAATCAGGCCGTGGAAGGCGTAATCGACCACCGCCGCGCTGTCGGCTTCCCTGCGGTGGAACAGCAGCTGATCCCGCACGCTTCTGCCGGCCGGGGCGAAACCCAGGTGTTCGATAATCGTGGTGGTGCCGCCGGCCGCCGCCGGCACGGTGCCCGCGTAATAGATGTCCGCGCCGCGCACGGCGTCGATGTTCAAAGTGACGTGCGTGTGGGCGTCCACTCCGCCGGGCAGCACGTATTTGCCCGTTGCGTCGACGATTTCGGCCCCGGGGGCGGAAAGATCCGGCCCGAGTTTCGCGATGATTCCATCGGACAACAGCACATCCGCCGTTGTCACTTCTTGGGGGGTCACCACCATGCCGCCGCGTATCAGGGTCTTCATAGCTCAGCCCTTAAGAATCTTTTTCGCTTTGAAACATTCGCTTGCCGGCGGGCGAAGCCCGCCTTGCGCCTGTTTCGCGACAGGAATTTTCTTTGAAAATTCCCGTGGAGCATTTCAACTTTTTCAAAGTTAAACCGCTCCGGGCAAGCCCGGCGGCCGGATTTCCGGCCGCCGGGCGATAAAACAACTAGCGCACGCGCGGGCAGCCGCACTCGACAAGGCGGGACAGGGTGTCCGCCGGGTCGGCCTTGCGGGCCAGCAGAATCATGGCCGCGATGATGTAGGGCTTGTAGCTGGCTTCCTTGTACATGGGCACGCGGTAGCGATCAAACACGGAGGCCTCGACTTCGCCTTCCTTGCAGGAAACGCCGGTGATGTCCGCGGGCAGGCAGTGCATGTAGAGCGCCTTGCCCTTGTTGGTGGTCTTCATCAGCTTCTCGGTGCATTCCCAGCTTTTGTGCTTGGCGTTCTGGGCCAGCAGTTCCTTTTCCAGCTTCTTGATGCCTTCCTGATCGCCTTCGCCGTAGAGCGTGGAGCGCTTTTCCATGGCGGCAAAGGGCGCCCAGCTCTTGGGATAGACGATGTCGGCGCCGGCAAAGGCTTCTTCCATGGAATTGGTGCGGCTGTATCTGCAGTTCGCGGCCTTGGCGTTTTCGGCGGCGATGGCCTCGACTTCGGGCATCACTTCGTAGCCCTTGGGATGCGCCAGGGTCACGTCCATGCCGAAGCGGGTCATCAGGCCGATAACGCCCTGGGGAACGGAAAGGGGCTTGCCGTAGGAGGGGGAATAGGCCCAGGTCATGGCGACTTTTTTGCCCTTCAGCTTGTCCGCGCCGCCGAAGTGGTTGATGATGTGCAGCATGTCGGCCATGCACTGGGTGGGGTGGTCAATGTCGCACTGCAGGTCGACGATGGTCGGGCGCTGTTCCAGCACGCCGTCGCGGTAACCTTCTTCCAGGGCGGCGGCGACTTCGCGCATGTAGGCGTTGCCCTTGCCGATGTACATGTCGTCGCGGATGCCGACGGTTTCAGCCATGAAGGAAACCATGTTCGCGGTTTCGCGCACGGTTTCGCCGTGGGCGATCTGCGACTTGCCTTCGTCGAGATCCTGCACCTGGAGGCCCAACATGTTGCAGGCGGAAACAAAGGAGAAGCGGGTGCGGGTGGAATTGTCGCGGAACAGGGAGACGCCCAGGCCGGAATTGAACACCTTGGACGAAATATTGGCTTCGCGCATGCCGCGCAGAATGTCGGCCACGGCGAAGGTGGCGGCTATTTCGTTGTCGTTCTTGTGCCAGGTTTCCAAAAAGTCCTGCTGGTACATGCTTTTATAATCGAGTTCGGCGAGCTGTTCGATCATCTTGTTGATGCGGACGCGATCCATGTTGTACTCCTGCAAAATGTTGGTAACGTTGTTGTTTACTTTGTTATATGCGTGCCGTCTTCACCGGCGAGCGCGCCCTTGAGGCATTCCGGCCCGGTGATGATCACCTTTTTCCCGCCGCGCTCCAGAAAATCGAGAGCGGCCTTGATCTTCGGCCCCATGCTTCCGGCCGGAAACTGGCCCTGATCGTAATAGGCGCGCAGTTCGGCGGCGCCCACGTCGGCCAGCGCTTTCTGGTCGGGCTTGCCGTAATTGACGCAGACCTTGGGCACGCCTGTGGAGATGACCAGCAGGCCAGCTTGCAGTTCGTTGGCAAGCAGGCGGGAGGCCAGATCCTTGTCGATGACCGCATCCACGCCGCGCAGGTCGCCTTTGCCGTCGAGCGTAACGGGAATGCCGCCGCCTCCCACGGTTACGAGGTGGAAGCCGGCGTCGAGCAGGGCGCGTATGGCTTCCAATTCCACAATTTCCAGCGGGGCCGGACTCGCGACCACGCGCCGCCAGCCGCGGTTGGAGTCGGCTTTCAGCACCCAGTCGGGATTCTGGGCCTTGAGCGCGGGCAGTTCGGATTCCTCGTAAAACTCGCCCACGTATTTGTCGGGGTTCTTGAAGCCGGGGTCGTTTTCGTCCACGCGCACCTGGGTGACCAGGCCGGCGACGCGCCTGCGCTCTTCGGGCACGCCGCGCCGTTTCAGTTCGTTGGTCAGCGCCTGCTGGATCTGCCAGCCTATGGCGCCCTGGGTGTCGGCCACGCAGGAGACCAGGGGCACGGGATGCATGCCGTTGGCCTTGCGGGCTATTTCGGAGCGCAGCATAATGAAGCCCACCTGCGGACCGTTGCCGTGCGTGATGCAGACCTGCCGGCCGGCTTCGATAACGTCCGCGATGTGGCGTACGGTCCCGCAGATGGCGTCGTACTGATCTTCGACGCTTTTCTTGTGCTTGTCGCTGATCAGCGAGTTGCCGCCGATGGCGATGACCGCCAGATTGCTGTAGCCCTTGCTCATGACTCTATCCTTTGGCCGCGTAAACGCCGGGCAGGGCGGCATACAGCGCCGCGCAGCGCACAAGGTCGGCCTTCCAGGTGATTTCGTTGGGGGCGTGGGCCTGCGCTTCCTTGCCGGGGCCGAAACCGATGACCGGAATGCCGAACATGCCCATGATGGACACGCCGTTGGTGGAGAAGGTCCACTTGTCGGTGCGCGGTTCCGTTTTGAAAAGCTTGCGATACGCTTCTTCCGTGGCGTCGGTCACTTTGTGGTCGGCAGGAATCACCCAGGTGGGGAAATAGCAGTCCGTGGGGTAGACCAGACCGGTCCAGGAGGGGGAATCGTAGTCGTACATGGAGACCCGCACCCTGTCGCCGGCCGCCTTGACGGAAGGCAGATTGCGGATTTCTTCCAGCGAGCTTTCCTTGTTTTCGCCCCAGGTCAGGCGGCGGTCGATGGAGATGGAGCAGCCGTCCGCCACCGCGCAACGCGAGGGGGAGGAGTAGAAAATCTGGGAAACGGTGAGCGTGCCCTTGCCCAGGAAGGGGTCGTCCTTCAGCTTTTTCTGCAGTTCTTCCAGCTCGCAGAGGATATGGCCCATGCGGAAGATGGCGTTGTCCCCGCGTTCGGGGGCGGAGCCGTGGCAGGAAACGCCGCGCACGTCCACGCGGATTTCCATGCGGCCGCGCTGGCCGCGATAGATGCCGCCGTCGGTCGGTTCGGTGGAGACCACGAATTCGGGTTTGAGGCCGTGTTCCTTGATCAGATACTGCCAGCACAGGCCGTCGCAGTCTTCTTCCTGCACGGTGCCGACCATGGCCACGGTGCAGCCTTCGGGGATCATGCCCAGTTCCTTCATGATCAAACCGCCGTAAACCATCGAGGCCATGCCGCCTTCCTGGTCGGACACGCCGCGCCCGCCGATGCACTCGGCGTCTTCGTAGCCCTGGTAGGGGTCGAACTTCCAGTTGGCGCGCTCGCCCACGCCCACGGTGTCGATGTGCGCGTCAAAGGCGATCAGGCGCGGGCCGTTGCCCAGGTAGCCGATCACGTTGCCCATCTTGTCAATTTCCACGCGATCGTAGCCCACGGCTTCCATTTCCTGCTTGATGCGTTTCACCACGCCCTCTTCCTGACAACTTTCGGAAGGGATGGCGACCATGTCGCGCAGGAATTTGGTCATCTGCGGTTCATATTTCTTGCTGAGTTCGTTGATTTTGTCGAAATTCACGATGCGTTCTCCTTAAAGCGATGGGGGTTCAACGCGGGGCTCTCCCGCAACGGCAATCCTTAAAGCTGATACATTTGCAACGCCCGCTCCGGCGTGGCCGGCGGAAGTGAATTCCGCCTACGCCTGCGCGGCGGCCGGCGCTTTTCGCCGGCAGAGCATTTACGCATTTTCAATGTCAAAATGCTCTATTCTCCGTGCAGATCCGTGTCGCCGTGCGCGCCGAACCAGACCACGTTCCTGTAGACTTCAGGAGCGGTGTCCCCTTCGGTGCTGACGCACAGCACGGTGGAATCCTTGTTCAGACCGAGAGCGTCGCGTTGGGTCCGCGCCGCCGGGTGCTGCATCAGCCACTGCACCAGACCCATGCCGACCGCGCCGGATTCGCCGGAAACAACGGCCTGGTCGCCGTGCAGCGGGGCGGCCAGAATGCGCATGCCGTTGGCGGCGATGTAGTCCGGGCAGGAAGCATAGGCCGCGGCGTAGTCGCGCAGAATGTCCCAACTGATGGTGTTGGGCTCGCCGCAGGCCAGGCCGGCCATGAGGGTATTGAGATCTCCCGTGACGTTGTGCGGCTTGCCGTCCGCTGCCGCGGCCGACGTGTAGATGCAGTTGGCCTTGTGCGGCTCGACGATAATGAATTTGGGCGCTTTTTCGCCCAGAGCGGCGGCGAGAAAGCCCACGACCGCCCCGGCGAAGGAGCCGACCCCGGCCTGGAGGAAGCAGTGCGTGGGCAGGCAGCCCATGTTCTTCATCTGTTCCAGGGCTTCCAGAGCGAGGGTGCCGTAGCCCTGCATGATCCAGGTGGGGATTTCCTCATAGCCTTCCCAGGCCGTATCCTGCACCATAATCCAGCCGTTTTCCTGCGCCAGTTTCCAGCACATGCGCACGGCGTCGTCATAGTTCATGTCGGTAACGGTGCATTCGGCGTTTTCGGCCAGAATGTTGTCCACGCGAATCTGCGCCGAGCCCTTGGGCATGTAGACCTTGGCCCTGCAGCCCAATTCGCGGGCCGTCCAGGCCACGCCTCGGCCGTGGTTGCCGTCGGTGGTGGTGATGAAGGTCAGGGAAGCGGCGATTTCACGCGCTTCGGGGGAAGAAAGATCGTCGCGGCTCAATTCGCTGATCGGACGTCCCAGCTTGCCCGCCAAAAAACGGCCTATGGCGTAGGAACCGCCGAGCACCTTGAAGGCGTTGAGGCCGAAGCGCTTGGATTCGTCCTTGACGAAGCAGTTTTTGAGCCCGAGTTCGCGGGCCAGGCCCGGCAGGGCGGTCAGCGGCGTGGGTGCGTATTCCTTGAAGGTGGCGTGGAAACGGCGCACGCCTTCCGCCTCCTTCGCGGAAAGGGCCGAGAGATCGGCGCCCCGGCCTGCCGGCTTGGGCGCGGGGTTCATATACATCCAGATCGACATGGTTGCCCCGTGGGTAACAGATTGATGGGCACGCCCGTTTCGGGCGCAGATGGCTCTGACGGAGAGCAAAAACAGGGCCAACACCGAGGCCAAAAAAATGCTGAGATATTTTCATGAAATAGAACGGGAAAACCGCAGAACACAGGGCGCGCGGGTATTTTTATTTTGAGAATTTTCTCAATATGAGAAGAAAAAAAGAGAGCGTGCTCTCAAAGTGAGAAAGCGGCCATTTTGCGATACAGGGTCGCAAGGCTCAGGCCCAGAGCGCGGGCAGCCCGCTTCTTGCCCTCGGTACTTTGGCCGAAACGCTCCAGAGCCGCGCGCACGGCGCGCTCCTCCACCGCGCGCAGGGGCTCCACGGCCGCGCTTTCGGGCACGGGCGCGGACGCGGGGGGCGCGCTTTCGGTGCGTATGGCTTCCAGAAGGTGCGCGGGCAGGCAGTCCAGGCTCAGCCGGCCGCTTTCGGGCAGCATGTTGACGGCGTACTCCAGCGCGTGTTCCAGTTCGCGCACGTTGCCGGGCCAGGAATAGCTCTCCAGCAGGTGCAGGAAGGATGAGGGCAGGCGGGGCGTGGGACGTTGGAACAATTCGCAGTATTTGTTGAGGAAATATTCGGCCAGCACCGCTATGTCGCCTTCGCGTTCGCGCAACGGCGGCATGTCGAGCGGGATGACGTTGAGCCGGTAATAGAGATCCTCACGAAACATGTTTTGGCGGATGCGTTCCTGCAAATTGCTGTTGCCGGCCGCGATGACGCGCACATCCACGGGAATGGGCCGGTTGGAGCCCAGACGGACGATCACGCGTTCCTGCAGCACGCGCAGCAGCTTGACCTGCATGTGCAGGGGCATGGTGGAAATTTCGTCCAGAAAGAGCACGCCGCCGTGGGCCAACTCAAACTTGCCCATGCGGCCCCGGCTGGAGGCGCCCGTGAACGCCCCGTTAACGTAGCCGAACAGCTCACTTTCCAGCAAGGTGTCGGGGATGCCGCCGCAGTTCACGGCCACAAAAGGCGCGTCGCGCCGGGGCCCTGCCCGATGGATGGCCCGTGCCAGCAACTCCTTGCCTGTGCCGGATTCGCCGTGGATCAGCACGGTGGAGCTTGAATCCACCACCTTGGCCGCCCTGGATTTGAGCTTGCGCACGGCGGGAGAATTGCCGACGATGGCGTCAAAACCCGCGCCGCGGTCGTCTCCCGGAGCGCCGACCGCGAGATCCGCCACCATCTGGGCCAGGCGTTCGGGCAGTTCGAATACGAAGAGCGTGGCCCGGTCTCCGGAACGGGTGCTCAACTCCGCCAGCCGTCCGAGCACGGTATGCGCGCCGCCGGCCGGCAGGCGCACCTCGAATTCCTCAAAATCGTTGATGCCCTGACCGCTGCGCCGTATGCCGCCGAGATCGGGCGCGCCGTCGGCCTTGCCGCCGAACATTTCCCCGGCCTGGGCGTTGCTGTAGATCAGGCTGCCGCTCTCGTTGAAAAGCATCACCCCCTGGCCGGGCACATCCAGCACCTGGAGCGTAAGATCGAGAAAATCCGTGGCCCGCTTCAGCCTGTCCATTTCGCCCAGCTTGTGGCCCAATGCATCGCCCAGAAAGCTGATGAAGGACAGGTAGCTGTCCAGCGAAGCCCGCATGCGTTCGCGATCCTTGTCGTTGAAGCAGAGCAGGCCTATAACCCCGTACAGTTCGCTGCCGTAGGCGATGGGCGTGGCAAGGGAAAAACGCTCGCGGCAGTTTTCCCGATCCGGGCAGTTCAGGCATACGGGATCATGGCGGGGGTTGGCGACGATGACGGTTTTGCGGGTACGCATGACCTCCTTGTAGGCCTCGCCCGCCCGGATGAGGCTGTGCCCCAGGCCCTCGGCATAAATGCCCGTGCCCGCGATGCGCATCATGTTTTTATCCATTATTTCAACGTCTATGCCCGTGATTTTGGCGATCACGTCGGCATAGGACTGCACATCGGCGTATGGCTGCGCATCGGTCTGCATGACATCCGGCATATTCTCTCCCGAAATCTCCGCCGATTTTTATACGTCCCTTCCCTCCTCTTGTACAGCCCGCGTTCCGGCGTTCGGCCTGCAAGGCCTGTTTGCGTTCCACATGGAGCAACGCGGAAGATGAAATGCCCGTCAGCCGCGTTTCATTTCCTCGATAAGGCGGCCAAGAGAGTGAGCCTGACCGGCCAGTTCGGACACGGCCTTTGTCGCTTCGCGCATCGCCTGTTCCGTCTGGACGGCGATGTTGTTGATATGCCCCACGGAACGGTTGATTTCTTCGCTGGTGGAGGATTGCTGTTCGCTGGCCGCGGCGATGGCCCGCACCTGATCCGCGGTGTTGTCCACCATGACGACAATCTCGCTGAGCGCTTCACCCGATTTGTTGGACTGTTCGGTTGCCGCGTCAATCAGTTCCACGGCGCGCTCAACCTGCCCGATACTTTGCCCGACGCTTTGCTGAATGGATTGGATGGCGTTGCCCACGTCCGTGGTCGAGGCCATGGTTTTTTCGGCCAATTTGCGCACTTCGTCGGCCACAACGGCGAACCCCCGTCCGGCCTCTCCGGCGCGGGCGGCCTCGATGGCCGCGTTGAGGGCCAGCAGGTTGGTCTGATCCGCTATATCGGAGATGACGCTCATAATGGTGGAGATGGATTGCGCCTGCTCCGCAAGCTTCGTCATGTCATCCTTGAGGCCGAGCGATACCGCCTGCACATTCTGTATGCCGGTAACGGCGCCCTGCACCACCTTCGCGCCTTCTTCCGCTCTGATCCGGGCGTTGGCGGAGGCGTCGGAAGCGGCGGAAGCGCTTCTGGCCACTTCGAGCACTGTGCTGTTCATTTCTTCCATGGCGGTGGCGGTTTCGCCGACTCTTGCCGCCTGCTCGGCGGATCCGCGCTCGGATTGCGCGATCTGGGCGGACAATTCCTCGGAAGCCGACGATATGATGCTGACCACATCTTCAAGTTGCCCGGCGGCCGCCAGCATGCCGTCGCGCTTGGCCCCTTCGGCGGCGAGACGGGCCGCTTCGGCTTCGCGCATGGCGGCTTCCGCCCTGACGGTCTGGGCTTGCGCATCGGCGCTCATCAGCTCGGCTTTGTTGATATTTTCAATCAAGGAAGCGATCATGTTTTTTAAAGATCCGCTCAATTCTTTGATTTCGCCGCCGAAACGCTCGTCGTTGATGGTCACGTGCAAATTGCCGCCCGCTATCTCTTTGGCTGCTTCCGACAGTGTGTGCAGCGGCTTGACGCTGATGCGCACCACCACAAAAACCACCAACAGCGACAGAATAAGCGCGGCGGCGCTGATGCCGATGGTCAGCCGGTTGATGTCGGCCACATCGGCCAACACTTCGTCCATGGGCGCGCAGACGACGAAATACCAGCTCTGCCCGGTCAGGGCGAATTTGATGGGGTAGTAATAAAAGAAATAGTCGCGTTTGTTTATCTCATTGCGCCCCATGAAGGACTTGCCTTCGCGCATGGCTTCGCGCAACGCTTTCACTCGGAGGACCCGGCCGCTCTCGAACTGGCTTTTGCCGAGCATGGCGCGGTCTTTATCGGCGACGATGGTGCCGTCCTGAGAAAGAAGGCTGCCCCAGCCGGTCGAGTACACCCTGACCTTCGCCACCGTCTCCGTAATTTTATCCAGCGATATGTCGGCCAGAACAATACCCTGAAATTTCCCCTGAGCGTTTCTGATGGGGGCGCTGGCAGTGGCCATTTGTATTTCTTTGGCGCCGACCTTGTAAGAATATGGTTTGGTCAGAAAGTTGGAGTTACGCTTTTTGGGTTCGGCATAATAGTCGCTGGTTTCAAGATCTTCGAGAGGCACAACGGGCTGCCCCGCGGCGGCGTACGGGATAAAGCGGCCTGTCTTGTCATGAGCCGCTTTGCCGGCATACTCCGCGTCTTTGCCGTCAAAGGCATTGGGCTCCCAGGCCGCGCCTGCCGCCATGAATCCTTCTCCGGCCGTCTCCATGCCCTGAAGCATCAATATGACCTGCTCGCGGGAAGGGGCTTTGCCTTTCAAAGCCGCGCCTTCCAGAGCTTTTGCCAGACCCTGCGTCATATCAAGGGGCACTTCGAAGATGCCCTTCACCCCATTGCCGTGTTCGGCGGCCAGAGCCGCAAGTTCGCGTTTCGCGATGGATTCGATAATTGAGGAGCTTTTTGATTGAATCTGCCATGCCAGGATACTGAGCGACACGAACAGCATAAAGGCCACGGGGAGTACTATTTTGGCCGTCATCCGTAAGTTTCTGTACCACATATTCCGCTCCGGTCGTGTTGAGATTCGCTGCATAAATTATATGCCCACCTATGCCGACACATACCACAAAAAACAGCCTCTATCCATAAAAAAACAGAAATCAGCCGCCACTGCCTCAGGCGGCCGAAAAATTTCAACGATAACAGTGGCGCAACGCCGGGCGCATCCGCCGTTTCTCCTCACAATTCGCAAAGGGCTTGACTTTCGGCCTCTCTTTCCCCCAATGAAACAGTACATATCGCACTTCATCCAGTTGAAGGAGGGAGCATGGAGCCCGTATCCATCAACCAACAATGGTGCAAAGGCTGCGGCATATGCGTCGCCTTCTGCCCCAAGAAAACGCTTGAAATCAACCGGGAGGGCAAAGCCGTTCAGGCAAGGCCGGAGCACTGTATACGCTGCGGCATGTGTGCGCTCTATTGCCCGGATCTGGCCGTGGAAGTGCAGTTGCCCGCTCAGGGCGACGCGCCGGCGGCCGCAAACGAGGAGGCACAGCCATGAGCGGACTTTTGTTCGTGCAGGGCAACGAAGCCTGCGTGCGCGGCGCCTTGTATGCCGGCCTGCAGTTCTTTGCCGGCTATCCCATCACCCCGTCCACGGAAATGGCCGAACATCTGGCCGAGATGCTGCCCCGGCAGAAGGGCAACTTTATCCAGATGGAGGACGAAATAGCCTCCATGTGCGCAATCATCGGGGCTTCGCTCACCGGGGCCAAGTCCATGACCGCCACGAGCGGCCCGGGCTTTTCCCTGATGCAGGAGGCGCTGGGCTACGCCGTAATGGCCGAGGTGCCCTGCGTGGTGGCCAGCGTGCAGCGCGGCGGCCCTTCCACGGGCCTGCCCACCAAGGTGGCCCAGGGCGACGTCAACCAGGCCCGCTGGGGCACGCACGGGGATCACGCCATCATCACGCTCACGGCCTCTTCGGTGCAGGACGTGTTCGGCATTACGGTGGAAGCCTTCAACCTCGCCGAAACCTACCGCACGCCGGTCATTCTGCTCTTTGACGAGGTGGTCGGCCACATGCGCGAACGCCTCGATCTTCCCGCTCCGGGCGCGCTGCCGGTGGTGGACAGGCTGCGCACCTCGGTCAAGCCGGGGGTCAACTACCATCCCTATCTGCCGCGCGAGGACGGGCGCCTGCCCATGTCGGACTTCGGCGGCGTGCACCGCTACAACGTCACCGGCCTGTTCCACGACATCTGGGGCTTCCCCACGGAACAGCCCGAAGCCGTGGACAAGCTGCTGCACCATCTGGTGGACAAGATTGAAAACAACGCCACGGAAATCGCCCGCTGGAAAGAACTGTATCTGGAAGACGCCCAGGAAGTGCTGATCTCCTACGGCTCCTCGGCGCGCAGCGCCCGCCATCTGGTCGAGACCCTGCACGGCCGGGGGCACAAGGTGGGGTTGCTCGAACTCCAGACCCTCTGGCCCTTCCCCGCGCATCTCGTGCGGCAGAAAACGGCCAAGGCGAACAATATCTACGTCGTGGAAATGAACATGGGGCACATCCACGCCCAAGTGCGGCACGCCGCGGCCCGGCCGGATCGGGTCTATCTCGCCAACCGCACGGACGGGCAGCTCATCACCCCCACGGACATAGGCAGAGTGATGCGCGTCATCGAAGGCAGGGGGGTGTAGCATGAACACGCACAATTTCATACGCGAACGCTTTTTTCCGCACATCTGGTGCCCCGGCTGCGGGCACGGCATCGTGCTCAACGCGCTGCTCCACGCCGTGGGCGAGCTGGGGCTGGATAAATCCTCCATTGTCATGGTTTCCGGCATCGGCTGTTCGGCGCGCATGTCCGGCTACGTGGACTTCCACTCCATGCACACCCTGCACGGCCGGGCGCTGGCCTTTGCCACCGGAGTCAAGATGACGCGGCCCGAGCTTTCGGTGATCGTGCCCATGGGCGACGGCGACGGCCTGGCCATAGGCGGCAACCATTTCATCCACGCGGCCCGGCGCAACATCGACATCACGGCCATCGTGCTCAACAACCGCATCTACGGCATGACCGGGGGACAGTTCTCCCCGCTTTCCGGCCGGGGCATCAGCGCCACCACCGCCCCCTTCTCCAGCATCGACCCGGAATTCGACACCATACGGCTGGCCGTGGGCGCGGGCGCGAACTTCGCGGCGCGCAGCACGGCCTTCCACGTGAAGGAAATGCGGGAAATCCTCAAAAAGGCCATCACGCACAAGGGTTTTTCCCTGGTGGAAGTGCTCACCCAGTGCCCGACCTATTTCGGCCGGCGCAACAAAATGGGCGACGCCGTTTCCATGATGCAGTGGTTCCGCGACAATACCGCCAAAATCGGATCCAAGAAGCTCGCGGATAATCCACAGCTCATCGCGCGCGGCATTTTCATCGAGAACGACGCACCCGAGTATTGCGAAGAATACGCGCGCATAGCGCAACAGGCCGGAGGCAGGCCATGAACGAAAAATACCGCTTTCTCCTCTCCGGCTCCGGCGGGCAGGGGGTGATCAGCATGGGCATCATCCTGGCCGAGGCCGCCGTGCTCCATGAAGGCCTCAACGCCGTGCAGACCCAGAGCTACGGGCCCGAAGCCAGGGGCGGCGCCACGCGTTGCGACGTCATCGTCTCCAACGGGGCCATCCACTTTCCCAAAGTGCTTCAACCCAACATCCTGGTCGCGCTGACCCAGGAATCCTGCCTGAAATACCTGCCCCTGCTGCGCCCCGGCGGCATGTTCATCACCGACACCCGCTTCGTCACGCCCGGCAAGCGCGTGGACGCGCGCCACAAGGCCCTGCCCATGTACGAAACGCTGCTGGAGCGCGGCGGCAAGGCCCAGGCCTTCAACATCTGCGTGCTGGGCGCGCTGAACCGCCTGACCGGCCTTTTGCGACTTTCCTCGCTGGAAGCGGTGCTGCGCACGCGCTTCGCGCCGTCCTTCCACGAAGCGAACAACGCGGCCCTGCGCCTGGGCGACGAGTTGGCCGCTCCCCTGGTGGAAGACGATGCGTATTGAGCCCGCGGCGCCCCTGCCCGAGGGCCTTGAAAAGGCCCTCTCCCTCATCCGTCCCGTGCTGCAGCAGG
Source organism: Desulfovibrionaceae bacterium (assembly GCA_031551145.1). Lineage (GTDB taxonomy): Bacteria > Desulfobacterota > Desulfovibrionia > Desulfovibrionales > Desulfovibrionaceae > WRKB01. The sequence goes on along the minus strand of JAVBNZ010000002.1, from coordinate 36,610 downwards.
ACGGCGGCGATATGGAAGTCGTGGATTTCAACGCGGACGGCCGTCTGCGCATACGCCTGACCGGACGCTGCAAAGGCTGTCCCAAAGCCGGGCAAACCCTGAAAAACACTGTGGAACGCACCCTGCTCAAACTCGTGCCCGAAGTGCGCCGTGTGGAGCATGTCGAAGAAAAGGACCCCCTATGACGGTTGTTACCCGTTTCGCTCCCAGCCCCACCGGGCACCTGCACATCGGCGGCGCGCGCACCGCGCTGTTCTGCCGGCTTCTGGCCCGCCATTACGGCGGACGCTTCCACCTGCGCATTGAGGATACCGACCGCGAACGCTCCAAACAGGAGTACACCGACTCCATTCTGGCCTCCATGCGCTGGCTGGGCCTGGACTGGGACGGCGAACTCGTCTACCAGAGCACGCGCGGCACGGTCTACAACGCCTATGTCGATCGCCTGCTGGCCTCCGGCCACGCCTATTGGTGCTCCTGCCCGCCGGAGGAGGTGGAGCGCATGCGCGAGGAAGCCCGCGCCAAGGGAGCCAAGCCCCGCTATAACGGACACTGCCGCGACCGCGGCCTTTCCGTGCCCGAAGGCTCGGCCCCTCCTCCGGGCTGGGTGGTGCGCTTCAGGCTGCCGGCCTTCGGCAAGGTGGTGTTCGACGACATGGTCAAGGGCGTCGTGGCCACGGACGTGGCCGAACTCGACGACATGGTGCTGCGCCGTTATACCGCCGGTGTGCCCATGCCCGTGTACAACATGGCCGTGGTGGCCGACGATCACGAAATGGGCATTACCCACGTTGTGCGCGGCGACGACCACATCGCCAACACTCCGCGCCAGATACTGCTTTACGAAGCCCTCGGCCTGCCCCTGCCCCGTTTCGGGCATGTGCCCATGATTCTGGGGCCGGACAGGCAAAAACTCTCCAAACGCCACGGCGCGCGCGCGGTCATCGAATACGAACAGGACGGCCTTCTGCCCCAGGCTCTGGTCAACTATCTCGTGCGGCTCGGCTGGTCGCACGGGGATCAGGAAATCTTCAGCATGGCGGAGCTTGAACGCCTGTTCGACGGCGCAAACCTCAATCCGGCGGCGGCCGCCTTTGATCCGGAAAAGCTCGCCTGGCTCAACGGCCATTATCTGCGCGAAACGCCGCTTGACGATCTTGCGCGCATGGTCGCGCCCTTCGCCGAACCCGGCGCTTCCCCCGAACGCCTGCGCGCTCTTGTGCCGCTGTACCGCGAACGGGCGACGAACCTGGCCGATCTGGGCAAAAGCATGACCCCCCTGCTCCGGCCCGCCGCCGCGCCTCCCTACGACCCGACAGCCGCGGCCAAGGCCCTGACCGAAGAAGGCAAGGCCCGGCTTGCCGAACTGCGCTCAATGTTCGCCGATCTGGCGGATTTTTCCGCTCCGGCCCTGGAAAAGGCCCTGCACGAGCACCTGGAGGCCAAGGGGCTTGCTTTCAAAAAAATCGGCCCGCCCCTGCGCGTGGCCTTAAGCGGCGTTTCCGGCGGCCCGGCTCTGCCGCAGATCATGGAAGTTCTCGGCAAAGAGGCCACCCTTGCCCGCCTGGACAGCGCCATGCTGTACATCGTGTGACTGTGAAGGGATTCGCTGTTTGAAGCCCGGGTTTCCGTTTTGCGGGAATCCGGGCTTCAGCTTTGCGCTCCCGGCTCTTTTCCGTGAACTTCGTTTCGGCTTTTTCCGTGCGTGAAAATATAGATTGAGCAAACAAACAATTTTTGTCTTCCCCCTCTTGCTCTTTGTGCGGATATTCACTACAGTTGCCGCGAAGTTCCGCAACAGAAAATCTGAGATGAACCCGAAGCGGTTTTTTTTTGATCCGGCGTCCGCCGGACGGATTTAGGGCGCGCGGCGCCGTCAATGCGAATATTTCCCGCTACATATCGAGTAGAAACTTTCGCGGCTTTGTTCGTCCGGCGCCGTCCATGGCGCTCACGCCAACCTGAAATGAGGAGTTATGCATGTCCGGTACGGCACTGATAAAAGATTTTGAGGCCCTGCTCGGAAAAGAAAACGTCCTGACCGGCGAAGCCGACAGGCAAAGCTACGCGTACGATTCCGCCGTGCTGCCCCCGGTGGTGCCCGCCGTTGTCGTGCGCCCGACCCATACGGAGCAGATAGGCGAAATCGTCAAGCGCTGTTATGACGCCGGCGTGCCCATGACGGTGCGCGGCGCGGGCTCCAACCTTTCCGGCGGCACCATCCCCGACAGCACCGAAAGCTGCGTCATCCTCACCAACGGCCTGAACAAGATTCTGGAAATCAACGAGGAAGACCTCTATGCCGTGGTCGAGCCCGGCGTGGTCACCGCAACCTTCGCAGCCGAAGTCGCCAAACGCAAACTGCTCTACCCGCCCGATCCGGGCTCCCAGGCCGTGTCCACCATCGCGGGCAACATCGCCGAGAACGCGGGCGGCCTGCGCGCGCTCAAGTACGGCGTCACCAAAGATTATGTCATGGGCCTTGAAATGTACGACGCCACGGGCGCGATGGTGAAATCCGGCTCCCGCACGGTCAAATGCGTCACCGGCTACAACCTCGCCGGGCTGATGACCGCTTCCGAAGGCACGCTGGGCGTCATTTCCCAAGCCATTCTCAAGCTCGTGCCGCCGCCCCGTGCCTCCAAGGCCATGATGGCCGTGTTCGACGACGTGCAGGCCGCCGCCAACGCCGTGGCCGGCATCATTGCGGCCCACGTTGTGCCCTGCACGCTGGAATTCCTCGACAACGCCACCATCTGCTATGTGGACGACTACACCAAGGCCGGCCTGCCGCGCGACGCCCAGGCCATCCTGCTGATCGAAGTGGACGGCCACCCCGCCCAGGTCGAGGACGAAGCCGCCGAGGTTGAAAATGTGCTCAAAAAGTGCAAGGCGCGCGAAGTCAAAACAGCCAAGGACGCGGCCGAGAAGTTCAAGCTCTGGGAAGCCCGCCGCATGGCCCTGCCGGTGCTGGCGCGCATACGCCCGACCACGGTGCTGGAAGACGCCACCGTGCCCCGCTCCAAGATCCCGGCCATGATGGAAGCGCTGGACAAGATCACCAAGAAGTACAATCTTCAGATGGGCACCTTCGGCCACGCCGGCGACGGCAACCTCCATCCGACCATACTCTGCGACAAGCGCGACAAGGAAGAATTCCACCGCGTCGAACTGGCCATTGACGAAATCTTCGACGTGGCCCTGGCTCTGGGCGGCACCCTGTCCGGCGAGCACGGCATAGGCACGGCCAAGTCCAAATGGATGGAAAAAGAAACCTCGCGCGGCACCATTCTGTTCTCGCAGCGCCTGCGCAAAGCCCTTGACCCCAAGGGGCTGCTCAATCCCACCAAACTTGTGGGGATCTAAGCATGAAAGACATCAACAGCCTTGCTTCCGCCTTGATGGAGCTGGACGACAAGCTGATCTCCTGTATGAAGTGCGGGCTCTGCCAGGCCGTCTGCCCCGTGTTCGGGGCCACCATGCTGGAAGCCGACGTGACAAGGGGCAAGATAGCTCTGCTGGAAAACCTCGCCCGCAAGATGATCGAAGACCCGGAAGCGGTGAACGAAAAACTGGGACGATGTCTCTTGTGCGGCTCCTGCCAGGCCAACTGCCCCTCCGGCGTGAGCATCATGGAAATTTTCATGAAGGCCCGCCAGATCGTCACCGGCTATCTCGGTCTTTCGCCCATCAAGCGCCTCATCTTCCGCTCCCTGCTCGCCAACCCCGCGCTGTTCAACGGGCTTATGCGCCTGGGCCGGCCCTTCCAGAGTCTGGTGATGCGCAAACAGGACAACTGCCAGGGCACGGCCTGCGCGCCGCTGCTTTCGAAATTCCTGGGCAACCGCCACATCACCCCCCTGCCCAGGTCCCTGCAGTCCACCGAGGGCGCGCTGGATACTCCGGCGGGCCAAAGCAACATCAAGGTCGCCTTCTTCCCCGGCTGCCTGGGCGACAAACTCTATCCCGACATGGCGCGGGCCTGCCTGAAAGTGTTCAGGCACCACGGGGTCGGGGTGTATATGCCGGAAAACTTCGCCTGCTGCGGCATTCCCGCCCTGGCCTCCGGAGACGGGGAAGGTGCTGCCGCGCAGATCAAGGCCAATGTGGAGCTGCTGAAAAAAGGAAGCTTCGATTACCTGATCACGCCCTGCGGCTCCTGCACGGCCACGATCAAGGAATGGTGGCCGGAACTCGCCCACACCCTGCCCTTTGAATATCGCGCGCCCATCACGGAATTCGCGGAAAAGGCCATGGACGTCAACGCCTTCATCATCGACGTGCTCAAGGCCCAACCCGCTCCGACCGGCCGGGGCGTGCGGCGCAAGATCACCTATCACGATCCCTGCCATCTTAAAAAATCGCTGGGCATCGCGGCCCAGCCCAGAGAAGTCGTCAAACTCAACCCTTCCTGCGAACTGGTGGAAATGGCCGAGGCGGATCGCTGCTGTGGCTGCGGGGGCAGTTTCAACCTCTTCCACTATGACATCTCGAAGGCCATAGGCACGCGCAAGCGCGACAACGTGGTCGCCTCCCGCGCGGACGTTGTGGCTTCGGGCTGCCCGGCCTGCATGATGCAGATCACCGACATGCTCGCTCAACACAACGATCCGGTTATGGTCAAACATCCCGTGCAACTCTACGCGGAAACGCTGCCGTAGCGCCCGCCGGTCTTTACACGATTTTTGTCTTTACCCAAGGAGAATGCGATGGCTCAGACTCAGGACATCGTTGCCGCGTTTACGGAAAAAGCCGGGCTTGTGGCCGCCAAGGTCACGGAAGCCGCTTCCATGAAGGAAGCGCTGGCCCGCGTTGTGGAAATATGCGAACAAAAGCCGCCCTGCGAGCTTCTGGCACCGGAGCCGGGCACGGAAACCGGGGAGTTGAGCGAAAACAGGCTGCCTACCCGCGCGCAACGCATCATCGCGGCCCCCGGCTTGAGCGACAAAGACTTTACCCAACTGGAAAAAGCCTGCAAAGCCAAAGGTTTTCTCTGCCTGCGCGAAGGCCTGCGCGATCGCCTGGCGGGCATAGACGTGGGCCTGGCCTGGGCGGATTACGCCGTTGCGGCCAGCGGTACCTGCGCGCTTGACTCCACAAATGAGGAAGTGCGTCTGGCCACCATGATGTGCGAAGAAAGCGTGCTGCTTCTGCGCAAATCGACCATCCACCCCGATCTGGCAAGTATAGCCGGCATGCTGCGCGAGCAACAGAGCACGGGCGAGGGGCGTTATCACGCCTTCATCACCGGCCCCAGCCGCACGGCGGACATCGAGCGGGTGCTGGCTCTCGGCGTACACGGCCCTCTTGAACTGCACGTCATCCTTCTGGAGGGATAAGCAATGCAGGAAGCTCCCAAAGATTTCGCCTCCTATCACAAAGATATACGCGAGAGCCTGGAAAACCCCTTTCTGCGCAAGGCTCTGGACAAGTTCGCCGTGGACTACCGGGCCAGCCGCGCCAATATCTTCAAGGACGTGCCCGAGCGCGAACTGATCGCGCAGATCGCCGAATCCAAGGATCGCTCTTCCAAGCGCATGCCGGAACTGTTCGCGCAGTTCAAGGCCGAGGCCGAGAAGCGCGGCGCGAAAGTGCACCTTGCCAAAACCGCGACCGAGGCCAACGAGATCATCGCGGCCATCGCCCGCGAAAACAACGTGAAGAAGATCATCAAATCCAAGTCCATGACGGCGGAAGAAACGCTGCTCAACCACCGCCTGGAAAAAGACGGACTGGAAATAACGGAAACCGACCTCGGCGAGTGGATCATCCAGTTGCGCAACGAACCGCCTTCGCACATGGTCATGCCCGCCATCCATTTGTCCCGCGACGAGGTGGCCGAAGATTTCTCGCGCGCCACCAAAGAAAAACAGAGCAACGACATCGGCAAGCTGGTCAAGGTGGCCCGCCGCGAGCTGCGCCGCAAGTTCATCGAAGCGGACATGGGCATTTCCGGCGCCAACTTCGCGGTGGCGGAAACCGGCACCATGGCCATGCTCACCAACGAGGGCAACGGCCGGCTGGTCACCACCCTGCCGAAAGTGCACGTGGCGCTCATCGGCCTGGACAAGCTCACCCCCACCATCGAAGAAGCGCTGACCGCCATGCTTGTGCTGCCGCGCAACGCCACCTCGCAACGCCTGACCTCCTATGTTTCCTGGATAGGCGGCGCAACGCCCACCCCGATCGGCGAAGGCGGAAAGAAGACTGTTCATTTCGTGTTTCTGGACAACGGCAGGAGCGAACTGGCCGCCGATCCCCTCTTCTCCCAGGTGCTGCGCTGCGTGCGCTGCGGGGCCTGCGCCAACGTCTGCCCGGTCTACCGGCTCGTGGGCGGGCACAAGATGGGCTATATCTACATCGGCGCCATCGGCATCATCCTGAGCTATTTCTTCTTCGGGCGCGACAAATCCCGGGTGCTGGCCCAGAACTGCGTGGGCTGCGAGGCCTGTTCCGACATCTGCGCGGGCGGTATCGATCTGCCGCGCCTGATCCGCGAAATCCGCTCCCGCCTCAACGACGAAACAGGTACGGATACGCCCACCGCGCTGATTTCCTCGGTCATGAAAAACCGCAAACTCTTCCACACGCTGCTCAAATTCGCCAAGTTCGCGCAGCGCCCGATCACCGGCGGCACGCCCTATCTGCGTCATCTGCCGCAGATGTTCTCGGGCGAGCACGGCTTTAAAGCCCTGCCGGCCCTGGCGCCGAAATCCTTCAGGGACATGTGGGACGAGGTGAAACCCCGCATCGCCAACCCGAAGAAGCGTGTGGCGATCTTCGCCGGCTGCGCCCTGGACTTCATCTATCCCGAGCAGCTGCTGGCCGCGGTGAAGCTGCTGGCCGCGCACGATGTGGACGTGGATTTCCCCATGAACCAGAGTTGCTGCGGCCTGCCCCTGGAGGCCATGGGCCGGCGTTCCGTGGCGGAGGAAGTGGCCGCGCAGAATTCGCAGGCTTTCGAAAGCTCGCGGTATGACGCGATCATCACGCTTTGCGCTTCCTGCGCCTCGCACATCAAGCATGCCTACCCGAACATGGGCGGTCCGCTCTCCTTCAAAAACAGCGCATTCGCCGCAAAAGTGACGGACTTCAGCTCCTTTGTGCGCGACGTGCTGGGCCTGACGGACGAGAACTTCGTCAACAAGGGCGAAAAGGTCACCTATCACGCCTCCTGCCACCTTTGCCGGGGTCTGGGCGTGAAGGAAGCTCCGCGCGCCCTGATCGGCGCGGCGGCCGAATACGTGCCGGCGGCCGAAGAAGAGCTGTGCTGCGGTTTCGGCGGCAGCTATTCCGTGAAGTTTCCGGAAATCTCCTCGCAGATTCTGGAGAAAAAACTGGAAAACTTCGCCGCTACCGGCGCAACGCGCCTGGTGGTGGACTGCCCCGGTTGCGTCATGCAGCTGCGCGGCGGCGCGGAAAAGAAGAAGCTGCCCTTCAAAGTGACGCACATCGCGGAACTGCTGGCGGAAAACCTGAAACGATGACAAAAAAAGCCCGGCTGCGGAGAACAAAGCCGGGCTTTTTTTGACCATATAGCGGTGAATATATATTCGCTAATATTCCCGCCTTGTTGACGGATCATTGCTTCGCGCACGTTGTTTTGCAATGCAGCGTGGTCAAACCTGTTACCTTGAGGAGTGTACTATGGAAAAATGGCTGCAAGTCTACGACCCGCTGGGCAGTCTCGCGCCGAGCATGCCGCAGTATCTCATCTCGGCTCTGGTGGCCGGCATACCCCTCTACCTGCTGTTCTACATGCTGGCCGTGAAGCGCACGCCCGGCCACAAAGCCGCCTTTGTGGGCACCGGATCGGCCGTGCTGCTGGCCATTCTGGTATGGGGCATGCCGGTGGGCATGGCTGTCAGCGCCACCGCCATGGGCGCGCTGTTCGGGCTTTTCCCCATCGTCTGGATCGTCATCACCGCCGTTTGGGTGTACAACATGACGGTGGAATCCGGCGAATTCGAAATCATCAAGGAATCGCTCGCCGCGCTCACCGATGACCGTCGCCTGCAGGCCATCTTCATCGCGTTCGCCTTCGGCGCCTTCATTGAAGGCACGGCCGGCTTCGGCACGCCCGTGGCCATCACCGCCGCCATGCTCGTGGGCCTGGGCTTCAACCCCCTCTACGCCGCCGGCATCTGCCTGATTGCCAACACCGCGCCCGTGGCCTTCGGCGCCATCGGAATTCCCATCGTCGTTGCCGCCCAGGTCTCCGGCCTGGATATGATGAAAATCAGCTCCATCTGCGGCCGCCAGTTGCCCTTCCTTTCCGTTATCGTGCCCTTCTGGGTGTGCGTGACCATGTGCGGCTTCAAGCGCACTTTCGAAGTTCTGCCCGCGCTGCTCACGGCGGGCCTGTGCTTCGCGGTTTCGCAGTTCGTGTTTTCCAACTACCACGGCCCCTACCTGCCCGACATCATGTCCGCCGTCATCACCATCATCGGCATGGTGGTTCTGCTGCGCGTCTGGAAGCCCAAGGCCACCTGGCACTTCCCGGACGAACCGCCCAGCAGCGGAGCCGTCAAGTGCAGCTACAGCGCGGGCGAAGTGGTTCGCGCCTGGGCGCCCTATATCATTCTGGCGGCCATGGTCTTCGTGTGGGGCCTCCAGCTCTTCAAGAGCGCCGTCGGCCCCTCCACCACCTGGGCGTTCGAATGGCCCGGTCTGCACAATCTGGTCACGAAAACCGCTCCCATCGTGCCGAAGGACGTCGCCTACGCCGCGAAGTTCACCTTCAACCCGCTTACCGCGGCCGGCACGGCCATTCTCTTTACCGGCCTTCTTTCCGTGCTCATCATGCCCGGCTACAGCATGGGCAAGGCCATGTCCTGTCTGGCGCGCACCTGCCACCAACTGCGCTTCCCCATTCTGACCATCGCCATGATTCTGGGCCTGGCCTACATCATGAACTATTCGGGCATGAGCTCTTCCCTCGGTCTGGCCTTCACCAAGACGGGCGCGCTCTTCCCGTTCTTCGCGCCCATACTCGGCTGGCTCGGCGTGTTCCTGACCGGTTCCGACACCTCCTCCAACGCCCTGTTCAGCGGTCTGCAACGCACCACCGCTGAAGCCGTGGGCGTGGACCCGAACCTGACGGTTGCGGCCAACTCCTCCGGCGGCGTCACCGGCAAGATGATTTCGCCCCAGTCCATCTCCGTGGCCACAGCCGCCACCGGGCTGATCGGCAAGGAAGGCAACCTGTTCCGCTTCACCCTCTGGCACTCCATAGCCATGCTGATGGTCCTCTGCGTGATGACCTACCTGCAGGCCTATGTGCTGAAGTGGATGTTGCCCTGATTTCCTAAACCCTGAAAATTCATGTGATTGAATTTTCAGGATATTATGCTGGACAAAGTGTGAAGCTTGAAGCACAATGCTTCGGGCTTCACACTTTTTTATAATGTTCATCCGCTCTGCCGTGATTTGCCTGCGAATCACGGCCGCGAGTTTGCCGCGGGCGGGCTTTGCCCGCCGTAAACGACACATCTCAAAGTAAATATGCTCTCACGGAGACGCCATGAAAAACACCGCGCTGCTCACGCTCTGTCTTTTCTGCTGTCTTCTTGCGGCCTGCGTGCGGAACCAGACCGTCTGGCCGGGCTTCGCGGGTTCTCCGCTGCACGGGGAAACTTCCTATTCCGGCGAAATGCGCCAAAGCGACCTGAAAGGAAACCCCGAAGAGCAGCCGGCCAAGGTGTTTGTTTCCAACAGCAGGCTGCGCTATGAAATCAACGGTTCCGGCCCCTTTGAAAAACTCGTGCTGCTGGCCGACGTAAGCAGCGGCAAGTCCCGGCTGCTCAACACGGCGAACAGGAAATACCTGGAAGGCTCCTTTGCGCCGCAGCGCTGGGTCTACCTGGAATACATGCTCGAATCCTTCCCCAAGGTCATGCATGCGCGTCAGCTCTCGCACGCGGAAGAAAAACTCGGCTCGGAAACCGTAGCCGGCAGAAAGGCGGAGCGCATACGCAGCGTGAGCAGGGAAAGCCTGATGGGCAAAGAACGCACGGTCACGCGCATTTTTCTGCTCTCAGAGGACTTCAGCGTGCCGCTGCGCCAGGAAGACGGAACCATGCGCCGCGAATTTACGAACATCCACGCCGGTCCGCTTGCCGACACGCTTTTCACCCTGCCCGCCGGCTGGACAAAAGCGCCTGATTTTGCTCAGTTGTTGAGATAACCTTCACTCCAACGTTCTTGGCTTTTTTCGAGGCAACAATGCGCCCGATGCGTTTCATGGTTCTGTGTCTGATCGTCTGCCTGTTCCTTCCGTGCGGCGCGCAGGCCGCGCCCGCCTCCACGCCCCCGGCCGCGGCTGCCGAAAAAAGCGCCGCATCCGAAAACGCCGCCCCTTCCCCGCCGCCGGAGCAACAGGCCGATGCCGACGTGGTGGACAGCGCCTGGGCCCTGGCCTGGGAAAATCAGCCGGTGTACGCCGCCGGCATGGAAAGCTTGCTGGACGAGTTGCGCAAGGGCCTGCCCGAGATGGGCAGAAGCATTTCCTCGCGCCTGCCTACGCTGGAAAGCAACGCCAGGGCGCTGGATCTGCTTGCCGGGCAGTATCCCGACAATCCTCAGGTGCTCCAGGCCGTGCACAAACGCTGCCTGCTCCTTCAGCGGGAACTCGGCCGCATTATGGCCGGCGCCGCGCAGGCGCGCGGGCAGTTGAACGAGCTGCTGCCGAAAATTTCCCGATTTGAAGAAGGCCTGAGCGGCTTCCAGCTTCCGCAGGACAAGGCCCGCACTCAGGAAGTGGTCGCCCTCACCAAACGCGTGGAGTTGATGAAAAAACGGCTGACAGAAGCCCAGAACCGGCTTGCGGTCATCACCACGCCCGGCGACTTTCTTGAAAAACGCCTGAACGCGTCCATCGATGCCCTGCGTTCTTCCATGGCCGGACGCTGGCTTGACTATTACACCGCGGCGGGACGCTTTTTCACCCCGGCGGCCTGGGACAACATCAGCGCCAAGATCGACGCGCAGACGGAATCCCTCAAGTTGCGCCTGCCCATGGAACTGCCCCAGAGCAAGCGCACCTGGCAGAACGTGGCCCCGCGCTTTCTCAACATCTTCATCTTCAGCACCCTCTTCCTCTTCCTGCTGCACGCCTGGCTGCGCCGCCGGGGCGCGGGAGAGGAATACCGTCACATGTTCACGAGCAGCCTGCCCTGCATCTGCTTCGGCATCGCCTGCTACAGCACGGCGTTCGGGCCGCAGGAAGAACTGTACCGCGCCCTGCTGCTGCCGGGCAACCTGGCCCTGAGTTGGGGGCAGCTTGCCCTGGCCTGGGATCTGCGGCGCGTGAACTTTCCCGATCCGCCGCGCTTTTCGCCCATCTGGGGAATTTTTCCCCTGCTGCTGTGCGGCAGCCTGATCATCTCCGGTGACCCTCCGGCCCCGATTCAGGGTCTTCTCTGGTTCGCGGGTCTGCTGCTTGCCGTGCTGATCAAACGCCGGCGCGCTGTTCCCGACAGCCTGCCCCAACTGGAATACTGCATCCTGAAGATGGAGCCCGCCGTGCTCTGGCTCGCCCTCTTCATCACCCTGCTCGGCTGGGCCAGAATCTCCATCCTCCTCTATCTCATCTTCGTCGCGGTGGTTGTGGGCATAAACCTCGCCACGGCCTGCATCACCAGCCTGCATAAGCTCTCGTCACGCATTCCCGAAGAAGGCGCGGCAGGCGTGATCGGCGGTCTGCTCTTCAGCTGCGCCTTCCCGCTTGTGCTGGCCCTCGTGCTTGCAGGCATGCTGCAATGCCTGGTCACCTGCCCGGGCGGCCTCTATCTGGTGCTGCCCTATCTGCGCGCGGGCTTCAGCGTGGGCGGCGTGAGCGTGGACATTTTCCTGATCCTGCTCATCTTCGGCGCGTTCTACCTCACCCGCGCCCTTTCCTCGGCCGGACGGGCCTTTATCCGCAAACTCCCTGAAAGCGGCCTTGATCCCACTCTCACCACCCCCCTGCAGACGGGCTTCACCTACAGCCTGTGGATGCTCTTCGCCCTGCTCATCCTGCGCGCGATGGGCGTGAGCACCGACAAGCTGGCCATCGTGGCCGGGGGCTTTTCCGTGGGCATAGGCTTCGGCATGCAGGCCATCGTCAACAACCTCGTCAGCGGGCTCATCCTCATCTTCAGCCGTACCCTGCGTGAGGGCGACGTGGTCGAGGTGGGCAACCTCACCGGCACCGTGCGCAAAATCAGCGTGCGCGCCACCACGGTCGAAACCTTCGACAACGCCGTGATCTTCGTGCCCAACTCGGAATTCATCTCCACCCGCCTCATCAACTGGACGCGCAACAGCCGCACCGTGCGCCGCGAAATCACCGTGGGCGTGGCCTACGGCACCGACCACAGGCTGGTGCAGGAACTGCTGCTGCGCATCGCTTCCTCCAACACGCGCGTGCTGCGCTACCCCAAGCCCGCGTGCTTCTTTGTCGGGTTCGGCAACAGCACCCTCGACTTCAGCCTGCGTTTCTGGGTCAACGATTATAACGACGGACTCTCCATTTCCTCCGAACTACGCGGAGAAATCCTCTCCATCTTCGAAGAGCACAAGATTGAAGTGGCCTTCCCCCAGCTCGACGTGCACGTCAAAACGCCCCAGCCCGCCCCGAGGACGCCCCGCCCGGCTCCCGTCACGCAACGTCCCCGGCCACGCCCTGTCAGGCGGAAGGCTGTGGGAGAAAACCGCGTCGCCTAAAGAAGCCAACAACTGAAAACACGTTTTCCGCCGCAAACGACAAAGGCCGCTGCACGGCGGCCTTTGTCGTTTGCATGTTAGAAAACGGAATGAAGCAGAACAATTGCGGGGAGGGGACAACGCCCTTACCCGCCGGAGGCTTGCTACACCACGCCGTGCTCGCCGGGCTTTTCGAACACTTCCCTGCGCTGGGCCGCCACGTACTGGGAGGTGGAACCGAAGGCCAGAAGCACAGGCGCGGAAACGTAGATGGAGGAGAGCGTGCCGATGACCACGCCTATGAGCATGGTGAGGGCGAAATCGTGGATCACGCCGCCGCCGAGCAGAAAGAGCGCCAGCACGGCCACAAAGGTGGTGCCGCTGGTGAGGATGGTGCGCGAAAGGGTTTGGTTGACGCTGTCGTTGATGATGGTTGCCATGTCGTGGGTGGGCTCGGCGCGCAGGTTTTCGCGTATGCGGTCGTAAACGATGATGGTGTCGTTGAGGGAATAGCCTATCAGGGTAAGCAGAGCGGCGACCACGTTGAGATCTATCTCCCTGTCGAGGAGACTGAGCAAGCCCAATGTGATGAGCACGTCGTGGAGAAGTCCGATGACGGCCCCCAGGGCGAAGTTGAGCTTGAGCTTCCAGCAGACGATGATCGTAACGGCCAAGGCGGTGCAGACCATGCTTCCCGTGCCCAGGCCGAAAAGGCTCACGGCGTAGACGCTGCCCCAGAGCGCGGCTGCCATGAGCGCGGCCACCAGCCAGCGGTGTTCGAAGCGCCCGGAAATGTACACGGCGATGAGCAGGGTGGCGTAGTACATCGCTTCCAAGGCCTTGTTGGTCAAATCCGCGCCCACCTTGGGGCCGACCATTTCCAGGCGCACGATTTCAGCGCTGTTGTCGGGAAAAGCGATTTTAAGGGCGTTTGTCACGCCGTCGCGGATGTGCTGGGCCGTGGCGTCGCTGGAGGAGAAACGCAGCAGATAGTCCCGTCCGCCTTCGCCGAAGCGCTGGGTGGAAAGGCCCGGCAGTTCGTCCACGCTCAGGCTGTTTTTCAGTGCCTCGTCGTCCACGGGCTTTGCGAACTGCACCTGGACGATCACGCCGCCGGCGAAGTCGATGCCCAGGCGCGGGCCGGTGCCTATGAATATGGAGCCTATGCCCACGAGGATGAGCAGGATGGACAGGGCATAGGCGATGCGGCGTTGTCCGACAAAATTGATGTGCGTTGTGTGCTTTATGAAAGTGAGTCCCATGCCGGGCTCCTTATATGCTCAAGTTATATGCTCAAGCCCTTGGGGCCGGCCTTGCGGGCCCAGATTTCGAAAACAATCCGCGCAACGAAAATGGCTGTGAACATCGAGGCAAAGATGCCCAGCGACAGCGTAACGGCAAAGCCGCGTATGGGCCCCGTGCCGAACTGGTAGAGAATGGCCGTGGCGATGACGGTGGTCAGGTTGGAGTCGGTGATCGACATGGTCGCCCGCTCAAAGCCCGCCTTGACCGAAGCAAGGGGCGTAAGCCCGCGGCGCAGTTCTTCCCGTATGCGCTCGTAAATGAGCACGTTCGCGTCCACGGCCATGCCTATGGTCAGCACAATGCCGGCGATGCCCGGCAGGGTGAGCGTGGCGCCGAAGGCCGCCATGCCCGCCGAGAGGATGAGCATGGTGAAACAGAGCATGAGGTCCGCGATAATACCGCTCAAGCTGTAGTACACGGCCATGAAGAGCACGACCGCGAGGCCGCCGACGAGGGAGGCTTTCAAACCGCTGTCGATGGATTCCTGGCCCAGGCTGGGGCCCACGGTGCGTTCTTCCAGCACCACCACCGGGGCGGGCAGAGAGCCCGCGCGCAGCACGATGGCGAGATCCTGGGCTTCGGCCGTGGAAAAGCCGCCGGTAATGCTGGCCCGGCCGCCGGCGATGCGTTCACGGATGTTGGGAGCGGAATAGACCTTGCCGTCAAGCACAATGGCCAACCGCCTGCCCGTGTTTTCTCCGGTGATGCGCTCGAAGATCGCCGCGCCCCGGCTGTTGAAGTTGAGCAGCACGTAGGCCTGATTGCCCTTGTCGAACGCCGGGCGGGCATCGGTGACATCCGCTCCGGTGAGCAGCACGTCCTTGTCCAGCACTATGGCTTTTTCCGCGCCGTCGGCGCGTTTGTCCAGCATGGGATAGACGGCCGTGCCCGTGGGCAGCACGGGCCGGGCGGGGTCAACGTCGTCGCGCACAAGATGGAATTCGAGATTGGCGGTCTGGCCCAGCAGTTGAATGGCGCGCTTGGTGTCGGAAAGGCCGGGCAACTGCACCTGGATGCGGTTGTCGGCGGCCTGCTTGCGTATATCCGGTTCAGACACGCCGAACTGGTCGATGCGGTTGCGTATGGTGCGCAGGGCCTGATCCAGGGCCATTTCGGAAAGCTGCTTCACGTGCGCGTCGGTAAAGCGCGAAGTGTAGCGCAACTGGCCGCCCTCGGCGGCAATCGGAGCGGCGACGTTGAGCTGGGGAAATTTTTTCGCCAGCATTTCCTGCAGCTTGTCTTTCTGATCGCCGCGCGGCAGCGTGAATTCCAGCACGTCGCCGGAAACCACGCGCGGCCGCAAAACCACTATGCCCTCGCTCTGCGCTTCGGCGCGCAGATCCTGCCCGCACTGGGTCAGGCTGTTGCTGACGGCCTTGCTCACTTCCACCCCCAGAGTGAGGTGGATGCCTCCCTTCAAATCCAGGCCAAGGCTGATTTTTTTATCGGGCAGAAAGCGGCCCAGGGGGGACTCGGCAATGCCCGGCACGCTCGGCAGGGCATAGACCAACGACACCACGAACACCAGCAGCACAACGCCTACGCGCCAGGGCAGAGAATTCATCGGAACACCTTGATTACGCGTACGCGCCCCGGCGGGGGCGCGTACGCGGCGGTTGACAAGCGGAATTCTTATTTTTCGGAGGAGTCGGAATCGTCGCCGGCATCCCGTTTTTCAATTTCTTTCGGCGCCCGGTCTTCCGAGGAGGAAGCCTTGCCCTTCTTGCCTTCCTTGAAGGCGGACTGAAGCTTGGCATCCACAAGGCCGGTGATGAAGCCGCGCCCGATGCGCACCTTGGTTTCGCCCAGATCCACGGTAATGATGTCGCCGTCGATATCGATGATACGGCCGAAGAATCCGCCGCTGGTCATCACCAGTTCACCCCGACGCAGGCCGTCCAGCATCTTTTTGTGTTCCTGCTGGCGCTTTTTCTGGGGACGGATGAGCAGAAACCAGAACACCGCGATCATCAGCACAAGCGGCGCGAACTGGACAAGCATCTCCGTGGGGCCGGCGGGAGCGCCGCCCTGGGGCGCGCCCATGGCGTGGGCGAGGGATTCAAAAAACATGGTGCCTCCGAACAGACTGTTGGTTAGTAGTACCCGGAACGAAAATTACAAAAAATTTCCGCTCAAAACCGCCGCGCGCGGCACGCGGTTTTCGGCATGGCGCACCGGCGCCGACCGCATTCGTTCCGGGTTTCCGCCGGGGCGAAACTCCGGCGGAACGGCTTGCGGAGCCGTCTTTAATACCCTCTTGCGCGCGAACTTGCAACGTTTTTATCTCCCTTTACAACGCCCCCCGACAACGGCTATTCTTCACACGACGTTTCCCGCATGAACACATTCGCCTTGCGCGCGCGACGCATCCTGACTTTGGCGGACACGGCTCCCGCCCTGCGCCGAACCGAACTTTCGGCGCCCTTGACCGTATTGGACAACGCCGTTCTCGTCATCCGCGCGGGCCTTGTCGCGGCCGTTGAATCCCATGCGGACTTCAAACGCCGGACGGGCGTCCCGCTCCGGGATGCGGGCGAAGTCACCCTGCTGCCCGGACTCCTCAACGCCCACTGCCATCTGGAACTTTCCTCCCTGCGCAATCGTACGGTTCTCGGCCAGGGCTTTGCCGTTTGGGTGCAAAGCCTGCTCGCCCTCAAGAAAACCGGCGCTCTGAAGAAAGAGGCGCTTGCCGAAGCCGCCGAAGAAACGGCGGCCCACGGCATTGTTCATGTGGGCGATGTGAACAGTGAAGCCCCCGTAAATACAGCGGGGGCTTTTTTTGCGGCCGGCGTCGGCGCGGATTTTTTCCTCGAATGCTTCGGCTTCGCCCCGGCGGACGAAAAAGAGCTTGAAGCCGAGCGCCTGAAAGACGTGCCGCCGGATCTGCGGCCGCATTGCGCGCTTTCCGGACATGCGCTCTTTTCCACGCATCCGCGAACGCTGCAAAGCGCCCGCAATCGCTGCCTTACGCAAAGCAAGACCTTTGCCCTGCATCTGGCCGAACACGACGAGGAAGTAGACTGCCTGCTCCACGGGCGCGGCCCTCTTTGCGAACTGCTGCGCGCGCGCGGCATTCTGCCCGAAGGCTGGGCTCCGCCGGGCAAACGCCCCATAGCCTTGGCGCGCGCGCTGGGCCTGCTCGGCCCGAGCACCCTGGCCGTGCACTGCGTGCACTGCGATGCGGAGGAAGCCGCCCTGCTCGCTCAAACACAAACGAACGTCTGCCTTTGCCCGCGTTCCAACGCGGCAATAGGCGTAGGCGGGGAAGCCCCGGCCGATCGCCTTATCGATGCCGGTGTTTGCCTCTGCCTCGGCACGGACAGCCTCGCCTCCAATGCCGATCTCAACCTCTGGAATGAAGCCCGCGCTCTGCGCGGGCGACACGATCTGCCCGATCAGGCTCTTATCCGCATGATGACCGTCAACGCCGCGCATGCCCTTTGTCGTCCGGAAACGGGAGCGCTCACGCCGGGCAGGCGGGCCGCCTGGGCCGTTCTGCCCGAGGATTTTCAACCTTCTACCCGGTACGCACTATGAACGATACGCACATCGCATGGCCGCACAAGGATCTGCTGGATGTGGAACAGCTTTCGCGGCAGGATTTGGAAACCCTGCTCGATCAGGCCGCCCACTTTGAGGAAATCAACCTGCGCCCCATAAAAAAAGTTCCCGTGCTCAGGGGCAAGAGCGTCGTGCTCTTTTTCGCGGAGCCGAGCACCCGCACCAAAACCTCCTTTGACGTGGCCGGCAAACGCCTTTCGGCCGACACTTTCTCCCTCGCCAAAAGCGGTTCCAGCCTCTCCAAGGGCGAGAGCCTCAAGGATACCGCCCTCACCCTTCAGGCCATGGCTCCGGATATCATCGTCATCCGCCATTCGGGCAGCGGATCCGCGCAATTTCTGGCCGAGCGGCTGGAATGCGGCGTGGTCAACGCCGGGGACGGCCAGCACGCCCATCCCACCCAGGCCCTGCTCGACTGCTTTTCCCTGCGCCGCACCTGGGGCGACGCCTTTGCGGGCAAAACCCTGCTCATCCTGGGCGATATCGCCCACAGCCGGGTGGCGCGCTCCAACATCCGCCTGCTCTCGCGCCTGGGGGTACGCCTGCGGGCGTGCGGGCCGCGCACTCTGCTGCCGCCGGGCATAGCCTCCTGGCCCGTGGAGGTTTTTGACGACCTGGGCCGGGCCGTGCGCGACGTGGACGCGGTCATGTGCCTGCGCCTTCAGCTTGAACGCCAACAGGCCGGGCTGCTGCCCGATCTGGCCGAATACGCCAAACGTTTTTGTCTGGGCGCGCGCCACATGGAGCTTGCCCGGCCGGAAGCCCGCATACTCCATCCCGGCCCCATGAACCGGGGCCTTGAAATCGCATCCGCCCTGGCCGACTGCCCGCAAAGCCTGATCCTCGATCAGGTGGCCGCAGGAGTGGCCGTGCGCATGGCCATACTCTTTCTCATGGCGACCAGGAACGACGGAGGGGAAAACGCATGAACCTGCTGCTGCGCAACGCATTGTACGAAAACAAGCTCGTCGACCTGCTCGTGAAAAACGGCCGCGTCGTTTCCCTGGCTCCTCAGGGCTCCGTAAAGGCTCCCAAGGACGTGGAAAGTGTGGACGCGAACAAACAGCTGCTCTTTCCCAGCTTTATCGACGCCCACGTCCATCTGCGCGAACCCGGCTTCGAGTACAAGGAAGACGTCGCCTCCGGCCTCAAGGCCGCCGCACACGGCGGTTTCGGCGCGGTGATGTGCATGGCCAACACCAAACCCGTCAACGACAACGCGGGCATCACCAAATTCATCCTCGAGCAGGCCGCCCGCGCCTTTCCCCACGGCCCGCGCGCCTACCCCGTGGGCGCGGCCACCACTGATCTGGCGGGCAAGGAAATGGCTCCTCTGGGCGAGTTGGCCGAAGCCGGCTGCGTGGCTTTTTCCAACGACGGCAAGTCTATGGAAAACTCGGCTCTTTTCCGCCGCGTTATGGAATACGCCGCCGATCTGGGCAGGGTCGTCATCGACCATTGCGAGGACGCGAGCTTCGCCGCCGGCGCCCACATGAA
The DNA here is from genome assembly GCA_031551145.1 of Desulfovibrionaceae bacterium. GTDB lineage: Bacteria > Desulfobacterota > Desulfovibrionia > Desulfovibrionales > Desulfovibrionaceae > WRKB01. Next base: position 17,563 of record JAVBNZ010000002.1, on the reverse strand, counting down.
CGAAGGCGCGGTCAGCGGCCGCATCGGCGTCAAGGGCCAGCCCGACGTGGGCGAGGCCATGCAGGTGGCGCGCGACATCCTGCTCGCCCAATATCTGGAACTGCCCGTGCACATCGCTCACGTCTCCTGCAGGCGGGCCGCGGATCTCATCGCCTGGGGCAAGGCCCAGGGCGTGCGCGTCACCGCCGAAACCTGTCCCCATTACCTGCACCTGGACGACAGCGCGCTCGAAAACTACGACACCAACGCCAAGGTCAACCCGCCCCTGCGCACGAAGGAGGACCGGGAAGCCCTGCGTCTGGCCGTTAAAACCGGCATCATCGACATCCTCGTCACCGACCACGCGCCCCACGCCCCGCACGAGAAGGAATGCCCGCTCGACGAAGCCCCCAACGGCATTACCGGGCTCGATACCGCCGTAAGCCTGAGCTATGAACTGGTGCGCGAAAAAATCCTCACCATCGGCGACCTCATCCGCCTTTGGGCGCTGGAGCCGGCCCGCATCTTCAACCTGCCCGTCAATCGCTTCCAGGCGGACGATCCGGCCGACTTCTTCCTGTTTGATCCGGATCAAACATGGATCGTCGGGCCCGACACCCTGCATTCCAAAAGCTCGAACACTCCCTGGCTGGGCAGGGAATTGCGGGGCCGGGTCACGGCCCATTGGCTGGGCGGCGTGAAGGTGGTGTAAGAGGAGAATTTGTGGAGGTTCATCATGGGTAAATGCGTCTCTGTGTTCCTTATCCTGCTCGCCTGCGCCCTGCCCGCGCAGGTTGCACAGGCCGCCGGATTCGGCACGATAAAAGAAGTGCTGCTCAGCCCCCAAAACGCCCGCATCACGGCGGAGCAGGAAGTAACCGTGGAAGCGGGCGCGGACGGCCGCGCCGAAGCGCGCTTTTTCCTTCCCGGGAACTCCGTGGATGTAAGCCTGACGGCCGAAGGCCGCGGCGTGGAAGATATGGCCACAGCGCGGCATTTTTCAGAACTTCCCCCCGCCGGGCACGAACGCCGGGACGCGTTGCGCAATGAGATCATCCGCCTGGAAGGCCAAAAACGCGCCGCAGAGGCCCGCCTCGCCCTGTGGACGGCCCCCGGCAAGGAACTTTCTTTCGAAGACATGAGCAAACGCGACGCGCACATGCAGCAGGCCGTTCCCGAGCTGTACGCCGCTGTAAAAGCTCTGGAAGAGCGCATACGGGCCGCCAAGGCCGAATACGACGCCCTGCCGGCCGTGGGCAGAGAACTGACGGCGGTTACGGCAAGCCTTTCCGGCCCGGCCAAGGGCGTGGTGAAACTCCGCTGCTCCTACACTGCCGGCGACTGCGGCTGGCAGCCGCTCTACCGCGTTACGGCATTGCCGGATCACAACCTGGTTCGAGTGCGCCTGGAAGCGGAAATCAGCCAGAACAGCGGGCAGGATTGGAACGCCGCGCATGTTGTGCTTGTTTCCCGCGCGGCCGACACGCGCCTTACCCCCCTTCAGCTCTTCCCCTGGAAGGTGGAAAACTCCGCCACCGTCGACGATAACGCCATGCCCTTCGCCGCTGCGCGGCAAGACTCCACCCCGATGCAGAAGCCCAAAGCCTTGATCGCCGGAGCCCCTCTCCCTTCGCCGGCTCCCGCGCCTTTGTTTATGGATCGGGACGCCTTCGCTTCCTGGGAACTGGGAACGCGCAATCTGCGCGAAGGCATATCCCGCCTGACCATACGCGAAGCCGAGTGGAAGGTTTCATTCCTCCGTCTGGCCCGGCCTGCTATGGACAAGCGGGTATTTCTCTCCGCGCGTTGCACGGTGGAAGACGCCCGCGCCTGGCCCCAGGGGCGGGCGACCTTTCTTCTGGAAGACGCGGCCGTGGGCAAAGGCAATTTCGCGCTCAGGGACGACAAGGCCGAACTCTTTTTCGGCGTTGACCCGCGCGTGAGCGTGGAGCGCATTCTGGATTCGCGCCAAAGCGGCAAAAGCGGCGTGATCATCGGCAAAAAGCGCGGCTGGGAATGGAACTGGACCTTCAAGGCCTTCAACGCCGGTTCAAAGTCCGTAGCCCTGCGCATAGAGGACGCCGAGCCGGAATCCGGCGACAAGGACATCAACATCAGCGTCAACAGCAAGCCGGAAGCCAAAAAGGACGAGAAGGAGCATCTGCTCTTCTGGGAACTGATCCTGCCCCCGAACAAGGGCGCGGACATCAATCACGCGGTCACCGTTTCCGCCCCGGCGGACATGAATGTGAATCCGGGGCGTTAGAAATAGTCGCAGGCGGGCTCGGCCCGCCGGCAATCAACTGCTTCAAGCGTAAATTCCGTAGGAGGAGCATGCCGTGTCGGATCGTCATCCCATAGTCGCGGGCCGGTTTTATCCCGGCACAGAGCGGGCGCTGCGCCGGGAGGTGCAGGAATATCTGGGGAATGCGGACGGAACCGTCGAGCCCCTTATGGTCATGCTGCCGCACGCGGGCTACATGTTCTGCGGCTCGATCATCGGCGCAACGCTGGGCAGGGTGCGCCTGCCGGAGCGCCTGATCCTGCTCGGCCCCAACCACAGCGGCCGGGGCAGGCCTCTGGCCGTGTGGCCGGAAGGAAAATGGATCACCCCTCTCGGCCCGGTGGAGGTGGACGCCGGACTCGCCGACCGCTGCATCGCTTCCGGGGGCGGTTTTGAGGCCGATATGGAAGCCCACGCCTCGGAGCATTCGCTGGAAGTGCCGCTGCCCTTTCTTCAGGCAAAAGTTCCCGCTTTGAGCATAGTGCCGATCTGCGTCGGCCTGCACGATCTGGAAGGGTTGCGCCGGGCCGGGGAAGCCCTGGCCGGGGTGCTGCGCGAAGAAACGCGGGCCGGGCGCACGACCGCGCTGGTGGTGAGTTCGGACATGAACCACTTTGAAAACCAGGAGCGCACGGTACAAAAGGACACGCAGGCCCTTTCCCCGCTGCTGGAGCGCACGCCGGAAAAACTGTTCGCCACCGTGCGCGCGGAACGCATCACCATGTGCGGGGTCTGCCCCGCCGCACTGGCGCTGTTTGCCTGCAACGCGCTCGGCGCGACAAAGGCCGAACTTGCCGGTTACGGCACCTCGGCCACCGCATCGGGCGATTCCGGCCGGGTGGTGGGCTATGCCGGCGCTTACGTCTGGTGAATTAGGGTTGACACTACGTTCTTTTCGTTCCTGCCTTTGTCGGATATCGCTTTTTATTCCGGTCGAGTACCATAAGAGTACACTCTCTCCATAAAAAGCTCATCCTCCTCGGCAGATAACAAAAACTCCTGTAGTGTCGACAGATCCTAATGGACGACGAGAAGCGGCACCTTGAGGTGCTGCAACACGCGCTCGGTGGTGCTGCCCAGAAAGAGCTTGCCGAGTTCGTTGCGGCCGTCGCTGAACATAACGACAACGTTGCTTCCTTCTTCCTCGGCGATACGGGGAATGGCCATGACAGCCGAGCATTCGATCAGGCGCACCCTGCACTCCACGCCGGCCTTGCGGCAACGATCCACCAGCGGCTTGAGCAACGCTTCGGCTTCTCTGCCGTCTTCCATGACCAGTTTCTTGTGATCCGCGCCCTGGATCAGATACGGCACTTCCTCCAGACAATGGAGAAAACAGACTTCTCCCGCCGGCCTGATGATTTCCAACGCATGCTCGAGAGCGCGCATGGAGCGTTCGAGTTTGTATTTTCCGCTGACGGGAACAAGCACTTTCTGATAGCTCATGGTTTAACTCCTTCGCTGTACATCCGGCATGGCTGCCCGTAAGGACAGATTCTTACTCCTGTCAGACCCTATGCGCAAGCAGCACGAGCCAGACGGCGAGCACAAAAACAGCGAACGCCCGCCGCGTGCGCAGGGCGAGCAACGCGCCGAGCGACCCGGCGCAAAGCAGCACGGGCGCGGTAACGGCGACAAAATCCGGCAGGCCGTCGTACATGTTCCGCACCGAGCACAGCGCGAGGCAGAGCCCGGCAAAGCAGAGCAGATACAAAGCCGCGGCCCGCAGGGTCTGCGAAAGAAGCGAAGTACGGATTTCACGTTTCAGCAGCGCATCCACGTCGCAGGCCGGGTCGATCAGGGCGTGCTCCACACGCTCGACGACGGCGTCCGTGCGCAGGCGACCGGCCTGCTCCAGCCGGCAGGGCAGATAGGCGCAGAGCACCGTGCCCATCAGCGGCAGAATGAGCGCGCCCGGAGTCGTGATTTCGAAAACCTGAATCACTCCCGCAAGCAGGAGAAAAGAGAGCGAAGGCGAGGGAGGCACCACAGTGCCCACGGGAATGACATCCAGCCAGAAGAGTTCGTGAAAAACGGCCAGGGGCAGCAGCAGTTCCCAGCGCCCCAGCGCCAGCGCGGCAAAAAAGCCGATAACCAGCGGCCGTTCCAGAAAACCGGCGCTTACGGCGCAACGCGCCAGGGAAACCAGGGCAAAAAAAAAGCGCCGGCCAGGCCGATGAAGAGCGTATCAGTGAAAGACGTCATGCAGGGCGCGCTCCGCTTCGCCGGGTGTACATCGAAAATCCAGGCGCACGTTGCTTTTTTCCAATCGGCCGAGGCAGGCGACGTCCTCGTCGGAAACAGCGACATGGGGCAGCAGCCGGCGTTTGCCGGGGCCGTAGTGGAGGTTGCCCACGTTGAGCACTTCCATGCGCACGCCAAGCCCGCTCAAGGTCTCGGCGTCGGCGCAATCGGCCATGAGCACGAAAACATTCTCGTTCCTGCCGCATTCTTTCAGGCCGGCCGCCAGTTCCGTCAGGGGGACGAAGCGCACCCGCACGCCGGCGGGCACGGCCAGGGAAATAATCTGCCGGCGCAGGGGATCGCGCGCCAATTGATCGTTGGCCACAAAAAGGTGCCCGGCGTCGGTGTAGGGCAGCCAGGATTCGATGATCTGGCCGTGCACCAGGCGGTTGTCTATGCGATACCATACCATAGGTCATTCCGTTTGGGCGGCCCTCGTCTCCAATACTTCCCCGGCCACGACGATGCCGTTTCTGCCGGCCTCGGCCACCAGTTCCGCCAGTTCCCTGAGCGGCAGCGCGCGGGCGCTGAAGGCCTTGAGGATCATGGGCAGGTTGACGCCCGTGACCACTTCGACCCTGTGCGTTTTGAGCAGGGCCAGGCTCAGGTTGGTGGGCGTGCCGCCGAACATATCTGTAAGAATGAGCACTCCTGCGCCTTTGTCCAGCATTTTTGCGGCATCGTTGAGGCGCTGCACCGTTTCCGACACGGCAAAGGCCACGTCCACGCTGATGGAAGTGCAGTCCCCCAGGGGGCCGAGAATGAATTCCGTCGTGCGCAGCAGGGCCGCGGCGTAATCCGTATGCGCCACGATGATGATGCCCACTGCGGCGTCATGTTGCGTTTCCTGCGTCATTGCCTCTCCAGAGCAGATTGACTTTGAGACGCCCGCTTCGGCGCCTAACGGCGAAACACGTTTCGCCTGCGCCTGCGCGGCGGCCGGCGGAGTATTTGAACATTTTCAATGGGAACATGCTTCGGACGCGCCTCGTGCAGAAAGCGCGGCCGCCGTTCATCCGAGTTCGAGGTGCCGGTGTTCCAGGTTCACAGTATAGCCCGCCCGGCGTAAAAAATCGCTCAATGCCTCGGCCACGGCCACGGAACGGTGCCTGCCCCCCGTGCAGCCCAGCGCCACGGTAAGGCGGTAACGGCCGTCCGCGTTGAACAGCGGCAGCATTGAGACGATGAATTCCGAAAAACGCGTGTAAAAGTCCCGAGCCCAGGGTTGAGCGAACACATAGTCGCGCACTGCCGGATCCTTGCCGGACAAGGCCGACAACTCCTCCACAAAATAGGGATTGGGCAGAAAGCGCAGGTCAAAGACCATATCCGCCTCCTTGGGCGCGCCGTATTTGAAGCCGAAGGAAATCAGGTTGACCTTCAGCATGCGGCGTTCGCCGAGCTCCGCGCCCCAAAGCTGCTGCACGGCGCGGCGCAGATCATGGATGGAGAATTTGGTGGTGTCCAGCACGGCGTCGGCCGTGGCGATCAGGGGGGCCAGACGCCGGCGTTCCTCCGCCAGGGCCGCTTCCAGGCCCATGCCTTCGCGTTCCAGCGGATGCGGGCGGCGCGTGGCGGCATAGCGGCGCATCAGCACGGCGTCGTCCGCGGTGACGAAGAAAAGACGCGGCGTAATGCCCTGCGCGACCAGCCGGGCAAGGGTTTGCCGGATATCGAGCAGATCGCCCTGGCGCACGTCCATGCCCAGGGCGATGCCCTTAAAGGCGGCATCTTCCGCCGTGGTCAGCAGATGCACCATATCCGGGGCGAGGCCGGCGGGCAGACCGTCCACAGTAAAAAAGCCCAAGTCTTCAAAGACCTGGAGGACGGTGCTCTTGCCGGCTCCGGAAAGCCCCGTGACGATGGAGACAGGAAGTTTTTCAGGCGGCGCCGGATCTTCGGCGCGCGCCTCCTCCCGTTTTGCCATGTGCAGCCTCTACACTATCGGATCGATAAGCCCGTAGCCCCCGTTGCGCCGGCGGTAGACGACGTTGATGCGCTCCGATTCCGCATTGAGGAAAACAAGGAATTCGTTATCCTTGGAATCGAGCTGCATCACGGCCTCGTCCAGATGCATGGGTTTGGGTTCGAATTTGGAGCTGCCGGTGATGATGCGCTCCCCGTCCTCTTCCACAAGCTGGTAGGTGAACACGTCCACCATGGCGGTGCGGGCCTGGCGGCGATGTTCCTTGACCTTGGAAACGTACTTTTTGATCTGGGATTCCAGCTTGTCCAGCACCAGATCGATGGCGGCGTACATGTCTTCGGTCTGCTCCGCGGCGGAGAGCTGAAGGCCTTCGCCGCCCACCTGCACGTCGCACTTGTGGCGGAATTTGTCCACGCTCAGCGTTACCTGCACATCCAGGCCGGAAGCTTTGCCGAAAAAACGGCCGAGCTTTTCAAAGCGCCTGCGGGCGTACTTTTTCAGATGTTCGGAAGGCTCGAAGTTCTTGAAGGTAAATGCAATGTGCATGCAGGGCTCCTTTATTTCAACTTGCGTACGAATGCGGAGGCCGAAGGATCAAAAATGTTCCCTGCGCCGTGAAGAGGAAGGAATGTCCATTGCGGTGCGGTATTTCGCCACAGTGCGGCGGGCGATGTTCACCTTAAGCTGCTCTTTGAGCATTTCTCCTATCTTTTCGTCACTGAGAGGATCCTTGGCATTTTCTTCCGCGATGAATTTTTTGATGAGGGCTTTCACGCTTTCCGAACCCACCTGGCTGCCGTCGTCCAGTTCCAGTGCGCTGTTGAAGAAGAACTTCAACTCGAACACGCCGTGCGGGGTCGCCGCGTACTTGTTGGTGGTAATGCGGCTGACGGTGGACTCGTGCATCTCGATGTCTTCCGCGATGTCCTTGAGAATGAGCGGCGCGAGCCTGCTCACGCCTTCCCGGAAAAAGGCTTTCTGGTGACGGACTATGCTCTCCATGACCTTGTACAGGGTGCGCTGGCGCTGGTGCAGGCTTTTGATAAGCCAGGAGGCCGAACGCATTTTTTCCGAGCAGTAGTCCTTTTCCTTGTCCGACATGGCGGCAAGTTGCATGTCATACATGGGGGAAAGCTGGAGATGGGGCAGGCCGTCGTCGTTGAGCACGATGAGAAAGTCTTCCCCATGCCGGTACACGAAAACATCGGGGCTGACATAGCCGGATTCTCCGCCGCCGAAACTTGCGCCGGGCAGGGGATCAAGGCTCTGGATGATATCCATGTATTCCTTGAGTTCTTCCATGTCCAGCTTGAATTTCCGCAACAGCGGCTTGTAGCGGCGTTCTTCCAGGTCTTCCAGGTGTTCGCGCACCAGTTCCACAAGAACGGGGTCACGGTCGTAGCGCAGCACTTTCAACTGCACCAGCAGGCATTCTTGGGGCGTGCGCGCGGCCACGCCCACGGGATCGAACTGCTGCACGGCCTCAAGCACCTTCAGCACTTCCTCCGGGGTCGATTCGGCCATGTCCGCCATTTCTTCCGGCGTGGCCTGCAGGTAGCCCGTGGAGGAAAGGTTGCCGATGATGATTTCGCCGATCTCCTTCTGTGCGTCCGTCAGAAACGAAAGGCGCAACTGCCACAGCAGGTGCCCTTCAAGGGAAGGCTTGCTTGAATAACGGGCTTCAAAGGGGGTGAGGTCGTCATAGCTTTCGTGTTCGCGCGACTGGGACAGACGGGGGGTGCTGGCGAATTCACCCAAATAATCCTCCCAGTCCGCGTTGCGGGTAAGTTCCTTTTCGTAGCCGGTGTCGTCCCCGCCCGCTTCACGGGCGTTTTCGCCGGCTTCCGGCGTAAAATCTTCCTGCGCCTCCTCCAGAAAAGGGTTTTCCAGCAGCTCGCCCTGCACCGTCTCCAGCAGTTCCACGCGGGAAAGCTGAAGCAGCTTGATGGCCTGCTGCAACTGCGGCGTCATGACCAACTGCGTGGTCAGCTTGAGTTGTTGTCGTAATTCCAAAGCCATAGTTCAATCTTTCCGTAAAAAATACACCCTTCGGCCGCCTTCAGGCGGGCTGTGAACGCACGCACGCCCTCCCCGGTCTCTGCAAACATTGTGCCCCAGCAAAAGCGAGGATGCAAGGGGGAACAGGCCTGAAAAACAGGAAACAGGGGTTTTTCAAAAACTCACAACAGCACGCCCGCCTTTTTCTGCGCGGCGGCCCGTAAGAAATCTTTGAACAGCGGATGCGCATTCATGGGGTTGGACTTGAACTCCGGATGGAACTGGCAGCCGATGAACCAGGGATGATCCTCCAGTTCTACCATCTCCACCAGCGAAGCGTCCGGGGACAGGCCGCTGAAGATCATGCCCTTTTCGCGGAAGGGTTCCAGATAGGCGTTGTTGAACTCGTATCGGTGGCGGTGGCGCTCCTGTATGCCTGTGCAGCCGTAGGCCGCATGCGCCCTGCTGCCCTCCGCCACAACGCAGGGATAGGCCCCCAGGCGCATGGTGCCGCCCTTGTCGCTGCCGGCGTCGCGCCGCTCCATCGCCCGGGTGCGGGCGTCGAACCATTCCGTCATCAGATAGATGACCTTGTCCGCCGCGGCGGGGTCAAATTCCTCGGAATTGGCCCCCGCCAGCCCCGCGACGTTGCGCGCGAATTCGATGACCGCGCACTGCATCCCCAAACAGATGCCGAAGAAGGGAATTTTGTTCCGGCGGGCATGGGAAATGGCCGCTATCTTGCCTTCCACGCCCCGGTAGCCGAAACCGCCGGGCACGAGCACGCCGTCTGCGTCTTCCAGCACGGCGGCCGCGTTCCCGTGCGTAAGTTCTTCGGAATTCACATAGCGCAGGCGCACAGTGGTTCTGTTGCTCAATCCGCCGTGAATAAGGGCCTCATGCAGGCTTTTATACGCTTCTTTGTGGTCCACGTACTTGCCCACCACGGCAATGGTCACGCTGCCTTCCGGGTGTTCGGCCGCATGCACGATGTGCTGCCAGGGTTCGAGCAGGGCATTGCGGGCGGGCAGGCGCAGCAGAATGGCCACTTTCTGGTCAAAGCCCTCTTCATAAAACTTGAGCGGCACCTCGTAGATGTTGCCCACATCCACGGCGGAGAAGACCGCGTCCTTGTCCACGTTGCAGAAGAGCGCGATCTTGCGCTTCAATTCCTGCGAAATGGCCTGTTCGCATCGGCAAAGGATGATGTCCGGCTGAATGCCGATGGAAAGCAGTTCCTTTACGCTGTGCTGGGTGGGCTTGGTCTTGTGCTCGCCGGAGACGCGCAGATAGGGCACCAGCGTGAGGTGGATGTTCAGGCACTTGTTGCGTCCCACGTCGGAACGCAACTGGCGTATGGCTTCCAGAAAGGGCAGGCTTTCTATGTCGCCCACGGTGCCGCCGATTTCAATAATGGCCACGTCGGGCGGATCGTCCTCTTCCGCCAGACTGAGCACGCGGCGCTTGATCTCGTCCGTAATGTGGGGAATGACCTGCACCGTGCCGCCCAGATAGTCGCCGCGCCGCTCCTTGTTGATGACCTCGTAATAGATGGCCCCGGAGGTGGCGGTGTTCTTGCGCGACATGGGCGCGCCCAGATAGCGCTCGTAGTGCCCCAGGTCGAGATCGGTCTCCGCGCCGTCGTCGGTCACGAACACTTCGCCGTGTTCGAAAGGGTTCATGGTGCCGGGATCGACGTTGATATAGGGATCAAGCTTCTGAATGGTCACGGAAAGCCCGCGCGCCTTGAGCAGCGCGCCCAGCGACGCGGCCGCCAGCCCCTTGCCCAGGGAGGAAAGCACGCCGCCGGTGACAAAAATAAACCGAGTTTTCATAAAGCTGCAGTCCTTTATCTATGAAATGCGCCCCGTCAGGCGAAACAGGCCGTTCACGCCGACCTATACACGCCTTGCGCGAAATTTTCCATCCCATTTTTCCGTACGGCCCGGCATTGACCTTGGGACGAGGCGCATTTACGATACGTTCCCCCTGCAGACAAGGAGAGGTCATGGGCAAGGTTCACACTCTGGTCATCACCGGCTACGGCACCAACTCCCACGTGGAAACCGCCCACACCGCCCGCCTGGCCGGCTCGGACGTCACGGACATCGTGCACTTCTCCGACCTCGTCGCCGCGCGCGTGAACCCGGCGGACTACAATTTCCTCATTTTCCCCGGCGGCTTTCTCGACGGCGACGACCTCGGCGCGGCCCACGCCGCGGCCATGCGCTGGCGCTGCATGGAAGACAAGAACGGCACGCCCCTGCTCGAGCACCTCAAAAACTTTCTTGCGCAGGGCAAGCTCATCCTCGGCATCTGCAACGGTTTTCAACTGCTGGTCAAGCTCGGCCTGCTGCCCGGCCTGGACGGCGAATATTTTTCGCGCCGCGTCAGTCTGGGCCACAACGACGCCGGCCGCTTCGAAGACCGCTGGGTCTATATGGCCGCCGATCCGCAAAGCCCCTGCGTCTTCACCAAGGGGCTCGACATCCTCACCATGCCCGTGCGCCACGGCGAGGGCAAACTCATTCCCGAAAGCCCCGAATTGCTGGCCCGCCTTGAACGGGAGCGCCTCATCGCCCTGCGCTACGTCGATCCCGACAGTCTGGAGCCCACGATGAACTACCCGGCCAATCCCAACGGCTCCGCGGCCGCGGCCGCCGGCCTCACCGATCCCACGGGCCGCGTGCTCGGCCTGATGCCCCATCCGGAAGCCTTCCACCACGTCACCAACCATCCCGGCTGGACGCGCGGAGAGGTCAACGCCCCGGGCACCATGATTTTTGTCAACGCCGTACGGCATCTGCGGACGCTGTAAACAAGGGAGTGGCTCATTTTACCGTGATACTTCGTCAGACCTCATTTTTGCCTCCGGTCATGGACGAAAAGAGTCCACTCCCGTCGGCAAAAACTCGCCTTCCTCGTCTGACGGTAAAATGAACTACTCCCTGATTTCGCTCAAAATGAGGCACTACTGTAAACATTCCCCCTTGACACCGCAAAAGCCCCGATCTAAAAAAAGGGGATTAGGAAGCAACGCGAGGAAGTTCGTTTGGCAAGGCCTTCCGCAAAAAAATTCAGACGCGCAGGGCGCACTCCCGGCAAGGGGTGCGCCTTTTTCAATTGGCGTATTTTTTCATGCAACTAGCTAAAATAATTACCACTATTGAAAAGATAGCGCCTCCCGGGGGGGCGGCTGTCTGGGATAACTCCGGCATGCAGGTGGCGGGACGATGTGAGGACATCACCTGCGTCGCCGTCTGCCTGGATCCGACCCCGACGGCTGTCGAGCGCGCCGCGGATCTGGGCGCGCGCCTGTTTGTCTCGCATCATCCCCTGCTGCTCACGCCCCGTCTGCCTTCCGAATCCGATGCGTTCCACGCCGTTCTTTCCCTGCTTTTCCGGGCCGACATGGCGCTGTACAGCGCGCACACTTCGCTGGACGCGGCGGGCAACGGCCCGGCCGGCTGGCTCGTGCGGGAACTGCGCCTGACCGGCCTGAAAACGCTGGAGCCCACGCCCGGCGGGGGCGCGCTCTCAGGCCTCGGTCTGGTGGGTGATCTGCCGGAAGCCCTGAGTTTTTCCCAACTGCTCGCACTCCTCGGCCGTCACCTTCCCCTGGAAGGCGCGACGCTTTCCGGCCCGGCCCTGCCGCCGGGAACCCGTATCCGCCGCGTGGCCTGCTGCCCCGGTTCGGGGGGGTCGCTTATCGGGGCCGCCCGGCACGCCGGAGCGGACATCTACATTACCGGCGACATCAGGTACCACAGCGCGCTGGACGCGCCCCTGGCCGTTCTTGATGTCGGCCATCATCCCCTGGAAGAGGAAATGACCCGCCGTTTCGCCGTGCTGTTGCGGACGAAACTGCGGGGGGTCAAAACGCATTTCCTTCCCTCCGCCAACCCCATACAGCCCGCAGTTCCATATGCGGGAATCGCTCTGGAGAACACACGGTGAGTCTTTACATTGAACAAATCGCGCAGCTTGTGGCCCTTCAAAAAGTGGACGACGTCATCCACGCCGTAAAAAACGAACTGGAACAGGCCCCGCGCGAAGTGGAAGAACTGGAACAGCGCTTTGCCGTGCTGGCGGAACAGCGCACCAAGATCCTGGACAAGCTGGAGCACCTGCACGAACAGCAGCGCCGTCTGGCCCTGGATATCGACGACGACGCCACCCGCATCAAAAAGAGCAAGAGCAAGCTCATGCAGGTGGGCAACACCCGGGAATACCACGCCATGCTGCGTGAAATGGACAGCATGGAAAAAAGCAACCGTTCGCGCGAAGAAGAAAAGCTCACCCTCCAGGAAGCCCTGCAGCTTGAAAACGCCAACCTGGAAGAAACCTCCGGCAATTATGAAAAGCTCAAGGGCGAACTGGACGAAAAGCGCGGCTCCCTCCAACTGCGCATGGACGCGGCCGAAAAACGCCTGAAAGAGCTGCAGACGGAACGCTCCGGCACGGGTTCGGAAATTCCCGCGCCGGTGTTCGCGCGCTATGAGTTCATCCGCCACCGCCTGGATCATCCGGTCATCGTGCCGGTCAACCAGGGCGTCTGTTCCGGTTGCCACATCGCCATCCCGCCCCAGGCCTTCATAGAACTGCAGCGCGGCCAGCAAATCTTGAGTTGCCCCAACTGCCAACGTCTGATTTACTGGGACGAGCATTTTACGGCCGTGGAGGAAAATCCGGACGCGGCATAGCATGTGCCCGTCATCACCCGCCGGCTGATGACGGAACAAATCCCGCAAAGCCGGACGGATCGCCGCTGCGGGTCGCCTTGTACGGGCGATCCGGGGAGGAAAGTCCGGGCTCCGCAGGGCAAAGCGCTGGGTAACGCCCAGGGGGAGCGATCCCCGGAAAGCGCAACAGAAAGCAAACCGCCCCGGCATGCCGGGGTAAGGGTGAAACGGTGGGGCAAGAGCCCACCGGCTGTCGCGGCGACGCGGCAGGCCAGGCAAACCCCGCTTGGAGCAAGACCGAATAGGGAAGGCGGCCGGCCCGGCCGAGGCCTTCCGGGTAGGTCGCTGGAGGGCGCGGGCAACCGCGCTCCAAGAGGAATGGCGGTCGCCCCGTCCCGCAGGGGACGGGGAACAGAACCCGGCTTACAGTCCGGCTTTGCGGCCGAATGCGCGCCCCGTCTCCCGCCCCGTGCGGAGGCGGGGCGCGCGAACAGCAGGAATACAGAGCATGAGTCAGGCTTCCCCTTCCCACAACCCGCGGGCCTGGGCGGTCATCGCGGCCGCCGGCTCCGGCAGCCGCATGCGCGCGGCCCAAGCCGTTTCCGGTCCGGCGCGGCCCAAACAATTTCTGACCTGGAAGGGACTGCCGCTCTATTGGCATTCGGCCCTGGCCTTCAGCCGCTGCCCGCGCGTGGCCGGCATCGTCTTCACGCTGCCGGAGGAATATCTGGCGGAAGAACAAGCCCGCATGCGCTTTCTCGACGATCTCCCTCCCCTTGCGGCGGATGCGTCGTACAGCTTTACCGGCCGGCCGGCCCCCCTGGGCCTGCCCTGGAAGGCCGTGGCCGGCGGCCCGCTGCGGCAGGATTCGGTCTACAACGGCCTGCGCGCCCTGCCGCCGCACTGCTCTTTCGTGCTTGTCCACGACGCGGCCCGCCCCTTTATCGGCGCGACCCTTGTCAACAAGGTGCTTGATGCCGTGGAGGAAGGCGCCGTCGGCGCCATACCCGGCCTGCCCGTGACGGATACGATCAAGAGCGTGCGGAACGGCCTGATCGAGCACACCCCGGATCGCGCCTCCCTCCGTGCCGTGCAGACTCCGCAGGCCTTCCGGCTCGATGTTTTGATCGCGGCGCACGAACAGGCGCGCGCTGCAGGCCGCACGGCCACGGACGACGCCGCCCTGCTCGAAGCCCTGGGGCACAGCCCGCGCCTTGTCCCCGGCGAGGCCGCCAACCGCAAAATCACCACTCCGGAGGATCTGGAATTGCTGCATGACGCCCCCCGCCTGCCCTGCTGCGGCTACGGCTACGATGTGCACCGCTACGGCGGCGGGCGCCCCATGAAGCTCGGCGGCGTGGAAATTCCCGGCGCTCCCGGCATAGTCGCCCACTCCGACGGCGACGTGCTGCTCCACGCCCTGATGGACGCCATTCTGGGCTGCGCCTGCCTGGGAGACATAGGCCGCCTGTTTCCGGATTCCGACCCCGCGCTGGACAACATCAGTTCCGCCGTGCTGCTGGACGAGGTGCTGCGTCTGGCCGCCGGGGCCGGCGTTGAATTGGTGCAGGCGGACTGCACGATCATCGCGCAGATTCCCCGCATCGCCCCCCACCGGGAAACCGTGCGCCGCAATCTGGCCCGGCTGCTCGGCCTGGACGAGCGGCGCGTCAACGTCAAGGCCACCACCGAGGAAGGCCTCGGCTTTACCGGCGAAGGCCGGGGCGTGAAGGCCGCGGTTCTTGTCACAGCCCTGCGCAAAGCGGGAATGTAGCCCATCACATAAAGCTTACGAAGGATCCCATGTCCGACGAACCCGTATACCGCCCCTGGCTCGCCTCCTATGCCGAAGGCATGCCCCATGCCATAGAGTGCGACGACCGTCCGCTCTTCGATTTTCTGGACAAGGCGGCCTGGCGTTTTCCCCAGCGCAAGGCGATCATCTTCCAGAACAGAAGCTGGACCTACGGCGAATTGAAGGCACAGGCCGAAACCTTTGCCGCCGCCCTGCGCCTGCTGGGCCTCAATCCCGGCGACAGGGCCGCCGTCATGCTGCCCAACCTCCCGCAGACCGTCATCGCCTTCTGGGGCGTGCTCAAGGCCGGCGGCGTGGCCGTGATGATCAACCCCCTGTATATGGAAAAGGAAATCATCCACCACATGGAGGATTCCGGGGCCAAAATTCTGATCACCCTGGATCTTCTGTGGCCGAAAATAAAGGCCCTGCGCGACAAGCTCGCCGTGCGGCACTATGTGGTCACGGGCATAGACGACGGTCTGGCCTTTCCCTACAACTGGCTCTACCGCATGAAGGCGCAGCGCGGCGAGCACGCCGTGCGCATCGACTTTGAAGCCGAAAAGCTGCTGGCCTGGAAAAACCTGCTGAAGGGCAAGGAGCGCTTTTCCCTCAACCGGGACGACAGCCCGGACAACCTTGCGCTGCTGCAATATACCGGCGGCACCACCGGCCTGCCCAAGGGCGTCATGCTCAGCCACCGCAACCTGAACGCCAACGCCCGGCAGGTGCTTGCCATTCTTCAGCAGGAAGAAAGCACGCGGCATACTTTTTTGGGCATCATGCCCTTTTTCCACGTCTACGGGCTGACCACCACCCTCATCTGCCCGGCGGCCCTGTGCGCGGCCGTGCTGCCCCTGCCGCGCTACGTGCCGCGCGACGTGCTGATGACCATCAAGAAGCACAAACCGACGATCTTTCCCGGCGCGCCTTCGGTCTATATTTCACTTATGCAGCAAAAAGATCTGGCGTCCTTCGACATGAGCTCCATCGACCTCTGCGTGTCCGGCTCCGCGCCGCTGCCTGTGGAGCATTTCAAGCGTTTTCAGGATATTACGGGAGCGCGCATCGTCGAAGGCTACGGGCTTACCGAGGCCGCGCCCATCACCCACGCCAATCCCGTTTTTTCCGACAGGCAGAAGGCCGGCTCCATCGGCCTGCCCGTGCCGGGAACCGACGCCCGCATCGTGGACATGGACGGCGGCTCCCTTGAGCTGCCTCCCGGCAAGGTGGGCGAGCTCATCGTGCGCGGCCCCCAGGTTATGAGCGGGTACTGGAAGATGCCGGACGAAACGGCCAGCGCCCTGCGCAACGGCTGGCTGTATACCGGCGACATCGCCATGATGGACGAGGAAGGCTATTTCTATATCGTGGACCGCAAGAAGGACATGATCATCGTGGCCGGCTACAACGTCTACCCGCGCGAAATCGACGAAGTGCTGCTGGAGCATCCCAGGATCATGGACGCCGTGGCCGTGGGCATCTCGGATGCCAGCCGGGGCGAATGTCTCAAGGCCTATGTCGTGCTCAAACCGGGCGAAGAGATGACCGAGGCCGAGGTGGTCGCCTGGTGCCGGAGCAAGCTGGCGGGCTACAAGGTGCCGCGCCGGGTGGAATTCAGGGACGAACTGCCCAAGACCATCGTGGGCAAGGTGCTGCGCCGCATTCTGCGCGCCGAGGAAGAAAAGGTTCTTGCCCAGAAGGCCGCGCGCAAGAGCGCGAAACAGAACTTGACGCCTCTGTCGTCCGAGGAATACAAGCGGAAGGACTAGCGCACATTCACAACGGGTTTGCCGCGCCGTCCGCGAAAACGGTGCGGCGGCGCGGGCATCGGGCTTCACGGCATCAGGCTTCACGGCATCAGGCTTCATGGCATTTCGGCATCAAGTTCTCAGACAGCGTCTGCGGCGCTCCGCACAGCGGCCCGCTCCGGCGTCGCCCCTTCCCGACGCGCCGATGCTTTTTCTTCCCCAGCCGGGCGCCCGCGCGCCCTCCGACAAAGGAAGCGCCATGTACCAGATAAGCTTCGAACGCTTTGAGCATCTGCTCATCGCCCGCTTCATAGGCGATCTGACGCTGCCCAACGCCGTGGCGCTGCGGGAGGAACTGGAACAGACGGTAACGCGGGAAAAGGCCAAGGACATCATCTTCGACCTCGCCATGGTGGACAAGGTGGACAACTCCGGCCTGGGCGTGCTGGTCGCGGTCAGCACCTTTGCCCGCTCCTACGGCAAGCGCCTCATGCTTTGCCGGCCCACTCCCCAATTCTCGGCCATGCTGACGCAGGCCGGCATCGCGGGCTTTTTCCCCATGATCGAGGAGGACGAGGATCTGCTCGCCCTCATGCCGGATTAGAGCATTTTGCTTTTGAAAATGTTCTGGAGACGCGGAACGTTGCGGATGGGGCCGGACTTTTTACGACAACGTCATCCCATCAGGCCAAGAACCATGCGCGGCATGCTGTTGGCCTGGGCAAGCATGGCTACGGCGGCCTGGCTGAGAATCTGGTTACGCGCGAACTCGGTCATTTCCTCGGCCACGTCCACGTCGGAAATGCGGGATTCGGCGGCCTGCAGGTTTTCGGCCTGAATTTGGAGGTTGGATACGGTATTTTCCAGCCTGTTCTGCATGGCCCCAAGATGCGCCCTGATTTT
>JAVBNZ010000094.1:0-5994 GCA_031551145.1 Desulfovibrionaceae bacterium | reverse complement strand
TGTGGGGTGGCTCGGCGGTGCTGTTCCTCGGCGAGTCGGGAACGGGTAAGAGTACGCATACGTCGCTGTGGTTGAAACATATCGAAGGGGCGCAGCTGCTCAACGACGACAGCCCTTTCATCGACGTTTCGGGCGGCGAGGCCATATGCCACGGGTCGCCGTGGAGCGGCAAGGGCCGTTGCTACCGCCGTGAAAGTTATCCGGTGAAGGCCATCGTGAGGCTGCGGCAGGCTCCATACAACGAAATGACCCGGTTGAACAAGCTCAACGCGATAGGGGCCGTCTATCCGTCGTGCCCGCCGTCGTTTGCCTATGACGACCGGTTGTCGGACGGCGTGTTCGCCGTAATATCCGCACTGGTGTCGCAGGTGCCTGTCTATACCCTCGAATGTCTGCCCGACGAAGCGGCGGCCCGACTGTCGTTCAGGACAATATTCGGATAGGATGACGGAAATGAGGGTTCCCAACAGAAGCCTCTTCGCGCTGGTCGAGGAAGCCGTGGCCGAGGGCCGCGACGCGACGGTCAGGGTCGAGGGCAACAGCATGCTCCCATTCATAAGGGGCGGAGTGGATTCCGTACGGTTCGCCCCGGTCGACGCGCGCAGGCTCCGCAAAGGCGATATAATCCTGTTCCGTTACCACGGCAGCCATGTAATGCACCGCCTGGTGTGGCACTCGGGGAACATACTCATGGCCCGCGGCGACGGCCTCAAAGGCGCGCCCGAAACGTTCGGCCGCCAGGATGTCGTGGCCCGGGTGTCGGAAATCATAAAACCCGGCAGGACGGTCAGCGCCTCCTCGCCGGGTTTTCGTACGGTATCGTGGATCTGGCGCCATCTGCGCCCCTTCCGCACCTACCTGCTCTATTTGCTGAAACTGGCCGCGCAGACGAAATCATAATTGTGCTTTGACAGCACCCCGACCCCCTTCTGCACGTCGCTGGGGCGGAACACGATGTTGGCAGTGGCGCCCTGTGAAAAGGCGTACATGTATTCGATAAAAATATCCTCCGCCGAAAGGTGTTCGAGAATGGTGGACAAGGCGCCCGGAGCGTCGGAACAGCTCAGGCAGATGACATCCGTGACGCTCACCCCGAAATGGGCCTCCTTCAACACCCTGACCGCCAGGTCGACGTCCGAGACTATCATCCGCAATATCCCGAAATCGGCGCTCTCGGCCAGACAGAAAGCCGACATGTTGACCCCGTTCCCGCCCAACAGTCGGGCTACATCGTTGATTCTTCCGGTCCTGTTCTCAACGAACACGGAAAGTTGTTTTATCGTCATGGTCGTCTATATTATGTTTCGTTTGTCTATCACCCTCTGGGCCTTACCTTCGCTGCGCTTGATGCTGTATGGTTCGACCAGCTTGATGTCGGCGCTAAGCCCCAGCACGCTGTGCAAGCGGTGGGCGAGACGCTTCTTGAGCTCCAGCATCTTGGATATTTCGTCGGAGTAGAAGCCGTCCTTGACCTCGACGTGGATCTCCAGCGAGTCGAGGTTGTTGTGGCGGTCGACGATCAGCAGGTAGTGCGGCTCGAATTCGTGCATTTCGAGTATAACGCTCTCGATCTGCGACGGGAACACGTTCACCCCGCGGATGATGAGCATGTCGTCGCTGCGGCCCATGATGCGGGTGATGCGCGCGTGGGTTCTGCCGCAGCGGCAGGGCGTGTAGTCCAGGCTGGTGAGGTCGCGCGTGCGGTAGCGCAACAGCGGCACGCCCTCCTTGGTGAGGGTGGTGAGCACGAGTTCGCCCGTGCTGCCCGGCGGCAGGGTTTCGCCGCTCACGGGATCGATGATTTCCGGCAGAAAGTGATCTTCCTGAATGTGCATGCCGTGCTTGGCATCCAGGCATTCCATGGCCACGCCCGGACCCATGATTTCGGAAAGGCCGTAAATGTTCAACGCGTCTATGCCCAGTTTGTGCTCCATGTCGGTGCGCATGGCGTCCGACCAGGGTTCCGCGCCGAAAACGCCCACACGCAGAGGAAATTCGCGCAGATCCATGCCCAGTTCCCGCGCCGTGTCGTACAAATGCAGGGCGTAGGAAGGCGTGCAGCAGATCACCGTGGCCCCGAAATCGCGCAGCAGATGCACCTGGCGCTTGGTGGCCCCGCCGGAGGCGGGAATGACCGTGGCCCCGAGCAGTTCCGCCCCGTAATGCGCGCCCAGGCCGCCGGTAAACAGGCCGTAACCGTACGCCACGTGCACGAAATCGCGCGGCGTTACCCCGGCCATGCGCAGGCTGCGGGCCATGAGCTCGGCCCAAGTGTTGAGGTCGCGCCGGGTATAGCCCACCACGGAAGCCTTGCCCGTGGTGCCGCTGGAAGCGTGGATGCGCACCACGGTTTCCTTGGGCACGGCGAAAAGACCGTAGGGGTAATGGTTGCGCAGATCCTGCTTTTCGGTGAAAGGCAGGGAAGCGAGATCGGCCAGGCTTTTGATGTCCGCCGGAGTAAGGCCGCTTTCGTCAAAGCGGCGGCGATAAAAGGGCACGTTGGCAAAAATGCGGGCGCACATGTCCTGCAGGCGGCGCAGTTGCAGCCGCTCCATATCCTCGCGCGGCAACGTTTCTTTTTCCACATCGTAAAACACGGCGTTTCCCCCTTGATCTCGGTCGTCGGAACGGCTTAGCAGTGCCGTATTTCCGTATCCCGGTCAAGGGCCGCGCGCACCCGGCAAAAGGCGGACAGGCCGCAGCCCGTCCGCCGAAATTTCACGCTTTGCGGAGAATACGGATGCAGGGTTCCGGCGTGGCGCGGCTCCCGCATCTTCCAGTTTACACCTCGCTCAGGCCGCATCGGACGGGCGTTCTTCTCCCGCGCCGCCGTTCACGACAAAACCATACGCCTCCAAAGACAGACTGCCCGTCAAAATGCGCTTCGCCACCTCGTCATGCGCTTCGGTCATGAAGGGGATGCCGGTGATTTCCGCTGTTTCGCGGTTGCCGGCGCAGAGGTCGTCGCGGCTGAGCTTGTCCAGTCTGAACCTGCGCGCCCCGGCCATGAACTGCTGCAGCCCGGCGCCGAGCTTGTCGAGCAAAGTCCAAAGGGCTATGGCGCCGTAGGGGATCTCGGACATGGCATCCTTGCCGATTTTATCTTCCACGGCATAATAGCCGGCAAAAATGCTGCCGGCGCTTTCGCCTATGTCGGAAACGTTCTTGGGCAGGCTTGTCCAACAGCCGCCGTTGCGCTCCCTTTTGTCGGGATACAGCGCGCCTTCGATGTTCGCGCCGAGGAAGGCGGGAATCATCATGGCCCTGCCCATGCAGATCAGCTTGGTATACGGAGCGCCCAGGGCCAATCCCTTGAAAAGGGAGCTTGAGCCCGCAAACCCGCCGGCAAAAGCCAGAGCGGGCGGGGTGAAGCCGGCCTCCTTCAGCAGACGGGCATATTCATATGCTTTGGAATGCAGATGCAGCGAGGGAATGCCCCAATGCTCCATCATGTCCCAGGGACTCATTCCCGTGCCGCCGCCCGCGCCGTCGATGTTCAACAGATCGATGTCCGCCTCGGCGGCCAGCCGCAGGGCCAGGGCCAGGGTTTCCATGCCGTAGGCCCCGGTTTTGAGGGTGATGTTTTTGTAGCCCAGCGCGCGCAGGCTCCGCACGCTTTCGTGGAAGTTTTCGGCAACAGCGGCCGCGCTTTGCAGATTGGTGTAGCCCAGACGGCTGTGCCGGGCGAAATGATGCCGGCCCGCCTTATAAGCCGCCTGCACGGAGGGCAGCGTGGGATCGGGATCGAGCAGGTAGCCGCGCTTTTTCAGAAATTTGGCGTATTCTATGTCGTCAACCGTGATTTCGCCGCCGATGTTCTTGGCGCCCTGGCCCCATTTCAGTTCCAGCACCACGCCGTCGCCGTATTTGTCGATGACGTATTCGGCCACGCCGTTACGCGTGTCTTCCACGTTCATCTGCACGAAAATCGCGCCGTAGCCGTCGTGCCAGCGTTTGTAGATTTCAATGCGGCGATCCAGTTCCGGAGCTTTTTTCACCTGACCGTTATGGAATTCGGCCTTGAGATCGATGCCCACGACGTTTTCGCCCACCACCAGCGGAATGCCGCTGAGCGCGCAGCCGGCGGCCAGGGATTCCCAGGCGCGGGCGGCCACGGCCGTGGAGCCGAGCGCACCGGTGATGAAGGGATAACGGCAGACTATTTTGTTGTAGCGGCCTATTTGCGTATGCAGATCCACGTCGGTGAAGAGCACGTCGCCGCTTTCGGCGCTTGCGGGCGCGCCGTGAGCCCCGTAGACATAACCCTGGATGCGCAGGGCGTCGTAACAGGCCCCGTCGGGAACAGTGTTGCAGCTGCCGGCGGTCACGGAACCGAAATCTCTGGGGTACAACATTTCCCGTCCTTTGAGACAGGAGAGCCAGGTTTCGCATTTGCCCGCACAGTCGACACGGCACAGGGTGCATAAACCGGATTCCGCCGCGTTGCCCCGGTTGGCCGTGCCCAGAGCGTCGTTGGATTTCTGCCGCTTCATCGTCATCCTCCTGTCTCTGCGGCCGCAACGCGACCGCGTCCCGCGGGCCGTGCGCCCGCACACCTTGTCCCGCTGTGATGGAAACGGGAGCCTTCAACCATGAAATAACAATATCGTAAAAAATTATTTTCGCGCAAGAAAAAAATAGTATTTTTTATCTCACTGAAAAAAAGAATTTTTATCGGAAAATATTTTTTGCTGCCGAGGCATTTCCAAAATTATCATACATGCATTTTACATTTTTGTATAAAAATTCCACATGTGCGCCTCCTCCCCCGGAGCGCGGAAGCCGGACCTGTTTGCACTTCGGAATGCTTTGTAGTAACGGAAAGTCCATGAAAAAATATTTGTCCCTGCCCCTTGAAGAAAAAATCGCGCTGCTCCTTGAAGTGCTGCGCGAACACAAAGCCCTGCACATTGTCGACCTGAACATCGCCGAGCGCAGTTCCTGGGCGGATTCCCTGCTCATCGCAAGCGCCGGCTCCGTGCGCCACGCCCAGAGCCTGGCCGACGAAATCCGCGCCCTGTGCGCACGACGCAATTTGGAACTGCTGAGCGTGGAAGGCTACCAGTCCGGCCAGTGGATACTGGTTGATTTGAACGACGTGGTCGTCAACATCTTCCAGACCCCGGTGCGCGAACTGTACCGCCTGGAATCCCTCTGGGCCGGGCCGCCTTCCGCCCTGCCTCAGGAGCCCGCCGCATGAATCTCGTTCCCACCCTGCTGCTTATTTTGGACGGCTTCGGCCTGGCCCCGAGCGGCCCCGGCAATGCCGTCACCCTGGCCAAAATGCCCAACCTCGACCGCATACGCGCGACCTGTTCGGGCACGCGGCTGGCGGCCTCCGGCCGCAGCGTCGGCCTGCCCGCCGGCTATATCGGCAACTCCGAGGTCGGGCACCTCAACATCGGCGCGGGCCGCGTCGTCTATCAGGACATGACCCGCATAGACGTGGCGATGGAAAACGGCGAACTGGACAGCAACCCCGTTTTTCTGCGCCTGCTGGAAGACGTCAAAAAACAGGGCGGCAGGCTGCATCTCATGGGTCTGCTCTCCGACGGCGGCGTGCACAGCCACATCGGGCACGTCAAGGCGCTGGCGCGCATCGCCCACGCCCACGGCGTCGAAGTGCTCGTGCATGCTTTTACCGACGGGCGCGACGTGCCCCCCGGCAGCGGCGCCGCCTTTTTGGAAGATCTGCGTGAAAGCCTGAAAACCTGCGGCAAAAGCCGCATCGCTTCGATCTGCGGGCGCTTTTACGCCATGGATCGCGACAAACGCTGGGACAGGGTCAAGCTGGCCTGGGATATGCTCAGCAAAGGCAGCAGCGCGGCCCCTGTTCCCGCCGAAGCCGCTCCGGCCGAGGTGGTTAAAGCCGCCTATGCGGCCGCCGAGACGGACGAATTCATAAAACCTCGCGCCCTGGCCGCGCCGGATGGCGAATCCAATGTGATCGCGGACAACGATGGTGTGTTTTTCTTTAATTTCCGGGCGGACCGG
>JAVBNZ010000046.1:0-18910 GCA_031551145.1 Desulfovibrionaceae bacterium | reverse complement strand
GGACTCATTAATTCTCCGTCCGCATTAATCTGCTATCCGCGAAAAGATGAATTTTTTCAGAATGTAAGACGTAAGGAAAAAATTGGGCGAAGCTGTGTCGACATACCGCGAGGTCAATTTTTGCCCCGCAACGCCGCCACTCGTAAAAATTCAGCTTCGTAGTAAGCGGATTAATGAGGGCTGAGCCTAGGTATCAGGATCGAGGCGCAGCTCGATTTCCGGGTCATAGGCGATGACGTCCTTGTAACTGTCTGAAAACTCTATAACATTCTTCATGGCTTTCCCCCCCTTGCCTGTCCCGCTCCCGATGCTTATATTTTCCGCATTCATCAGGAGGTCAACGATGGACGAACTCAAAAACCGCAACCCGCAGGCAATTCAGCCCGTGCATGCGAATGCCGACGGCCGGCGTTGCTGCGGCCGGCCCTTGTCGGAAAAATGCTCCCCCGAAGAAGAGGCGGCAAAGATCAACCCCGTGACCGGGGAAAAATCCTGCTGCAACGGCCACCATCATCACCATCACAAATAGCTTTCGCCGACCCCGAAAGCGCAAAGCCCCTCTTCGGAGGGGTTTTGTGCTTGTTGCCGAAGCCGGAAAGACCGGCTTCGGCAACAACTTTTCCGCAACACAACCATCGGCGTTTTTGAAATCCGCGCGGGCGGCGTTCGCGTGCCGGACGCGAGGGTGCTTCAGGCGTTTTCCTATGCCTTCAGTTTGTCCAGCAGCGCTTTCAGTTCCTGAGCCATGCCCGAAAGATTCTGCACGGCGTCGGACGAACGGCCCATGCCGGAAGCGGTCTGTATCGCAATATGGTTGATTTCCTCCACGGCCTGGTTGATTTCTTCGGAAGCGGCGGACTGTTCTTCCGCCGCCGCGGCGATGCCGGCGATCAACGCGGAGTTCGTGCCGGCAAGCGCCACGATTTCATGCAGCGCGGAACCGGACGCTTCCGCCAGGTCCGCAGCTTCGGACACGCTTTCGCCCGCCTCCGACACC
Organism: Desulfovibrionaceae bacterium; assembly: GCA_031551145.1. Classification (GTDB taxonomy): domain Bacteria; phylum Desulfobacterota; class Desulfovibrionia; order Desulfovibrionales; family Desulfovibrionaceae; genus WRKB01. Next base: position 17,913 of record JAVBNZ010000046.1, on the reverse strand, counting down.
CGTTCGATATTGGCGGCCGTGGCGGCCTGGATACCCCGGATGCTGGCTTCCACTTCGGTTGTGGCGTTCATGGTCTTTTCCGCGAGCTTTCGCACTTCGTCGGCCACCACGGCGAAACCCCGGCCGGCTTCCCCCGCGCGCGCGGCTTCAATAGCCGCATTGAGCGCAAGCAGGTTGGTCTGGTCCGCGATGTCGGAAATCACGTTCATGACCCCGCCGATGGATTCCGCCTGCCTGCCCAGATTCTGCATGTCGCCCTGAAGCTCTCCGGCGGTGGTATGCACCCGCTGCACCGCGGCGACGACTTTGTCCACCAGTTCCGCGCCCGCTTCGGCCTGTTTGCGCGCGCCCTCGGCCTGAGAGCTGGCCTCCGCGGCGTTGCGCGCCACTTCCATGACGGTGCTGTTCATCTCTTCCATGGCGGCGGCTGTGGAGTTCGCTCTGTCGCGCTGCACGTCCGCGCCCCTGCTGACTTCGTCCACCCGCGCGGTAAGCTCCGTTGAGGCGTCGGCCACGCGGTCGGCTATGTTCAGCGCCTGGGAGGCCACATCCACGATGGTGCGCTGGACGCTTTTGATCCGGGTGAGGTCGATGATGAGTTGAAGCACGGAGACCGCTTTGCCCGAGTCGTCCGGCATGGGGATGGCGGTGTAGCTGATATCCATGGCGCCGCTGCGGGGGTGGGCCACGGTTTCCGCGCTCTGGGGCGTGTTTGTCGTTATCGCGCGGGTAAGCGCGCACGAGGGGCCGCTGTGGTCTTCGGGCTTGAAGACCTCCGCGCAGGTTTTGTCACGATAGTCCGCGCCCGCCAACTTTACGGCCATGGTGTTCATGTAGCGGATTTTCAGGTGCTTATCCAGCATGAGCACGGGCGAGGGAATGGCGTCCACGATCATGCGGAAACGCCGCAGAATGGAGTTGGTGCCCTTGATCAGAGCGGCGAATTCGCCGGAAAAGCGCGTATGGTCGCCCTCGGCATCCAGCCGGCCGCTTTCGATGCTCGCTTCCAGGGTCTGATACTCCGCCACCACCTGCTTCAAAGATACGGGAACGGCGCGCAGCGCCTCGATCAGTTTGCCGAGTTCGTCCTTGCGGCGCACGTCAAGCTCGGCGGAAAGATCTCCGTTCGCCACCTTTCCGGCAAAGACCATGCCGGCGTTGACGTCCCGCAGCACGGGCCGCAGGATGAGCAGGATGACAACGGCGGACAAAACTATGCCCGCGACCGCGATGGCGACGGAACTGTTGCGCATGACCGTCAGGCCGGAAAATACGTCGTCGTATTCCGCCTGAGCGACGGCGGTGAACCCGGAAAAGGCGTCCTTGGCATGGTATGCGAATGTGTGAATGCCGTCGGCATTGGCGAAGCGCCTCACCCCGTCGGCGGGACTTGCGGCCATTGCTTTGTAGTGTTCCACGTTTGCGGCGGCGGGGTTGAAAAGCACTTCCGGATTTTTATGCGCCGCCGCCAGGCCGTTGGAACCGAGAATGTACGCGAATCCCCTTTGGCCGACCGAGACCGGCTTAACCGACATGGTATATATATAGTCAAGGCTGATGGGGCAGTAGACCACCCCGACGATTGTGTCGTTGTCCGATTTGACGGGGGCGGCGACCACCATGACGCCTTTTCCCGTCACGCGGCTTTTCACGGGTGGGGCCAGAATGGTCCGGCCCGTGACGGCGCTCCGGAAATAGTCGCGGTCGGCAAAACTTTGCCCGACCGTGCTGAGGTCGGAGGACGCGACGACAATGCCCTTGTCGTTCAACAGGGTGATACGGTCAAAGGCGGGGTAGCTTTTTTCCAGATCTTTGAGCACGCCGCTGAAACGTGCCGTGGTTTCCCTGCCGAATCCTCCGCTGTAAAAGGCCCGCACATCGTCACGCAGCACGATGCGCTCCACGTCGACATGGGCGCTTCGGGCGAGAACGCCGGCGGCCCTGGACAGGGCTTCCGCCTCGCCGCGCAGATTGTCGACCAGCGCGGCCTGCAACTCGTGCGCCGCGGTCCGGTAAGACATATAGCCGCTTACGCCGCACAGCACCACAACAAGCATCATAATCGGGAGAAGAATTTTCGCTTGCAGGTTCATAGCTATCTCCGTTTAAACAACTTGATAGTTACTCATAGTACATTTATCCGCTCTTACATACTACATTATGGAATCAAGCTGTCAACAGGAAATGAAAATCGTCAGTGCATGTTTTTTCTCCTCTCTTTGACGTCATGCCGCCGGTCGGGTAGTTGCTGTGGGGAAGTCCGCGACACGGCATGTCCGGAACATTTTCCATTGAAAATGTTTGAATGTTCTGCCGGCGCAAAGCGGCGGCCGCCACGCGGGCATGCTGAATGTATTTCCGCCGGCTACGCCGGAGTAAGCGTTTCAAAGTCAATCCGCTTTTGGGAGGAATGCCGTTATGACCATGACGCCTTTTGAGAAACTCCGGCGCGAAATGTCCGGCTACATGCAATCAAGCATACTCGCCGTTCTGGCGGAACTCGACTTCGGCACCGTCATCCTGCGCAACGGCAACAGCCTCGGCGCGGCCGCAATCGCGGAGCAGTGCGCCTGCGACCGGCGGGGAACCGAGGTGCTGCTCAATGCTCTTGCCGGCATGGGCTATCTCGTCAAATCAGGCGGGCCGGGCGGGCAGGGCGAGGCCCGCTATTCGGTGGCGAAAGAGTATATGGAATATCTGGACAGCCGCAGTCCCGCTTCCTATATCCCCATGATGCGGCACATGGCCTGCGGGCAGCGTTCCTGGGCCCGTCTCACCTGGTCGGTGAAGGACGGCAAGCCTCAGGAACGGGTGCCCGGCATTCTCGGCGCGGAGCAGGACAGAATCTCCTTCATCATGGGCATGAACTCCATCGCGCTCACGCTCGTGGAGGGCATTATGGCCTCGTTGTTCGGGGCGGGCGTGCTGCCTTCTGCAAAGTCAGACGCGCGCATTCTGGACATCGGCGGCGGGTCGGGCACGTATACGGAAGCCTTTCTCAAAAAATTGCCGGGAAGTTCGGCCGCCGTATTCGATCTGCCGGTGGGCATCGCGCAGGCCGAAAAACGTTTCGCGGGTACGGATATGGAAAAACGGGTCGCCCTGCTGGAAGGGGATTTTATGGCGGACCCCCTGCCGCCCGGCTTTGATTTCGCCTGGATAAGCGCCATCATCCACCAGATGGACAGGGCGGAGAGCCGCATGCTCTACGCCAAGACGCTGGAGGCGCTGAACCCCGGCGGCACGGTGGCCGTGCGCGACTTTGTGATGAGCGAAGACCGGACGAGCCCGGTAGACGGAGCGATTTTCGGCGTCACCATGTTTGTCGCCACGCAAAACGGCATGGTCTATACCTACGGAGAAATAAAAGAAGATCTGGAAGCGGCGGGCTTTATCGAGGTAACCCACGCTGTGGACGTGCCGAGCATGGCCGCCGTGGTGACCGCGAAAAAGCCGGAGTAGGAGTCATTAGAGAGCTGCGGGTGTAATCCTCCCCTGAGAGTTCAGCTTTTTCTTCGCTGCAAACAATGAAAACGCCGGGTTACGAATGGTACCCGGCGTTTTTGCGTGTGAAAACGGTGTTTGGAGCAGATTGCCATTATCTCCCCGTCTTTCTCCTTAAATAAATACAAATAAAATAGTATGTTGACATAATAATTCAAATTGTCAATAATTTTTAAAAAATTGTTGACAATTTGAAATCGGCCGGCGTATTTTCTCCTCACGCGCACATCGAGTTCATTTTCATCAACTCTCTTCGACCTGGAGGAAAGCATGCAGCACCCTATCATTTTCAACTGGATGACGGTACGTTCCCTGACAACCGTGTTCATGCGGGTTATTTCGGAGCGCGGGGATTTTCAGACGGTTTTCGAACCCTTTCTGCCCATTTACTGGAACGCCCGCAAAGATCAGAAAACCTGCGGACATGAGAGCGATTACGACGGTTGGCCCACGGAGTACGGGGCCATCAAGGAAAAAATCTTCGGCATGGCCGAGAAGGGGCCGGTCTTCGTGAAGGAAGCCCCCCTGCACGCGATTGAGCGCTTTCTTGAAGACGAGGAACTGCTTAAGCGTTGCAAACATATGTTCCAGATCCGCAATCCCCGCCGGGCTCTGCTTTCGAGCTGGAAGGTGCGCGGCATGCAGCAGCGCAACCTGGAAGACCTGGGCACCTATGACCAGGGGCGCATGTTCAAGCGCATCAGCGAGTTGAGCCTCCACTTCCTCGACAATGGGAAAACCCCGCTGGTCGTTGACGGCGAAGATTTCGAAGAAAACCCCGAAGGCATCATGAAGGCCTGGAGCAAGGCCGTGGGCGTGCCGCACAAGCCGGAAGCGCTCCGCTGGAAGCCCGAATGGCGCAGCGAATACAGCCACTGGGAAGTCTGCTACCGGGACGTGGCCGGCAGTTCCGGCATTCAGAAGCAAATGGAAGCCTTCCTCTACGACGAGCGTCTGGTGGAGACCATTTATCACGATCTCCCGCTGCTTCAGATGGTGTACGAGTACCACAAGCCGGCCTACGACATGATGGCGGCCCACCGTCTTCAGGCAGCGGTATGACGGCCCGCCGCGCGGGCGCGGGCGGGATCGTTTCCGTCGTCGGGCGTCCGCGCGGGAGTGCCGTTATCAAACCCGCCCGGCGGGTTTGCCGTCAATCCGCGGGGGCGGCCTGTCCGCCCCCGCAGGCAGCGAGGATGCAACAATGAGTGCCGAATTCCCTTCAGCAGCCTGCGCGGACGACCCTGTTCCCGAAGTTTCGCTTCCGGCCCATGCCGGCGTCGACGCACAATCCGCGTCCTGCATCGAATATCTTTTACAGGAAGACAGACGCTTCCTGCCCGCCGTAACCGCCGTGGTGCTCAGCGCCGTGGCTCTGGCCTTTGCCTTTTATCATCTCTACACGTCCTTTTTCGGGCAGCCTGCCAGCTATCTGCAGAACACGCTGCATCTTTCCATGCTCATGGCCCTGTGCTTTTTCCTGAAACCCAGGGGAAGAAGTTCGTGGAAAGACCCGATCAACGCCTGGTTTGCATACGACCTGTGCTGTTTTCTTATGGTCATAGGCATACAGGCGTATATTCTTTATGATTTCAACGGATTCATGTCGCGGCGCGGCCTGGAGGAAACGCGGGACATTATTGTGTCGCTGTGCATGTTCTTTTTGGTCATCGAAGCCACGCAACGCACGCTCGGCTGGGTGCTCACGCTTCTGCTCGCGTTTTTTCTCGCGCAGTGCGTTTTCGGCGAATACATGGTCGGCATTTTCTTCGGCCCGAACATCGACTGGCGTTTTATCGTCACCGATCTGTTCATGGAGGAAAACGGCATCTATTCCACGCCCATAGCTGTTTCAGCCACCTATGTGGTCATGTTCATCCTGTTCGGGGCTTTCATCATGCGCCTGGGTGTGGGCGAGCTGTTTCAGGATTTGGCGTACGCTCTCACCTGGCGGCAGATCGGCGGTCCCGCCAAAACAGCCGTGCTTTCAAGCGCCTTTATGGCCTCCATTTCCGGCAGCGCGGTCTCCAACGTCGTCACCACGGGCTCCATGACCATTCCCCTGATGAAGCGCCTGGGCTACCCGGCGGTCTTCGCCGGCGCGGTGGAGGCCTGCGCGTCCACGGGGGGAGTGTTCACGCCGCCGGTGATGGGGGCCGTGGCCTTTGTCATGGCCGAGTTTCTGGGCATGAGCTATTGGGAAATCGTCAAGGCCGCCGCCATTCCGGCACTGCTGTATTTTACGGCGGTATACTCGATGGTGCATTTCCGCTCCTGCAAGTTGGACGTCCGCGTCGATGCGGATGAAAACCGGCCGAACGCCCTGCAAATTCTGCGCACGCGGGGCTATCTCTTCATTCCCCTCATTCTGCTGGTTGTGGCCATGATGCTGGGCTACAGCGCGGTTATGGCCACCATAGTGTCCATCACGCTCATGTTCGCGCTCAGCTTCATCGACCCCAAAACCCGCCTGAACGCCGCGGGCTTTCTGAAGATTTTCGAAGACGCCGCGCACATGATGGTGACGGTCGCCATACCTTCGGCGGCCGCCGGCATCATCATCGGCTCCGTGTTCTATTCGGGGCTGGCGGTGCGTTTTTCCAACACGGTCATCGAGCTTGCGCAAAGCAGCACCTTTGTCGCCCTGGTTCTGGCCATGGGCATCTGCCTGCTGCTGGGCATGGGGTTGACGGTTATAGCCGTTTACATTCTCATGGCTTCCCTGGTGATCCCGGCCCTGGTGGCGCTGGGGGTGGAGCCGCTTTCCGCCCACTTTTTCGCCTTCCATTTCGGAGTGCATTCCTATATCACCCCGCCGGTCGCGCTTTCGGCCTTTGCGGCGGCGGCCATAGCAAAAACGCCGCCGATGCGGACGGGGTTCGAAACCTTCCGCATCGGGCTCGCGGCCTACGCCATTCCCTTTATGTTCGTGTATTCGCCCGAGTTGCTGTGCAAAGGCGACCTGCCGGACATCCTGTTCGCCACAGGCGCGTCCATGGTCGGTGTGATCGCGCTCGCCTCCGCCGTGGAAGGCTGGCTGGTGCGCCGCCTTGCGTGGCTGCCTCGCCTTCTCATCGGCGCGTCGTCTTTTGCGATCATCACCCACATTCTGCCGTTGCAACTTGCGGGAATCGGCGTTGTCGCGGCTTTTTACGGCGGGCTTCTATGGCGGGAACGAAAGATTGTCGGGGAGGCAGCGTAATGAAAACGTCGCAGAACGCAATGCTCTGGTTTTTGATTGTCCTGTTTTTCGGCAGCCTTTTCGTCATGGATGCGTTCAACATGCAATACATGAACTTCAATACATTCGTATTGTATCTGTTATGCTGCGGATTCTGCTTCGCATATGCCGTTTTTCGCATCGGCGGAAAAAAATTGTAACATGCAACATACATATATTCAAGGAGCATGTCATGAAAAGAGTATTGTTATGCCTGTCTGCTGTTCTTGCAGTATTTGTATTGAGTATTTCGGCGCATGCGGCAATGCCGGAAAAAGCCCTTTCCATCGCCACCTCCGCGCAGGGCGGATCATGGTACGGCATGGGAAGCCGCATTCTGAAAGAAGTGGAGGCGAACAGCCCCGGTCTTGTCGTGCAGGTGCAGCCCGGCGGATCGGTGATGAACCTGAACCGTCTGGCCGAGGGGAGAATCAATCTGGCCATTACGGTGGATTTTCTGGTGGGCCTGGCGTATGAAGGCAAGGCTCCGTACGGCAAGCCGGCAAAAAACCTGCGCCATCTTATGAAGATCGTGCCTGCCTATCTTCAGATCATAACGCTGAAGTCGAGCAACATCAAAACCTTCGACGACATGCTGACCAAGAAGTTCGCGCCCGGCCAGGCCAACCTTGTGACGCACCTGCTGCTCAACATGCTCCTGGAAGCCAAGGGAATGACCGTGGAGGACGTGCAGAAAAAGGGCGGGGTGGTCAACTTCGTCAACACGGGGCCCGCCGCGCAGATGATGGGCGACGGCACCCTGGACGCGTTGATGATGGGCGGAAACCCGGCCACGCACCCGCGCTTCAGCGAAATCGCCATGACAAAGGAAGTGGAGCTGCTGCACGTTGATCCGGCGCTGCTCAAGGCCGTGTCCGACAAATATTCCGGCGTGCGCGTCGTGCCCATGCCGGAAGTGACCTATCCCGGCATCAAGGGCGGCTTTCCTACCTTTGCCACGGACACCGTGCTGGTGGCTTCGGATGCGCTTTCCGACGATGCCGCCTACCTCATCGTCAAGTCCTTTTACGACAATCTGGGCAAGATCAAGGGCGACATGAACCAGTTTGCCGAGGCTGATCTGAAAAAGGCCCTCGACGGCAACACCATTCCTGTGCATCCCGGCGCGCTGCGCTATTATAAAGAGCGCGGCATGGTAAAGTAACCCGATCGGGACGCGCGGCTTCCCGCGGAATATGCGCGGGAAGCCGCGTCCACGGCGATTTTTCCGCACTCACGGAGAATGAAACAGCATGAACTCCTCAAAAAACACCGAGACGAAGCTTTCCGCGATCGAGCAGCGCGACGACGCGCTCAAGGCGATCAAACGCGGCATTATCGCGGGCAAATACCCCCCGGGTTCCAAGCTGGTGGAAGCCGCCCTGTGCGCGGAATTTTCACTGAAGCGGAACAGGGTGCGGGAGATATTGCAGATTCTGGTGCAGGAGGGTTTTGCCGTCAGCACTCCCTATGTCGGCGTATCGGTAAGCGAAATTTCTCAAAAAGACGCGGCGCAGATCTACGATCTGCTGGGCGTGCTGGAAGGCCTGGCCCTGCGCGTGGCCGCGCCCCTGCTGTCGGAGGCGCGGATAGACGCGCTGGAGGACATGGTTCGCGATATAGACGCTTCCCGCGACAACCCTGAGGAAATGTTCGCGAAAAACCGGAAGTTTCATCAGGCCATGGCGGAATGCAGCGACAACGAGCGCCTGATAAACTTTGTCTCGCTGCTGCGCCAACAGACCAGGCGGATTTCGTTGGTCTTTTTTTACGACAAAGACAACGCGGATCATTCTTTCGATCGGCACATGGACATCATCGCCGCTCTGCGTTCCCACGACGGGCAGCGCGCGGAGGAAGAAATCCGCAAGCACTATACGGATGCTCGGGACTCCCTGCTGAGGGTTCTGAACAAGTGCGTATAACGGAAAAAACATCATGAACGCCAATTCACTCGCTCATCCCGTTTTTCCCTCCACCGCCCTGCACGGGTACCTGCTGGTCGTGATCACCGCGTTGCTGTGGTCCGTCAGCGGCCCCATAGCCAAACTCGCTTACGCTCACGGGGCCACGCCGGCCGAAACCGGATTCTGGCGCGCGGGCTTCGCTGCGATTTTTTACTGGCTGCATGCCCTGCGCACGGGCGAATACCGCATCGCCAAAGCCGATATGGGCAAACTCGTGCTTTTCGGCGCGTTGTGCATATCCGCCCTCAATTTCGCCTTTATGCAGTCCGTGCGGCATGCGGGTGCGGGCATGGCGACGCTGCTGCTCTATACAGCGCCGGCGTCCGTTGCCGTGATGTCGTACTTTCTGTTCAAGGAGCGCCTTACCACGGTGAAGAAGATCGCGATTGCCGTGGCCTTTGCCGGGGTGGGCCTGATCAGCCTGGAAGGGCAGGCGGGCACCTCGTTGGAGACCGTGGGCATCCTTTTCGGCCTGCTGGCGGGCCTGGCCTATTCCGTGCAATACATCGTGGCCAAGTGCTTTTTGCAGCGCTATTCGGGCATCAGCATTTATTGTTACGGCTTTTTGGGGGCCGCGCTGGTTCTTTTCCCCTTTGCCTCCTTCGGCGGCATCAGCCCCATCGGTTGGCTGGCCATGTTGGCTGTGGGATTTTTCAGCACCTATCTGGCGTATCTCAGTTATTCTCTGGCATTGCAGATTCTTCCGGCCACAAAGGCCGCGGTGGCGGCGAACGTGGACCCGCTTTTCGCGGCGCTGGTGGCCTGGGTTTGGTGGGGCGAAGTGTTCCCTCCCACAGCCTTTGTCGGCGGGGCCTGCATTATCGCGGCCGTGTTTTTGATGGCGAGGGAATAAGACTGTCCCGCACAAATTTCTGTGAAATGGATGCCCGTCGGCCGTGAAAGCGGCGCGGCGCCGGAAACGCCGGGCTGCATGCGCAACCCGGCGTTGTCCATTGTTCGTACAATGTCAAGCGAATGCGTTCGCAAAAACGCTCTTACCCCTTACGCCACGGAACAAAGCCGGCCAGCAGCCTGCGCCGCGTGAGCGGTTCCCGCGGGCCCGCGTCGGCAATCGCGCTTTTGTGATACACGCGCGGATCTTCCTGAAACAGATAGATGGCGCGTACATCGCCGAGATCGCCCAACACGGCGTCCGGCCAGCGTTTTTTCGCCGTTTCCAGGCTTTTCACCGCCTTGTCGTGCATCTCTTTTTCATCGCCGAAGCTCATGCAGCCCGAGTTGCAGGTCAGCACGCAGGCCGGCAGCAGCCCGTCCGCGATGCGGTCCGGGCACATGTCGCACTTGGAGAGCTGCTTCGTGGCCGGATCCATGCGCGGGATGTCGTAGGGGCAGGCCGCGCGGGCCGCCTCGCCGTCCACCTCGCGGGTCAGTTCCGTATAGGTGACGGCCCCGGTGACCGGATCCTGCAGGATGGCCCCTTCTTTCTCCAGATCAGCCGAAGCCTTGCAGGCGGGATCGAAACAATGCCTGCACTGCTCGGGGAAGAAGAGCCAGCGCAATTCGTCTTTTTCGCCTTTTTCTATGAAATGGACGGTTTTGAGGGTGATGTAGCTCAGGTCCGGCGGGTTGGTGTGCGAGCCGGTATTGCGGGTTTCTTCACCCGGGAGCTTTTTCCACTGCTTGCAGGCGACCTGACAGCCGCGGCAGGCCGTGCACAAGGTCAGGTCAATAAAGAACGCCATTCCCATGCCGGCCTCCTATGCCTTTTCCAGATTGACCATAAAGGCCTTGGTTTCGGGTATGCCCACGTTGGGGTCGCCCACCGCTATGGACAGCAGGTTGGCGGAATCGCCCCCGTCCTTGGGAGTGAGCCAGCCGTACTGCCAGGACAGCCCCACCATGTGCACCTTCCTGCCGTTGCTCATGAAGGGCCGGATGCGCTCGGTCACCATGACCACGGCGCTCATGGCGCCGCGCGGGCTGGAGATGCGCACCATGTCCCCGTTTTTCACGCCCTTGGCTTTTGCCAGTTCCGGATCGATTTCCGTATACACCTGCGGTTCGGTTTCAAGCAGCCACGAGCTTTGCCGCGTCATGGTGCCCGTCTGCCAGTGTTCGGTGCAGCGGTAGGTGGTGCATACGTAGGGGAAGCGCGGGTCTTCCACCACATACTTTTCGTCCTTGGCGATAAAGGCTGTGGGATTGATGCGCTGATTTGAGAAACCGTGTTTTTTGAACGGCGACTCCACCGGCTCGTAATACTCGGGGAAGGGCCCGTCCAGCAGGCCGGGGCCGTATAAAGCGCCCAGCCCGTGCACCTGCATGATGAAGGGATGCCGGGAACCGGGGTTGCCGCCGCCGTCAACCACATCGCCCGTCCAGGCGCCGTCTTTCCAGACGATGACGGACTTGTCCGGGTTCCAGGGTTTGCCCTCCTTGTTCACCGAGGCCCTGTTGTACAGAATGCGGCGGTTGGCCGGCCAGGCGAAACTCCAGTTGGGGGAAAGACCGATGCGCTCCTGTTCGGGAGTGCGTTTGGGATCGCGCCTGGCCATCATGTTGCCGGCTTCCGTCCACGAGCCGCCGTGCAGCCAGTTGCCGCAGGCGGTCGAGCCGTCGGCCTGGAGTTGGGCGAAGCCCGGCACCTGCTGCCCGGCTTTGTAGGCCGTACCGTCAACGGTTGCGTCGCGCAGGAAGATGCCGTTGAGGAGCTTGGCCACCTTCACCGGCGAGAATTCCTTGCCCTCCTTCCAGAGATCGAAGCCGAAGTGCTTGAGCGGAGCGGGGAAGGCTCCTCCCTTTTCCGCATACATGGTTCTCAGTCGCTCGCCTATGGCCAGCAGCATCTCCCCGTCCGTCCACACGCCGTCGCGCGCGGGCGCGGCATGGGAACGCCACTGGATCCAGCGGCCCGAATTGGTGATGGAGCCCTCTTTTTCTACGTCTGTGGCGCAGGGCAGCAGAAACACCTCGGTATCCACGCTTTCGGGCTTTACGCCGGGGCCGCGCCAGAACGAGGCTGTTTCGTTGTCAAAAAGGTTGACGCTCACCATCCACTTGAGTTTCGCAAGCGCCTTGCGGTTTTTGCCGGCGTTGGCGCCGCCGCAGGCCGGATTCTGGCCCCAGGCGAACAGCCCTTTGATGTCGCCCGCCAGCATGCGGTCAAAGACCGCCAGCCAGAAATAGTCCGTCATCTTCCTGTCGCCGTCCACCTTCGGCATAAGCTCGTAGGCTTCTTCGGGCGTGAGATCCGGATACAGGGATTTCAAAAATCCGGCCACGTATTTGGGACGGTTCTGCCACCAGTTGACGCTCATGGGATCTTTGGAAACCGGCGTGGCCTTGTTGTAGGCGGCCAGATCGACCATGTCGCTGTGCGGCACGGGCAGATAGCCGGGCCAGCTTTCCGTGAGCACGCCCTGGTCCGTGGCGCCCTGCACGTTGGATTCGCCGCGCAGCGCGTTCACCCCGCCGCCGGCCACGCCCACGTTGCCGAGCAGGAGCTGGATGATGGCCATGGTTCGGATGTTCTGCACGCCCACGGTGTGCTGCGTCCAGCCCAGAGCGTACATGACGGTGCCGGCCTTGTCCGGCTTGCCGGTGGCGGCAAAGGCATTGTACACTCTTTCGATATCGGCCTCGGAGCAGCCGGCGGCCGCGGCCGCGGCCTTGAGTGTATAGCGCGCGTAATGCGCCTTGAGCAGATTCAGCACGCAACGCGGGTTCGCAAAGCCCGGGTCGCGTTTGGGCACGCCGTTTTCATCGAACTCGAAGGCCCAGAGGCTTTTGTCGTAACTTTGCGTTTTCGGGTCGTAGCCGGAGAAAAGGCCGTCTTTAAAGCCGTATTTGCTCCCCACGATCATGGAGGCGTTGGTGTAGTTTTCCAGGTATTCGGCGAAATACAGCCTGTTGTCGAGAATATATTTGATCATGCCGCCCAGAAAGGCGATATCGGTTCCCGAACGCAAGGGCACATGGAAATGCGCCTTGGCCGAGGTGCGGGTAAAGCGGGGATCCACGTGGATGAGCGTGGCGCCGCGTTCCACCGCCTTCATTACCCATCTGAAGGAAATGGGATGGTTCTCGGCGGGGTTGGAGCCCATGATCAATATGCAGTCACTGTTGGCGATGTCCTGCCAGTGGTTGGTCATCGCGCCGCGTCCGAACGACTCTGCCAGAGCCGGTACGGTGGAGCTGTGTCAGAGGCGTGCCTGATGCTCTATGTAGATGAGGCCGAGGGCGCGCATCAGCGCCTGTATGGCCCAGGACTCCTCGTTGTCCATGGAGGATGTGCCGAAGGAGGCGATGCCCAGGGTGCGGTTGACTTTTTCGCCCTTGGCGTTTTTCTCGGTAAAAGTGGCGTCGCGGGCGGTCTTGATGTTGGACGCTATGCGATCCATGGCCCAGTCCCATTCCACTTCTTTCCATTCTTTGGCCTTGGGGGCGCGGTACATGGGTTTGCCCGGCCTGGCCTGGTTTTCGACAATCTGCCAGAATCCCGCGCCCTTGGCGCAGAGAGAACCTTCATTGATCGGGTGATCCGGGTCGCCTTCAAGGTTGATGACCCGGTCGGTGCCGTTGCCCGCCGCCTTGTCGCCGGAGTTGACCATAATGCCGCAGCCCACGGCGCAATAACAGCATATTGAGGGGGTTTGCCTCGTCCATTTCAGGCGCGCCGGCTCCGCCCCGGCGGTGACGACGCCCAGGTTGAAAGGCAGGCCGGAAAAGGCGGAGGCCAGCACGGCGCCCGCGCCGGCCTTGAGCGCACTTCGTCTGGATATGATCATAAGATGCCTCCTGAAAAATTCAGGCTCGGGGTGAGGAGAAAGAATCATCAGAGCATACTGCGCTCCAATGCGGGTATAGCAGTGTGCAATATGGCCTATATGTTTTATGTAGTCAATGATAATTATTTTTATATACTTTTTCTTTTTTCTCAGTTATATTGTATAAAATAACGCTGTTAACAGCGCGCAATCCAATGCAAAGTATAGGAAAATAAATGAAAAGCCCCCAGTTCGCCGCCTCGGACGCCGCATCCAAAGCCCCGGATCACATTTCCCGGCTGCCGCCGGAACTCGTGACACTGGCAAAACGCGTGCATTCCGCCCAAAGCCGCGCCTTGGCCGCTTTTGAAGCCGATGCATCTTCCCTTCCTCTGCCGCGCCTCGCCCCGGACGAAGAGCATCGCCGGGGTGCTCCGCTGCTTGCGCGCAAGAATTTTCCCATTGACGTGCCGCGGGCGCACGCCCTGCTGCGCTCTCTTCAGGGCGCTCTCAGCCGCTTGGGCGGGGAGTTCAGGGAGGCTTCGCAACGTTTCGGCGCGCTGAAGTCAAAGGGCCGCATCAGCGCCGGGGCGCTGTTCCGCGCGTATCTGAACGGGGATGACGCATGGTTCGCCCGCGAAGGGCGGGCCTTTGCGCAGGCTCCGGCCTTGCCGCGCTTTCTGGCGCAAAACTCCCTGACCCCCTTCGCGCATGCCGTCACACGGCGCATCGCCGGCGGCGGCGGACATAATCCGGCCTCCATCTGGACATACGGGCACTGCCCGCACTGCGGATCTCTGCCGGCCATCGGCGAACTGCACGGAGCCGAGGGCGCGCGGCGGCATGTCTGTTCCTTCTGCCTGTTCACCTACCGCGCCAAGCGTCTGCAGTGTCCGTTCTGCTTTGAGGAAAATCCGGACCAGCTGGCCTTTTTCACCGCGGATACCGAGCCGGGATACCAGGCGCATATCTGCCGCTCCTGCAAAAGCTATATCAAACTGGCGGATTCCCGCCATAAAGGCGTTGCCGATTTCGTTCCCGCGTCGGCCGATCTGCTTTCGCTGCCGCTGGACATGCTGGCGGCCGAAGAAGGCTTTCAGCGTCCCACCTCTTCGCTGTGGGGCTTCTGATGCACGGCGCGGACGCATGCGAACCGGCGCGCATCCGGCAATGGCACGGCGGCGCGTGGCGCGCGGCAGAAGACGCGGTCGCCCATGAGATACGTTTCGCCGTCGAGCACGAGGGAGAAAAGCGTCTGCTCTGGTCCAGACCGCAGGAATTGAAAGAGCTGGCCCTGGGCAACGTGCTGCTGGAATGGGATCTGCCCGCGCCCTTTCCCGCACGGGGGCCCGCGCCCTTTCCCGCGCCGGAACATATTGTGTTTGAAGAAGGCCGCAACGGGACGGACGAGCCCGTGGTGCGGGTGCGCTTCACCGGACCGCGCCAAGCCCGCGCCGTGCGCGCGGATCCCGGTTCGGCGCGGGCGGAGGCCCTGCTTGAGCATATGCGCGTTTTTCTGGATGCTCCCGGGCTTTGGGCGGGCACAGGATGCTCGCACCGGGCCGCCCTGGTGCGCCTTGGGCCGGACGACGCTCCGGCCCCGTCGGGTTCGGGCGGGCAGGCTCTGCTTGTTGAAGATATCGGCCGTCACAACTGCCTGGATCGCCTGGCCGGGCACGCGGCCCTGAGCGGGCTCGATCCCGGCGGGCACGCGCTGTTTACGACGGCCCGCCTCACCGCAAGCCTGTACGCCAAGGCGCTGCGGCTGGGCATCTCCTTCATGGTCAGCCGGGCCGCCGTCACACGGGCCGCCTTGCGCGACGCCCCCAAGGCCGGCGTCGCCCTGGTGGGTTTTTGCCGCCCGGCGGAAAACCGCCTTACCGTCTTTTCCGATCCCTTGGGCAGAGTGCTCTGAGGGCCTCTTCGTCGAACGCGCATGCGCCGGGGAGATGGGGAATCAGCCGTGCTGCGCCTGCCGGTCAAGTCGATCAAGCAGGGAGAGGGCCGCAGGAATATCCGCCGCCTTGGCCGAAGCCTTGAAGCGTATTTCCGTATCGTAGGCGGCAAGAGCCTGCACGCTGATTTCCGTAAGCAGCTTGTTTACGCTTACGCCGCGTGCTTCCGCGACGATCTTCAATCTGTTCGCCAGGTCTTCCGGAAGTCTGAGCGTCAAGGTATTCATGGTAGTTGCTCCAAACAGGCGGCGGGCGTCAGGATGCGCAGATTGGGCCAGATGAGTTGCCCGCGCCGCGAATCTTTGATGTTGTGCGTGACGACGGCCTGCGCGTTGCCCGCCACGGCAAGCTCTATGAGGTGGTTGTCTCCCTCATCCGGCAAATTCGGCCGCCATCCATAATAGATTGATACCCATTGCCCTGCGGCGGCCAAAGCGTTCAGCAGCCCTATGCGTTCGGCATGCATATGTGCCTGTTTCTGCGAAGCGTGGAGGCAATCCACGGCCGTATCCGAGAGCCTCTTGCGTATAACAGCGCTGCCTTTTACATAATATTCCAAAATTTCATACGAAAAAACTTGTCCATATTTGCCGGAAAGGTCTTGCCCCGGAACAAAAAGCAGCGTATAATCATCATACGTATTACGAATTATCATATTATGTATGCCCATGTCCTCCAAGGAGGGGGTTTATGGCGAGACTGATCATCGAACGCGAAAACTGCAAGAGCTGCCGGCTCTGCATTGCCGCCTGCCCGAAAAAAATTCTGGCTGTTGAGAAAACCATCAACAAAAACGGGTATCACCCCGTCTGCTGTACGGATGAGGAAGCATGCACGGGCTGCGCGGTCTGCGCCGTCAACTGCCCGGATATCGTCATCGAAGTGTACAGATAGAGTGAAAATTCCCGGCGGCGCAGGGCATTGGCCCCGCCGCGCAACCCCTGTGGGAGCATTTATGGCGGAAAAAGTCATCATGAAAGGCAACGACGCCGTTTCCGAAGCCGCGCTTCGGGCCGGCTGCCGCTGTTATTTCAGCTATCCCATCACGCCTCAGACCGAGATCAACGAGTACATGGCCCGTAAAATGCCGGCGCTCGGCGGCTGTTTCATTCAGGCCGAAAGCGAGGTGGCGGCCGTCAACATGGTGTTCGGCGCTTCCGGCGCCGGGGCCAGGGCCATGACCTCTTCCTCCAGTCCCGGCATCGCCTTGAAGCAGGAAGGCATCTCCTATCTGGCCGGTTCCGAACTGCCGGCGGTCATCATCAACATCGCGCGCGGCGGCCCCGGCATCGGCAGCATTCAGGGCGCGCAGGCCGATTATTTCCAGTCGGTCAAGGGCGGGGGCAACGGCGATTACAACGTCATCGTGCTGGCCCCGTATTCCGTGCAGGAATACGCCGATTTGACCGTCCTGGCCTTTGAACTGGCGGACAAATACCGCAACCCGGTTCTGCTGTTGGGCGACGGCATTATCGCGCAGATGATGGAGCCCGTGGAACTGCCCCCCGCGCGGGAATACACGCCCGACAAGCCTTGGGCCACCAACGGCCGGCGCGGCGAAAACGGCCGGGGCAGCAACCTGATCCATTCCGCGTACATGGCCCCGGAACAGCTTGAGCCGCACAACATCCGCCTTCAGGAAAAATACCGGCGCATCGCCGAAACGGAAACATGCTGGGAAGAAAGCCATACCGGGGATGCGGATCTGATCCTCGTGGCTTACGGCATCAGTGCGCGCATCTGCGAAAACGTCGTGGAAAAGGCGCGGGAAGCGGGCCTCAAAATCGGCCTGCTGCGGCCGGTGACGCTCTGGCCTTTCCCCGCCGCGCGTCTGCGCGAGCTGGCCGGGACGGCCGGCCGCTTTTTGTCCGTCGAGCTCAGCGCCGGCCAGATGGTCGAGGACGTGGAGCGCGCCGTGAACGGGGCGGCGCGGGTGGCCCATTACGGCAGAATGGGCGCGATGGTGCATACCCCGGACGAAATTCTGGCCGCCGCGCGCGGCATGCTGCAAGACAAGGGAGAGCAACGGTCATGAAGCCCGCATTCACCCGGCCGAAGTCCATGACGAAAACGCCGTTCACCTTCTGCCCCGGCTGCAGCCACGGTATTATCCACAGGCTGGCGGCGGAGTTGATCGACGAACTGGATCTGCAGAACAAAACCATTATTTCCGGCCCGGTGGGATGCAGCGCACCCATCAACCGCTTTCTCGACGTGGACGTCATCAAGGGGCCCCACGGCCGCGCGCCGGCGGTGGCCACCGGGGTCAAGCGGGTTTGTCCGGACAAGTTCGTCCTGACCTACCAGGGCGACGGTGACCTCGCCGCCATCGGCACGGCGGAAATCATCCACGCCGCGGCCAGGGGCGAGAACATCACGACCATCTTCGTCAACAACGGCATTTACGGCATGACCGGCGGCCAGATGGCACCGACCTCCCTGCCCAAACAAATTACACAGACCTCGCCCTATGGGCGCGATGTTGCAACGCAAGGGTATCCCATCCGCGTCTGCGAGCTGCTGCGTGAGTTGGACGGCAC
>JAVBNZ010000069.1:0-40491 GCA_031551145.1 Desulfovibrionaceae bacterium | reverse complement strand
CCGGCAAGCTTTTCGGCATGGGCGTGGGCGACATGGTCAACAGCGTGACCTCGGTGGAAGAACAGATTACGGGCGATTTCCGCAAGCGCGTGCCCACCGGCGAACTGGTGAACCAGTGCTCCGAGGCCGCTTCCACCGCCTGTCCCTGGGTGCCGGCCGCCCTGCGCGCCGCAAGAATCAAGGAGTTGGACGCGAACACCGCCGTGGCCCACGTGACCGTGCCCGGCAACGTGGCCACCTGGCTGGCCATGGCCAAAATAAACGGGGAATGGAAGATCGTGGGGCTGACGCCGCAGGAGGATCTGGCCGTGAAATACGCCAAGGCCCCGCCCGCGCCGCCCGCCCCTAAGGCCCCGGCCCAACCCGCTCCGGCCGCGACTTCGTTGTAACATGAGCGATTTTCAGCCCCACCCCTGCGCTCCGGCCCCGCAACAGCAACCGGGGCCGTATTCCGTCCCGCCGAACGAAAGCGGCGTGATCTGGCTGGCCTACGCGCTGCATTTCTGCGCCTTTTTCACCGGGGGCGTAAGCTGCGTGGTGGGGCTGATCATCAACTACATCAAGCGGCACGACCAGAACCTGCTCATGTCCAGCCACATGCAGTGGCAGATCGACACCTTTTGGCGGGCCCTGGCCGGCTGCGTCCTGCTCGGTTTCGTGTTCATGCTGCTGATGATCACGGTGGTGGGGGTGATTTTCGCCTACCCGCTGA
This sequence comes from Desulfovibrionaceae bacterium, assembly GCA_031551145.1. Lineage (GTDB taxonomy): Bacteria > Desulfobacterota > Desulfovibrionia > Desulfovibrionales > Desulfovibrionaceae > WRKB01. The sequence continues at coordinate 39,779 of JAVBNZ010000069.1, read as the reverse complement.
TCGTGGTGCTGGGAATATGGTACGCGTACAGGCTGATCAAGGGGATGCTGGCTTTGAACGCCCGAAAACCCGTGTATTGAAAAAAACAGCCTGTGGAACGTGATGTTCCACAGGCTGAAAATTTCGTATTCCCGCGTCGGGTTATTTTTTAAAGATTTTCTTGGCGGCCTTTTTAACCTTGTCGAAGGTCCCGCCTTCCTGCGCGATGCGCTCGAACTCCTCAAGCAGTTCCTTCTGGCGGTCGTTCAGGCGGGTGGGCGTTTCAACAATCACTTCCACCAGCAGATCGCCCCGGCGCGACTGGCCGAGATAGGGCATGCCCTTGCCGGGCAGGCGCAGCACCGTGCCGCTTTGCGTGGCCTTGGGGATGGCGAGGGTTACGGGGCCGTCGAGGCTGGGCACTTCCAGGCGCACGCCCAGAGCGGCCTGCGGGAAGGAGATGCGGCAGGTGTGGACGAGATCCTGCCCCTGACGGCGGAAGGTGTGGTCGGCCTCCACGCTGATGACGACATAAAGATCGCCCGGGGGGCCGCCGTGAACGCCGCTTTCGCCTTCGCCGCGCAGGCGCAGGCGGGTGCCGCTGTCCACGCCGGCGGGCACGCGCACGGTGATCTCGCGCATCTGTGGCAGAGCGCCCTCGCCCTTGCAGCGCGGGCACGGCGTGGCGATGACCGTGCCTTCGCCCCGGCAGACGGGACAGGGCACGGCGATCTGAAAAAATCCCTGATTGCGGCGCATCTGGCCGCTGCCGCCGCACTGCCGGCAGGTTTCGGGCTTGGTGCCCGGCGCGGCTCCGCTGCCTTTGCATTCTTCGCATTCGGTGCGGCGGGGAATTTTCAGGGGAATTTCCGCGCCGCGCGCGGCCTGCTCGAAACTGATCTGCAGATTATAGCGCAAATCCGCGCCCGGCGTGGGGCGCGGCCCGCGTCCGGCGCTTGCGAAGCCGAACAGATCCCCGAAAATGTCGCTGAAATGAACGAAAATATCTTCGGCGCTGCCGAAGCCGCCGGGCATGCCGCCGTTGTTCTTCACGCCGGCGTGGCCGAAGCGGTCGTAGCGGGCGCGGCGATCGGGATCGCGCAGCACGTCGTAGGCTTCGGCGGCTTCTTTGAATTTCTGCTCGGCCTCCGGATCGTCGGGATTGCGGTCCGGGTGGAACTGCATGGCAAGTTTGCGGTAGGCGCGCTTGATTTCGTCTTCCCCGGCTGTGCGGGCGACTTCAAGCACTTCGTAATAGCAGCGCTGGCTCATGGTGCGGGGGGGGGGGCTTAGTCTTCGTCCAGGGTGGCCCCTTCGGGCAGCGGGCGATAGTACGTAAGATCGTCGGGCATGACTTTGCCCGCCGCGATTTCGCGCAGGGCGGTCACAACTTCCTTGTTGCGCGACTCGACGAGGGATTCATATCCTTCGCGGTACTGCCGCACGCGCTTGATGGCCATCTGCACCAGCAAAAAGCGGTTGTCCACGCGTTGCTGGCAGTCTTCCACGGTAATGCGGGCCATGTTTCCTCCGGAAAAAACAGGCAAAAAAACGGGAAAAAGGGCTCTTTTCCCGCAGAGCAAAATAAGATAGGTGCGGGAAGCGACTATGTCAAGGAGCAAAACAATGCGTGGAGAAAAAACGGGCTACAGCGGCCTGGTCTGCATAAAGGCGGCCGGCAAGGCCATGCAGCGGGCGCGGATGATAGGCCCCGGCGCGCGCGTGGGCGTGGCGGTTTCGGGCGGGGTGGACAGCTTTGTGCTGCTGAAGGTGCTGCAACTGCGGCAGGCCGTTGTGCCCTTTCGTTTCGAGATCATGGCTCTGCACCTCAACCCCGGCTTCGATCCCCACAATCACGCCCCGCTCCTGCCCTGGCTGGCGCGGCACGGCATTGCCGGGCACGTGGAGCCGACGGATCACGGCCCGCACGCGCATTCCGAGGAAAACCGCCGCCGCTCCGCCTGTTTTCGCTGCGCCTGGCTGCGGCGCAAACGCCTTTTCGAACTCTGTGCCGAATATCGCCTCAGTCACCTTGCTCTGGGCCACAATGCCGACGATCTGGCCGCCACGTTCTTCATGAACATTTTCCAGAACGGCCGGGTGGGCGGGCTTTCAATGCGCGAGCCCTTTTTCGGCGGCAAACTCACGCTTATCCGGCCGATGCTGCTGGTGAGCAAGAAAGACATCGTGCGGGCGGCCAAACGCTGGAATTTGCCGATCTGGAGCAATCCCTGCCCCTCTGCCGGCAAAACGCGCCGCAGCGAGTTCGGCGCCTTTCTGGAAGAGCGCTATGCCGCCGAGCCCGGCACGCGCAGCCGCGTGGAAGGGGCGCTGACGCGCTGGGAACTCGGCCGGGCAACGCCGGACGCGCCGTGATGCGGCCGATGTTTTTCATTCCGACTGCCGTTGAATCCGATAGAACCGGGCGGCGCTCCGGCTTGCCGTCAGGCGAGGAAGGCGAGTTTTTTGAGGCGGCGGGCAGGACTCTTATCGTCCGCCCCCGACTCAAAAAACGAAGTCTGACGAAGCATCACGGCAAGCCGGAGCGCCGCCGCCGGGTCGATTGACAGACGGAACTTCCCCCCTGTACACACATCCGATGCTTCTCGGCAAATACCACATCGTCATCTTCAAAGAGGGCCGGGGCGGCAGCCACAACCTGCGGCTGCGCGGCTGGTTCGGCATCATCGGTTTCATCCTCGCCACCCTGCTGGTGGTATGCAACATCTGGCTCTGGGATCGCTACAATCAGTCGCTCAAACTCGAAAGCCGCCTGCTGGACGCGGAAAAGACCATTGACGAACAGAGCACGCAGCTTTTGAGCATGGTCGGCAAAGTGCGTGAAGTGGCGGCCGACCTGGGCCGCGTGCGCCAGTTTGATGCCAAGCTGCGCCTTATGATGAACCTGGAAACCGATCTGGCCGACGTGGGCGGCCAGGGCGTCACCACCCCCGAAGAAATGACCGGCGCGGCCATGATGCCCCTGCACCGCCAGGCGCTCGCCACCCGCAAGATGCACAGCTTTCTGCGCAAGCTGTCGGAAGACGTGCGCCTTGAGGAAGTCTCCCAACAGGAACTGCTGCGCACCCTGCGCGAAAATCGTGAAATGCTTGTTTCCATGCCTTCCGTCTGGCCTGTGGAAGGTTTTATTTCCTCCCCGTTCGGATACCGCTCCTCAAGTTTTTCCGGCCGGGGCGAGTTCCACAAGGGCATAGACATCCGAGGCCGGCCCGGCACGCCCATCACCGCGCCGGCCCGGGGCACCGTAACCTTTGCGGGAAGCGACGGCGCCTACGGCCTGAGCGTGGAACTGCAGCACAGTCGTGCCGTGGTCACCAAATACGCGCACATGCAGCGTTTTGTGGTGCGCGAGGGCCAGGTGCTCAAGCGCGGAGATATTATCGGCTTTGTGGGCAGCACGGGCCGCAGCACGGGGCCGCACCTGCATTACGAGGTCAAGCTCAACGGGGTGCATGTCAACCCCATGAGGTATATTCTTAACTAGCCCAGGACTCTTTCAAAGGCAGTTCTTGACGGCCGAGACAAGGGGGGAACCCCCTACGGGAATCCAGCCCCCGAACGTTGTCGGCAGCCTTCCTCCCCCGCCGTTGCTTGACGATGCCGAAGCTTTCGACACAGAACGTTTCCGGGAATTCAGAATGGATACCGCACCTTCCCCCCTGCTTCGCTGTCGCGATCTCGCCTTCGGCTACGGCTCCCGGCCGGTGCTGTGCGGCGTTGATTTTTGCGCCGCGCCCGGCGAGCACGTTGCCCTGATCGGCCCGAACGGCGCGGGAAAAAGCACGCTGTTGCACTGCCTTTCCGGACTCTATGCCCCGCGGGCGGGCAGCGTGGAACTGGAAGGCAGGCCGCTGGCCGCCTTCGATTCCAAGGAGCGCGCGCGGCGCATCGCGGTGGTGCCGCAGCGCGGCGAGGCCGTGCCCCGCATAAGCGTGGAGCAGTTTGTGCTGCTGGGGCGGTATCCGTATCTTTCCCTTTTCGGCACCTACGGCCCGGAGGATTACGCGGCGGCCCGCGAGGCCATGGAGGCCACGCATTGTCGGGATCTGGCCGGGCGCATGCCGGCTTCCCTTTCCGGGGGCGAGATGCAGCGCGTGCTGCTGGCGCGCGCCCTGGCCCAACAAAGCCCGGTGCTGCTGCTGGACGAGCTTTCGGCCGGGCTGGACGCGGCGCGCATGAGCGAGCTGTTTGATCTGCTGGAGGAACGCCGCCGGGCCGGCATCTGCTGCGTCAGCGTGATGCACGATCTCAATCTGGCGGCCTTGTACGCCACGCGCATCGCGGGCCTCAAGGACGGCCGCCTGCTGTTCGACGGCCCGACCGAAGCCGTATTCACCGCAACGAATCTGAACACGCTTTTTGACGCGCGCCTGCATCCGGTGCGGCATCCCGCGACCGGGCGGCCCCAGGTCTGCCCGCAGGAGCCGGGACGCTCGCGCTTCGCCGGAACGCTTGGCCTGCTGCTCTGCCTGTGTCTGGCCTTGAGCCTGTTCTTGGGCGCGCCGGCGCGGGCCGCGATAATGTTCACGGATGACGGCGGCACGGAAATTGTTCTTGAAGAATCGGCCCGGCGCATCGTGCCCCTGTACGGGGCCTTCGGCGAGATGCTCGCCGCGGTGGGGCTTGAGCGGACGATCATCGCGCGCACGGAGGCGGATCAGGTTCCAAATCTTGCGCACCTGCCCTCCGTGGGCACGCATATGCGCCCCAATCCCGAATTGATTGCCGCGCTCAAGCCCGATCTCGTGCTCATGCTTGCCGGCCGGCGCGATGCCGAGCAGCAGGCGCGGGATCTGCGCCGCCTGGGCCTGCGGGTGGCCTGCTTCGGTATGGATTCCTTTGAGGATATTTTTACGGTGCTGGGCACATTGGGCTGCGCTGCCGGCGCGCCGGAAGCGGCGGCCGCCCTGGAAGCGGACATGCGCGCCCGCCTGGCGGCCGTGGCCGCGCGCACGGCGGGAAAAGAGCATCCGACGGTTTTTTTCGAAGTGCGCTATCCCAATCTGCTCGGAGCGGGCAAAACGTCTATCGTGAGTGAAATTATCGCCGGGGCCGGGGGCCGCAACGTGGTGGAAACCGAGGTGCGCCTGGCCCGTCTGAACGAGGAAGAGCTGTTGCGTCTTGATCCCGATGTGTATATAGCCCAGCGCGGGCCCATGAATTCGGCGTTCACGCCGCTTGCGGCGCGGCCGCATTTTGCGCCGCTGAAAGCCCTACGGCGGGGCCGTATTCTGGAGGTCGACGAGCGGCTTTTCTCGCGCCCCGGCCCGGCTTCGGTGGAAGCCGTGGAACGGCTGGCCGCCTATCTGCATCCCGGCGCGGAGCAAGAAGGAAACCCATGACCACAGGCACACTCTACGGCATAGGCGTGGGGCCGGGCGCTCCGGATCTCATCACCCTGCGCGCCGTGAACATTCTCAAACGCACGGACGTGGTGCTTACGCCGGCTTCTCCCCGCAACGAATATTCCGGCGCGCTGGACATCGCCAGGCCGCACCTGCGCGAAGACGCGCGCGTCGTGCGCCTGGATTTTCCCATGACCCGCGATCCGCGGGTACTGGAAGCGGCCTGGGAAAAAGCCGCGGACCAGGCCGAGGAAGTGCTGAAAGCGGGCGGGGACGCCGCTTTTCTCACCTTGGGCGATCCGCTGATCTACAGCACGTTCGGCTACCTGACGCGTGTTCTGCGGGAGCGCGATCCCGCACTGCGCATCGAGGCGGTGCCCGGCGTAACGTCCTTTCAGGCCGCTGCCGCGCGCACGGATTTCGTGCTCTGCGAAGGAGAGGAGACTTTGCGCGTTCTGCCCGGCATAGCGGACGAAGCGACGCTGGAAGCGGAACTGACGCGGCCCGGCGGCGCGGTGATCCTCAAGGCCTACCGGAATTTTCCCGCCGTGTGCGCGGCCCTGGAACGCACGGGACGGCTTGACGAGGCCGTGCTTGTCTCCCGCGTGGGGCTGGAGGACGAACGCGTCAGCCGCGATTTCGCCGCCACGGACGCGGCCCCGCCCTATCTGACTTTGGTGCTCAGCCGGAAGTGAGAAAACTTGACGTAGCCACGTTGTGTATATGCTTTGGGGTGGGCGATAGATCCGGAACGGGCCATATCCGCGCGGCGCCGGACGTGCCGGCATTTTTCAGGAAGGACGGCCCCGGCCATCAGACGCGCATCAATCATGTGCCGGCGCAGTACGTGAATCGGCATCAACAACGGTAGCCGGCTTTTCAGGTTTGCTCACGCCTTGTTGCCGTTCGCGCGGCAGGCCGGGCAGATGCCGTAGAGATAAAGCCGGTGCCGCGTGGGCTGAAGATCGTGCTTCGCGGCCAGTTCTTCCTGGAGACGCTCGATTTCCGGGCTGAAGAATTCGATGGTCAGCCCGCACTGTTCGCAGATGAGATGATCGTGGTGCTCGCGGGCGTCCAGCCGGCGTTCGAAGCGGGCCATGCCGTCGCCGAAGTGCATTTCCTTGGCCAGGCCCGCCGAGCAGAGCAGTTTGAGCGTACGGTAGATCGTGGCCTGGCTTACGGAAGGATCAAGCGCGCGGGCCGCGCCGAGCAGTTCCTCGGCCGTGGGGTGGCCGTCGAATTCCAGAAATGCCTGCACGATGCGCAGGCGCTGCTGAGTGAGCTTGAAATCTTTGTTCTGCAGATAGTCTTTGAAATCCGTCAGAAAATCCTGCATGGCGTTCTCCGAAGTCCCGGCAAGCGGCCGGATTGCGTTGCGCGCAGCGCGTTGCCCGCGCACCAATGCATTGTCTTCCCTATCACAGCCCGCCGCTCCGCGCAAGACAACGCGCGACACAAGTTCAGGCCGTCGCTGCTACGGGACGGCTTCGACAGGAACAAGCCTGCTGTGGGAACGGCCCTTGTCGTCCACCACACGCACCACATGCAGGCCCGGTTTCGCATTCCAGATGAGCGTCTCCTCCGGCGCGCCCGCGCCGATGAATTCCTTGCCCGCGAACCAGAAGAGCGTGCCGTTCTCCGCGCCCGCGCTTGCCGACAGCGGCACTTTGCCCTGATCCGGGACGGAGAGGCGCACCCGGTAGACCACGTTTTCCTTGGGCAGGGTGATGCGCGGCCCGTCTTCCCGCATGGTTTCGGAACAGCCCGGCTCCCAGGCCGGGGGCGGGGGCTTGTGCAGCCCGGCCCGGCGGAAGATGCGCTGGAGGTTGGAGGGCCAGAATTCCCGCACCACTTCTTCGGTGCGTCCTTCCTCCGGCATGCAGGCGCGCAGGCCGCTTTCCTTGTCGATCAAAATCTTGCGGAAGATGCCGGAAGAGGCGATGGGCGAAACGCCGGGGATGAACCAGGTTTCGACGGTCTGCGGGCAGAGGGAAATGTCGGTGTCTCCGGTGGCCGCGCAGACCGGGATGCGCACGGCCTTGAGATCGCGGCGCAGTTCGCGTGTCATGTCTTCCAAAGGTTCGGCGTCGGCCAGGGCCTGGGAGATATCCACAAAAAGAGGCAGGGCCGCTTCCGCGCCGATGAAGAGCGGATTGGCGTTGTTGTTGAAATTTCCCACCCAGACGACCAGGGCGTAGGGCCCGAAAAGCCCGGCCGTCCAGGCGTCGCGGAAGCCGTTGGAAGTGCCTGTTTTAAGATACAGCGGCAGCCTGCCCGCGCGGGTGCGCACGCTGTGCGCGGGATCGCGCAGCATGTCGCGGGTGATGAAGGCCGCTTCGGGCGAAAGCAGGGGCAGGGGCGCTTCCTCCGGCGCGTCTACGGGGGCCGGGCGCAGGCGGGCCGGGCGCCACAGCCCCCTGCCGGCCAGGGAGGCGTACAGCGCGCCCAGTTCGCGCATGTTGACCTCCGCGCCGCCCAGCACCAGGCTGAGGCCGTAGTGGTCGGCGTCGCGGCCCAGCTTCACCCCGGCCCGCAGCAGGAAGGAATACAGATCGGGATTTTCCAGCCGCGCGGCCAGGCTGATGGCCGGAATGTTGCGGCTGGCGGCCAGGGCGGCCTGGGCGGAAAGCGGGCCCCGGAAGCTTTTGTCGAAATTTTCCGGGTCATAGCCGCCGAAGCTGCGCGGGCTGTCCACCAGCAGGCTCAAGGGATGGATAAGGCCCTGGTCGAGCGCCAGGGCGTAAATAAAGGGCTTGAGCGTGGAGCCCGGCGAGCGCCGCGCCCTGGTGCCGTCCACCTGGCCTTCAATGGCGGGGTTCGCGAAGTTCGCCGAGCCGACAAGCGCGCGTATCTCCATGCTCGGGCAATGGATGAGCAGGGCGGCCGCGTTTTCCACGCCCCAGGCGCGTCCCCTGGCCGCGAAGCGGGTCAGCATCCCCTCGACGATCTGTTGGGTGCGGGCGTCGATGCCGGTGCGGATCTGTTCGGGGCCGGCTTCGGCCAGCAATTCGGCGGCAACGTGCGGAGCCGCGAAGGGCAGCCGATTCGCCTTGGGCGGACGTAGAGGAGCGTCGGCACGCAGGGCTTCGGGATAGTGCTCCTGATAGAGCGCGGCCAGACGCAAACGGGCGCGTTCCGCTTCACCGCTTTCGTCTCCGGCCGCTTTGAAGAGCGTGCGGCGCGAAGGGTTCTGGGGAATGACAGCCAGGGCGAGCGCCTCGGCCGCGTTGAGCCGGGCGGCGCTTTTGCCGAAATAGGCCCAGGCCGCCGCGCCCGCGCCCTCGATGTTGCCGCCGTAGGGCGCGAGGTTGAAATAGGCCTCCAGCAGTTCGTCCTTGGAATAGTGGCGTTCATATTCCACGGCGCGCGCGATCTGTGCGAGCTTGCCCGCCATGCTTGAGGTGTTCAGCTTCAAACGCAGGCGGGCCACCTGCATGGTAATGGTTGAAGCGCCCACGCGGCGTTCCCCGCGCAACACGGAAAACGCGGCCCGCATCAGGGAAAGGGGATTGAAGCCCGGGTGGCGGTAGAAATGCCGATCCTCATAAAGCAGGGTGGCGCGGATCAGTTCCGGGGCGATATCTTTGAGGGCGATGCGCATGCGGCAGCTTTGGTCCGCGCTCAGGCCCATGCGCAACAGCGTTCCCCGGCGGTCGAGCACGAGGCGGGAAAAGGCCGTGCCGTCCAGCAGGGGAGGGCGCGGGCAGAGGGCAAGCCGCAGCCCGGTCGCGCCGGCAATGATGATCAGGCAGGCGGGCAGGCAAAGACAGATGAAGCGCCTGCGACTGTTTTTCCTTCCATCGTTCATTTCAACCCTGTCCCCAAGCGCCGCCCGCGCCGCAGGAGTTTTCGTTTCCGCCGAGGAGGACGAGCTTTTTACGGAGAGAGTGTATTCTTCAATACTCGACTGAAGTAAAAAGCGATGTCCGACAAAGGCGGAAACGAAAAGAACGCGGCGCTTACAGAAGATCGCCGTCCCAGTTGAAGATGCTCGTGCGTCCGCTCTCCGGCAGATTCGGGGGCGGACTTTCCGGCATATGGACAAAGAAGCCGTAGCCGGCCGCCTCCAGTTCCGCGCGTTTGGCCGCAAGATCCAGGGGCCGGTCGGAATAGATCCACAGGTTCCGGCCGTAGGTTCTGGTCCAGAACAGTTCCTTGCGCGGGCTGTACAGGGCCTCGTTCTGCTTTGCGCCGGCGGGATCGTGGCGGGCTATGCCCACGGGCCAGTGCCCGCTCAAAACCAGGCCCAGCGGCAGGCAGCTCTGTTTGGGCAGGGCAAGCAGGTCTTCGGCCGGCAGTTCCGGCGAAACAAGGGCCGCCGCAAAGCCCATGCGGGCCAGCACGGCCAGGGCGGCGGCGTTGGCCGTGTTGCAGAAGGGCCCGGCCGTGAGCAGCACGTCGGGCGCGCGGTTGTGTTCGCCGTCAAAAAGCTCCGTCTGCCAGGGGGCGTTGCACACGAAGCGGCGCGCCCCGTTGCGCGTCACCTCGCGGATCAGGCGCAGCACGCTTTCTTCCTCATCCGGCCAGATCACGGGCGGCAGCCACCAGCTCATGCGGCCGGCCACGGTGCGGCCGATTTCCCGCGCCGAGCGGGGCGAGAGCCAGAGGGCCGTCAGGTGTTTGCCCTTGCGGGTTTCCCTGCCTCTGGGCACGGAGGGGCGCAGATCGGTGTCGGGCAGGCGCAGGGGCTTGGCCGTCGAAGGAAAGCGGGGGGAGATCTCCACGGCCCGCACGGGACTACCTGTACAAGCGGCCAGGCGTTTGTCCCAGTCGGAGATCAGGGCAAGCAGTTCGGGTTCGCGCCGATCGATGAGATAGACCGGCGTGCCGACGCCCGGCGTTTTGTGTTTGGCGATCTTCAGCGCCAGGGAACCGGCCTTGGGCACGCGCCGGGTGACGGGCAGGGTGCTGTGCCCGGCTTCGTCCTCCGAACCTATGCGCAGATAGTCGCCGGGCAGCAGGTCGAGCCTGGGCTTGAGCGTGGGTTTGCCTTCCGGGCTGATGCGGATTTTGCCGGCGAGCAGGCCGGAGCTTGCCGATTCCTGCGGGGCCGTGGGCGCGCCCGCCCGTTGGGGCAAAAAGCGGGCGCGGGTCGTTTCCCGGCCCAGAGCCAGGGAAAGGAAGTCCAGCGCGGCCTTTTTCGCTTCCGGCTCGTCGGGGTGGTCGCGCAGCAGGCAATAGGCTCTGGTGACGTGGAAGACGTAATGCGGCCCCTTTTTGCGGCCCTCGATCTTCCAGCTGCGCACATGGGGCGCGCTGAGCAGGGTTTTGGCGAGCACGTCGAGCGAGAGATCGAGGCAGGAGAACCAGCGGCCGCCGTTTTTCGCCGGAGCCTTGGGATTCTTGCCGTACACGCGGCGGCAGGGCTGCACGCAGCGGCCGCGCAGGCCGCTTTTGCCGCCGAGAAAGCTCGACCACCAACAGCGGCCCGAAACGCAGAAACAGAGTGCGCCGTGCACAAAGCACTCCAGTCCGAGCCCTTCGGGGCAGGCCGCGTCCATAAGCCGGATTTCGTCTATCGACAGTTCGCGCGGCAGGATGACGCGCGCCGCGCCGGCCTTGAGCGCCGCGCGCAGGGCCGTCTGGTGGGTGACGTTGGCCAGGGTGGAAAGATGGATCTCCCCGGAAAAACCGGCCTGCCGCGCCAGTTCGAGCATGCCGATATCCTGGACGATGAGGGCGTGGGGGTGCACGTCGCGCTCCAGGCGGGCGGTCAGGCGCAGGGCCGCGTCCATGTCTCCCGGCTTGAGCAGGCTGTTTGCGGCCACGTAGATCCGGCGCCCTTCGTCGCGCGCCAGTTCCGTCATGCGCGCCAGTTCGGTGAGGCTGAAGTTTTCCGCCTGCATGCGGGCCGTAAAATGTTTCATGCCCAGGTAGACGGCGTCCGCTCCGGCGGCCAGAGCCGCGAGAAAAGAGGCTTTGTCTCCCGCCGGAGCGAGAATTTCGGGTTTCACCGGCATGCTTTGTGTCATAATATTCCTGAACTATTTGTTTTTTTTTGCTGTTCGCCGCGCCGCAGCCGGGCATACGGATCCAGACGGCCGGAGCGGAGTACTGATAAAACTGCTCTATTCCGCCGTTTTCGGCAGGGTAAAAGCCATGACGCCGGGTATGACTGCCAAAGCCGTCAGCACGTGCATAATGGTTTCCAATCCGTGCAGGTCGGCGATTTTCCCCAGAATCGGCGCGGCCAGTCCGCCGATGCTGATCACCAGCCCGAGCGTCACGCCTGAAGCCAGGCCGACGCGGTTGGGCAGGTATTTCTGCCCCAGCACAACCATGGGGCTGAAAGGCAGATAGAGCGCCGCGGCAACCGGGACAAGCAGCAGGGTCGCAAGCGCCGGCTCGTCGGCCCAGGCGAAGAGACAAAGCAGCGGGAACAGGCAGGGAAAGCCCACCCTTCCCACGGTGCGGAAGCCGAAACGGTCGGCCAGCTTTCCTCCGAGCAGGGTGCTCATCGCGCCTGCCGCGAGCATGAGACTGAGCGCCGCGGCTCCGGCGGCCTCGGTTTGGTGGAAGACCTTGATCCAGTACAACGGCAAAAAGGTGTTCAGGCCGAAAAACACGAAGGAACGGCTGAACAGCAGAATGCACAACAGGGTGAACGCGCCCCAGCGATCCTTTTCCGGCGCGGTTTCCGGCACGGGATGGACGGCGCGTTCCAGTTCATGCTCGCGCTGAAAGGCGTTCATGGTGACGAGCAGCAGCAGGGCCGCCGCCAGGGTCGGAATAACGACGAGAGAAACGCCCTTCAGCCCGAAGGCCAGGATCAGGCTCGTGGCCGCCAGAGGGCCCACAGCGTAGCCGAGGTTGCCGCCGAAGGAAAAGATGCTGAGGCCGATGCCCTTTTTGCCCTGCGGCGAAACTTTGTTCGCGTATCTGGCCGCCTCGGGGTGGAAGGCGGCCACGCCCGCCCCGCTCAGCATGACGGCGGCGAAGAGCAGCGGCCAGCTCGACAAAAGGCCCGTGGCCGCCATGCCGCCGCCCGCGGCCAGTATGCCCGCGGACATGACCCAGGGCTTTTCGAATTTGTCCGCCAGCAGGCCGAACACGGGCTGGATGACGGAAGAAAGCAGGTTGAGACCGAACACCAGCCCGGCCGCCGCGGCGTAGGTATAGTTGTGCTGCGCGATGAGAAAGGGCAGCGCGGCCGGCAGTATGCCCTGGTTCATGTCTGTGATGAGATGCCCGGCGGCTATGCAGTAAATATATCTGTTTCTGTTTTTCATGACGTTGCGCGCCGAAGGCGCGGGGGACGATCACACGGCGTAATAGTCTCTGTGCCAAGCGACAAAGCGGGCCAGACCTTCCTGAAGCGGGGTGGAGGGAGTAAAGCCCGTCAGCGCGCTGAAGTCCGCGATATCGGCGAAGGTGGCTTTTACGTCGCCCGGCTGCATGGGCAAAAACTGCTTCACGGCGTCGCGGCCCAGAGCGTCTTCCAGCGCGGCGACAAAATCCATGAGCCCCACGGCCTGGTTGTTGCCGATGTTGTAGACGCGCCAGGGCGCGCTGCTCATGCCCGGATGAAAGCCTTCGGGCGGCAGGTCGGGTTCGGGGGCGGGCGGCAGGGTAAGCGCGCGGGCCGTGCCTTCGACGATATCGTCAATATAGGTGAAATCCCGCCGCATGTCTCCGTTGTTGAAAATCGTGATGGGCTCGCCTCTGAGTATCGCCTGGGTGAAGAGGTGGGGAGCCATGTCGGGCCGGCCCCAGGGGCCGTAGACCGTGAAAAAGCGCAGGCCCGTGCAGGGCAGCCCGTATAAATGGCTGTAGGAGTGGGCCATGAGTTCGTTGGCCCGTTTCGAGGCGGCGTACAGGCTGGCGGGGTGATCGGCCCCGGCGCGCACGCTGTAGGGAAGCGCGCTGTTCAAACCGTATACCGAGCTGGAAGAGGCGAATACCAGATGTTGCACGGGATTGCGGCGGCAGGCTTCCAGCAGGTCGGCGAAGCCCACCAGATTGGATTGCACGTAACTTTGCGGGTTTTCCAGGCTGTGGCGCACGCCGGCCTGGGCCGCCAGATGCGCGACATGGGTGAAACGGTGCGCCATGAAGAGAGCGTCCAGATGCCCGGCCTCGGCCAGATTGACGCGCGCGAAGGTGAAGGCCTCGTGCTTCTGCAGCAGGGCCAGCCTGTCCTTCTTGAGCTTGACGCTGTAATAGGGATTGAGATCGTCGAGCCCCACGACGCTGTTGCCCTCCTCCAGAAGGCGGCGCGCCAGATGGAAGCCGATGAAGCCGGCGGCTCCGGTCACAAGAACATGCATTGATCCTCCGTAACCCTTACCATGATTATACCCGCAGGGAACCTCTGAAGCTGTGCAGATCCGTGATGCCGAAGCGTTCGCAGGCCGCCGGGAGTTCATCGACCAGGTGGAAGGCGAAATCCGGGCGCGAGAAATTCATGGTGCCCGCCTGCACGGCATGCGCGCCCACCAGCAGGAACTCCAGCACGTCCTCGGCGCTTGCGACGCCGCCCACGCCGATGACCGGAATTTTCACCGCCCGGCTGACCTGCCATACGCAACGCAGGGCCACGGGCTTGATCGCGGGGCCGGAAAGCCCGCCGATCACATTGGCCAGCAACGGCCTGCGCTTCTCCAAATCCACCCCCATGCCCGAAAGCGTGTTGATGCAGGTGAGCGCGTCGGCTCCCGCGCTTTCGACGGCTTTCGCGATGCCCTCGATATCCGTCACGTTGGGGGAAAGCTTGACGATAACCGGCTTGCGGCGCGCGGCGTTCCTGACGGCTTCCGTCACCCCGGCGGCGAGCGCCGGATCCTGTCCGAAGAGGATGCCGCCCTGTTTGACGTTGGGGCAGGAGATGTTCACTTCCAGCGCGGCCACGCCCTCTTCGGCCGAAAGCAGTTCGGACAGGCGGGCGAAATCATCCGTGCAGCCGGCGTACAGGTTGACGATCACAGGCGTTTCGCGCCAGGGCAGGCGCGGCAGTTTGTGTTTGAGAAAGTCTTCCACCCCGTCATTCTGCAGGCCCACGGCGTTGAGCATGCCGCAGGGGGTTTCGGCGATGCGGGGGGTGGGATTGCCCGCGCGCGGCACAAGGGAAAGGCCCTTGACCACAATGCCGCCCAGGCGGCGCAAATCGCCGTAGGGCGCGAATTCCGCCCCGTAGCCGAAGGTGCCCGAAGCGGTGAGGATGGGGTTCTTGCAGGTCAGACCCCCGGCAAGGGTGACGGAGAGATCCGGCATGGCGCTATCCCAGGTTCACGTGGTTCGCCCAGAAGACCGGGCCGTGGTTGCAGCTTTGCACGGGCCGGGAACGTTTTTCCGGCACGGGCCATTCTTCGGTGGTGGTGACGACGCAGCCCAGGCAGGCCCCCACGCCGCAGGCCATGCGCGCCTCCAGCGAAAGCTGGGTGCGCAGGCCGTGTTTCGCGGCGCATTGCTGCACGGTGCGCAGGAAGGGCAGGGGGCCGCAGGCCAGCGCCAGTCCGTTTCTGGCGGCATACTCCCGCATGCGGGCGTCCACGGCGGCGATGAAGCGCTCCAGATCCTCCGGGCCGTTTTCCTGCATGCTTTCCAGTTCGATGCGGCCGCCCACGCTGTCCAGCGGATAACATTCCGCCGGCGCGCGGTGGCCGAAGAGCATGAACAGATTGCGGGGACGGGGGTGCAGGCCGGCATAGCCTATGAAAGGCGCGATGCCCACACCGCCGGCCAGCAGCAGGGTGGGGGTGTCCGGTTCCGCGGCGAAGCCGTTGCCCAGCGGCCCCCAAACGCGCACCGTATCTCCGGGTTTCAATTCCGCAAGACGGGAGGTGCCGCGCCCGACCACCTGAAAAAAACAGACCAGATCGCGCTCGCTGAGCCGGCTGATCGAAAAGGGCCGCGCCCAGGGCAGTTCCAACCCCCAGCCGACGGGCCGGATCATGACGAACTGGCCGGGTTTGTACCGTTTCCAGGGGGGAGGGGAGAGACGGAGGGCAAAGGTTTGTGCGCCGTTTTCCCGGCCGAAGGGAACGAGGTCAAGCACGCTGATTTCGACGAATTGAGAGGAGGAAGACATGACGATTCCTGATACTGAACAGTTTGTTCGAACCATAGACCATGACCGTGCCGTTCGTCCAGCGCGGGGTGGCGGGGCAGCCGCTCCCCGGTTCCGTTCAAAATGAGGCGCCGCCGTGGCGGGGAAAAAAGGCTTGCGGCTTTCCTCACGCGGCACTATACAAGTATCGCGGATCAATGCCGATCGGCCGCCCTGCCGCGCGTGTCCGCACGCGTGCAGAAGCCGGTGCGGCAGCGGAGAACGGTAAAATATCGTATAATAGATATCTTAAGCGTGGTCAAATCATTCCGAGGGGATCTTGTGAACAAGGATGTTTATGCGCGGCGTCGCGAAAAGCTCCGCGCGCTCATGCGCGCCAAAGGGCTGGACGCCCTGCTGGTGAGTTCCGCGGCCAACCGCTTTTATCTTTCGGGCTTTGAACTGCACGACGGGCAGTGCAACGAAAGTTCGGGCCGGCTGCTCATCACGGCGGACGGTCGGGACAGGCTGTGCACGGATTCCCGTTTTTTTGACGCCGCCCGCCGGCTGTGGGATGAAGATCGCATTTTTGTCTATGCCGGCGATGCGTTGAAGAAACTGCGTTCCGTTATTCGCGAGGCCGCATGCGGGCTTGTCGGCTTTGAGTCCAAAATTGTCTGCTGCGACGGTTTTCGCAGGCTGAACCTGCCGCTGGTCGCGGCCGACGGGCTGGTCGAGGGCCTGCGCGCCGTGAAGGAGCCTGAGGAAATCGCCGCCCTGGAGCGTTCCTGCGCCTTGAATCACAAACTGATGGACGCGCTGCCTTCCCTGCTTGCCCCCGGCAAATCCGAAGCCGCGCTTGCCTGGGAAATCGAGCGCTTTTTCCGCGAAAACGGCGCTTCGGAACTCGCCTTTCCCTCCATAGTGGGCAAGGGCGTCAACGGGGCTCTGCCGCATTACGAGCCTTCACGCGACGTGCTGCTTGAAGAGGAATGCCCGGTGCTGGTCGACTGCGGCGCGCGGCTCGACCGCTATTGTTCGGATCAGACGCGCAGCCTCTGGCTGGGCGAACGGCCGGGCCCGGAATTCACCCGCGCCCTGGAACTGGTGCGGGGCGCGCAGGAGGCCGCGTTGAAAGGCGCGCGGCCCGGCATGAGCGGCGCGGAAATATATGATTTCGCCTTCGCTTTTTTCGAAAGGCGGGGCGTGGAAAAAGCCTTTACCCACGGTCTGGGGCACGGCATAGGGCTGGAAACGCACGAGGCCCCGCGCCTCGGCCCGTGCTCGGCCGAGCCGGTGACGCCCGGCATGGTCTTCAGCGTGGAGCCCGGCCTGTACTACCCCGAATGGGGCGGCGTGCGCTGGGAGTATATGGCGGTCATGGAAGAAGACGGTGCACGGGTTCTGTAACTCCGAGGAGAAACTGTGAAAAAAGCGAAAGTGTATTTCACGAATATGCGCTGCGCCGTGGGCACCAGCCTGCTGCGCAAGCTGGACAAGCTCATCCGCAAGGCGGGCATCGAAAAAATCGACTTTAAACGAAAGTTCGCGGCCATCAAAGTCCACTTCGGCGAGCCGGGCAACCTTTCCTACCTGCGGCCCAACTTCGCCAAGGTTGTGGCGGATCGGATACGGGACGAGGACGGCCTGCCCTTTCTCACGGACTGCAACACGCTCTATGTGGGCAGGCGCAACAACGCGCTCGTGCATCTCGACGCGGCCGCCGAAAACGGATGGTCGTCCGAGGCCTCCGGCTGTCGGGTGATCATCGCCGACGGCCTCAAGGGCACGGATGAAGTGGAGGTGCCCGTCAAGGGCGGGGAGCTTGTCACAAGCGCCAAAATCGGCCGCGCGATCATGGACGCCGACATCCTCATCTCCCTCAACCATTTCAAAGGCCACGAACTGACGGGTTTCGGCGGGGCGATCAAGAACGTGGGCATGGGCTGCGGCAGCCGGGCCGGCAAGATGGCCATGCACAGCGACGGCAAGCCCGAAGTCGACGCCAAACTTTGCACGGGCTGCCGCACCTGCGGCAAATACTGCAACGAGAAGGCGATTTCTTACACGGGCGAGAAAAAGGAGCGCAAGGCGCACATCGATCACGAGCGCTGCGTGGGCTGCGGCCGCTGCATCGGCACCTGCAACTTCCACGCGATTTCCACGGCCTTCTCCAGCGCCTGCGACGACGTGAACCGCAAGATGGCCGAATACGCCAGGGCCGTGCTGGACGGCAGGCCGCATTTCCATATCAGCGTGGTCAACCAGGTTTCGCCGTGCTGCGATTGCCACGGGGAAAACGACGCCGCCGTGGTGCCGGATATCGGCATCTTCGCCTCCTTCGACCCTGTGGCCCTGGATAGGGCCTGCATAGACGCGGTCAACGCGGCCCCGCCCCTGCCCGGCAGCCTGGGCGCGGAGGCCGAGGCCAAACATGCGAAGGATCACTTCCGCAACATCCATCCGGCCACGGACTGGCGCAGCCAGTTGGCGCACGCGGAAAAAATCGGATTGGGCACCCAGGAATACGAGCTTATATCTATCGACAAATGAAGGCTGCAACATGTACATAGTCGGGCGGTACGGAGCGAAGCTTCGTGCCGCCCGCGCGCGTTTTGCGGCGGGGATCATTGAGCTTCAGCGGGGTTATATGAAAGCAGTCAGCAGCATCGCGGCGGCGGTTCTTCTTGTGCTCGCCGTCGGCACGTCGGCCCGGGCCGTTGATTTCAGAACCGCCGGCTGGTGGTGGATGGCCTTTGACTACGCCTACGGAGGAAGTTTCATGAAAAAAGACCGCGACGGCAGAAACCTCGCGGGCTCCCGCCAGCAGGGCGTGCACGCTCCCATGGACAATTTTGAATCCTGGCAGCGCCTGATGTTCAAGCTGGACGCGGCGGTTTCGGAAAACCTCCAGGGCACGCTCATGCTCGAAGCCGGCGACCAGTTCTGGGGCCACGGGCCGACCGGCGGCGCGCTGGGCACGGACGGCGTGGTGGTTGAAGTGAAAAACGCCTATGTGGACTGGAATCTGCCCGGCACGGATCTGCGGCTGCGCATGGGCCTTCAGGGTCTGGCCCTGCCCGGCTTCAGCTTTGAGAGCAATGTGCTCATCGACGACGTGGCGGCCGTTGTCGCTTCCTACCGCTTCAGCAATACCGTGGAGGCCACGGCCTTCTGGGCCCGGCCGTACAACGACAATTTTACCGGCATCAACGGACGGGGCACGCCCGGCTTCATGGACAACATGGATCTTTTCGCCCTGGTGCTGCCCCTGCATTTCACGGACGTCAACATCACGCCCTGGGCCATGGCCGCCGGCATGGGCCCGAACGTGCTCGCGCTTTCCCGCAATCCGCTGCCGACCGCCCCGCCCGATTCCGTGATCACCAACCCGGCCGTGGTCAACACCCAGGCCCCGCAGGAATGGGGGCAGTTCACCTCCGGCATGCTGCCGGCGGCCTTCAGCGCCCGCAACGAGAAGTTCAACAACGCCTACGCCTTTGCCTGGTGGGCCGGGCTGACCGGAGAAGTCAAAAGCTTCGCGCCCTGGCGCATCGCCTGGGACGCGAACTACGGCGGCTTTTCCGGCAACCGGGAATATCTCGACCGCTCCGGCTGGATCGCCAACCTGCTGATCGAATACGTGACGGATTGGGGCATTCCCGGCATCTACGGCTGGTATTCCTCGGGCGACGACGGCGACGTGCATAACGGCTCGGAACGCATGCCCTTCATCTCCCAGGTCAACGTGGGCGGAGACACGGTCTCCACCTTCGGTTTCAGGGCTTCTCCCTGGGTCAACAACGAGGGGATACTGGGCGGCAACACGGTCGGCTTCCGGGGCGTGGGCGCGCGCATCAGGGATGTGAGCTTTCTTGACGGCCTGCGCCACACCATACGTCTGAACCTGTTCGGCGGCACCAACGATCCGAAGATGGCCTCCTACATCATGGGACGGCGCGCCACGGACGGCGGCCGTACCGTGTTCCGCAGCCGGACGGACTTCAATTCCAACTACGGGGTCTATCTCACGCGCGCCGACACCGGCCTGGAAATCAACTTCGACAACCAGTATAAAATCTACGAAAACCTGACCATGCTTGTGGAAGCGGGCTATATCCACCTCTGGCTGAATGAGGGAGCCTGGGGCCGACGCGGCGGGGATGTGGGCAACACCCTGAACTACCAGGACGCCTTCAAGGTCAGCGTGGGTTTTCAATATGCTTTTTAGAGCATAGACAAGCGTTCTTGACCTGCCCCTGCCTCCTGTGTAGAACGTATATATGCAGGAGAAGGCACATATTATCCTCAACCTTATCACGGAGTTCCTATGCGCAAACTTTGTTTGCTTCTTCTCGCGGCGCTGTTGGTTGTGCCGTCCGCGGCCCGTGCCGCCGACAGTCTGATGATGGCGACAACCACGAGCACGCAGGACAGCGGTCTTCTTGATTACTTGAAACCCTTCTTTGAGAAGGAGACGGGCATCGAGCTCAAATGGGTGTCCGTGGGCACGGGCCAGGCCCTGGAACTCGGCAAAAAATGCGACGTGGACGTGCTGCTCGTGCACGCCCCGGCCGCCGAGATGAAACTGGTGGATGAAGGCTATGCCGTTGACCGCCGGCTGGTCATGTATAACGACTTCGTAATCATCGGCCCCAAGAAGGATCCGGCCAGGATCAAGGGCAAAAGCGTGGCCGAGGCTTTTAAGCAGATCGCGGACAAAAAGGCCGTGTTCATCAGCCGGGGCGATCAGTCCGGCACGCACAAGATGGAGCAGGCCCTGTGGAAGGGAACGGGCATGGCCGTTCCCGACGGTGAAAAGTGGTACGCGCAGCTGGGCCAGGGAATGATGGCCACCATTACCGCCGCCGCGGAAAAGAACGGCTACACCCTCACCGACCGGGGCACCTGGATCAAGTATGAAGCCGTGCAGAAGGCCAAGAATCCTCTGGCCATTCTGATTGAAGGCGACAAAAAGCTGCTCAACCAGTACAGCGTCATGACCGTCAATCAGGCCAAGTGCCCCAAGGCCAAGGCGGATCTCGGCAGAAAGTTCGAAGACTGGTGGGTGAGCACCGCAACCCAGGCCCGCATCGCGGATTTCAAGCTTGAAGGCAAACAGCTCTTTTTCCCCAACGCCGAAGCCCCGACCAAGCGTTGAGGCGGATAGGCGGCGGGAGAGGCTCTCCTGCATGTGTGGAGGGGGGTCTTTTCGTGTGATGCGGCGTCAGACTTGTTTTATGCTCCGGGGCAGGACGGAAGAGTCCAGCCCCATCGCCTAAAACGGCGTCTTCCTTGCCTGACACGAAAATTCACCCCTCCACTTTTTTGATTCATAGCTTTGAGAAAATTTAAGAGAGTGAGGTTCGAAAACCTCCCTCCCCAAGAAATCTGCGACACGCTCCACGCCCGCAGGATGCGGGCGGCCGCGCAGCGGAGCAAGCCGGAAACCGCGTTTCCGGCGAAGAGAGAGCGAGTGTCGCGCAGGACGCGCGACCGAGCGTTATCTGTATGGACTTTTTCAGCGAAGGATTCAGGCAGGCCTGGGTGCTTTTGGCCGCGCTCGATCCGGAGACTTTTTCCGCCGTGCGCGCCACGGTGGTCTCCACCTGCTGGGCCATGACCGCCTCGCTCTGCATAGGGCTGCCCTGCGGCTTCGCGTTGGGGTATTGCTCGTTTCCGGGCAGGCGCGCGCTCAGGCTCATTTCCGACACGCTGCTGGCCTTTCCCACCGTGCTGATCGGGCTGGTGGTCTACGGCTTTATTTCGCGACAGGGCCCGCTGGGCGATTTCGGCCTGCTCTTCACGCTGGGGGGCATGGTGATAGGCCAGACCATTCTGGCCCTGCCCATTGTCATTTCGCTCACGGCCCAGGCCGTGGAAACGCTTGACCCGCGCTGCCGGCAGACCCTGCTTACTCTGGGGGCCGGGCCGGGCCGGCTGCTGGTCTCCACCATTCAGGAACTGCGCTTTTCGGTTATGACCGTGGCGATTACGGCCTTCGGCCGGGTGGTGACCGAAGTGGGCATCGCCATGATGCTCGGCGGCAACATCAAGTGGGAAACGCGCACCATCACCACGGCCATCGCCCTGGAAACCAACAAGGGCGAATTCGCCCAGGGCATCGCCCTCGGCCTGGTGCTGCTGTTCATGGCCTTTGTGCTCAACCTGGCGCTCAGCCTGATCCGGCGCAGAGGACAGGCCTAAACCCCTGCCCGCCGGAGGCCGACACATGGAGATATTGTACGAAATCAAAAACCTGACGCGGCGCTACGGCGAGCGCACGGCTCTGCGCCTGCCGGAACTGACGGTGCGGCGCGGCGAGGCTCTGGCGCTTACCGGCCCCAACGGCTCGGGCAAGAGCACGCTGCTGCGCACCCTGGCCTTTTTAGAGGAACCGGACGAGGGCACGGTGATCTTTCACGGCACGCCGAATGTTCCGCCGCGTCTGGAAGTGACTCTGTTGCTGCAGGAACCCTATCTGCTCAAGCGCTCGGTGTTCGAGAACGTGGTGTTCGGCCTGCGGGCGCGCGGTCTGCGGGACGGGCTTGCGGAGCGGGCGCGGGCCGCCCTGGCGGCCGTAGGCTTTGAGTCGGATGACCTGCTGCACCGGGATTGGCGGGAGCTTTCCGGCGGGGAGAAGCAACGCGTGGCCCTGGCGGCGCGGCTTGTTCTCAAACCCCGCGCGCTGCTGCTGGACGAGCCCACCTCAAGTGTGGACGCGGAGAGCGCCAAGGCCATCCACAGGGCCGTGACCTCCGCCCTGGCGGAGGGCAGCGCGGTTATCGCGGCCAGTCATGATCGGGTCTGGCTCGACGCCCTGAACGCCGGAGAATTGCGCCTGGGCGAATAAGGCCGTGCGGCCCGGCCTGTATTTCAGGCGTCGCGTCGCGGAGGCCGCCTGTCCGCTATTTCAAGCGCAATATGCTGATTTTCTGCGTATTTTGTAATTCACTTGTCTATATTTTCTCTAGATCTCTTATAGTGATCGCCTTTTTAAAAAATCCTGCTTGACGCGGAGCACGAGAGCTTGTTACTTTCGGCGCAAGCGCGCCCTGCGCTGTGATTCGGGCGGTGGCCAAGCGGGGGCGGCGGCACTTTCTTCCTGATTCCGCGCCGGTTTCGAGCCGGCTTGGAGACTCGATTAACACTTTTAGCAAGTTGGAGGATTCCGTATGCCGACATTTGTCGATCCGTCCAAGTGCGACGGCTGCAAGGGTGGCGAAAAGACTGCCTGCATGTACATTTGTCCCAATGATCTCATGATCCTCGATGCGGACGAAATGAAAGCGTACAATCAGGAGCCGGATGCGTGCTGGGAATGCTATTCCTGCATCAAGATCTGTCCCCAGGGCGCCATCACGGCCCGTCCCTACGCGGACTTCGCTCCCATGGGCGGCACCTGTATCCCCCTGCGCTCGGCCGACTCCGTCATGTGGACGGTCAAGTTCCGCAACGGCAATGTGAAACGCTTCAAATTCCCCATCCGCACCACTCCTGAAGGCTCCATCAAGCCTTTCGAAGGCAAGCCCGCGCCCGGCAAGCTGGACGACGAGCTGCTCTTCACCGAGTCCGGCATCCCCGGCGCCCCCAACGGCGCCATTGCGAAGAAATTCGACGTGCAGGACGCGGACAAGGCTTCCACGTACATGGAGCACGGCCGCTAGGCCGGCTTTGTAAACAAGCCGTAATCATTACACGAGCTGTAAGGAGATAGACTATGCCGATGATTCCCACCAAGGAAGCGGTTAAGGGCGTTCCCATTGCGGAACCCGTTGTGAAAGAACACGACGTTGATCTGCTCATCGTCGGCGGCGGCATGGGCGCCTGCGGCGTGGCTTTCGAAGCCGTGCGCTGGGCCGATGCCTACGCGAAAGACCTGAAAATCATGCTGGTGGACAAAGCCGCCCTCGAACGTTCCGGCGCCGTGGCCCAGGGCCTTTCCGCCATCAACACCTACCTCGGCAAAAACAACCCTGAAGACTACGTGCGCATGGTGCGCACCGACCTCATGGGCCTGGTCCGCGAAGACCTGATCTACGACCTCGGCCGCCATGTGGACGACAGCGTGCATCTTTTTGAAGAATGGGGCCTGCCCTGCTGGATCAAAGACGAACACGGCCACAACCTCGACGGCGCCGCCGCCAAGGCCGCCGGCAAATCGCTGCGCAAAGGCGACGACCCCGTGCGTTCCGGCCGCTGGCAGATCATGAGCAACGGCGAATCCTACAAGTGTATCGTGGCCGAAGCGGCCAAGAACGCTCTGGGCGAAGCCCGCATCATGGAGCGCATCTTCATCGTGAAGCTGCTGCTCGACGCCAACACCCCCAACCGCATCGCGGGCGCCGTGGGCTTCAACCTGCGCGCCAACGAAGTGCACATCTTCAAGGCCAACGCCATCTGCGCGGCGGCCGGCGGCGCGGTCAACGTGTACCGCCCCCGCTCCACCGGTGAAGGCATGGGCCGCGCGTGGTATCCGGTGTGGAACGCGGGTTCCACCTACACCATGTGCTCCCAGGTCGGCGCGGAAATGACCATGATGGAAAACCGCTTCGTCCCCGCCCGCTTCAAGGACGGTTACGGCCCGGTCGGCGCCTGGTTCCTGCTCTTCAAGGCCAAAGCCACAAACGCCAAGGGCGAAGACTATTGCGCCACCAACGCCGCCATGCTCAAACCCTATGAAGAGCGCGGCTACGCGAAGGGCCACGTCATCCCCACCTGCCTGCGCAACCACATGATGCTGCGCGAAATGCGCGAAGGCCGCGGCCCCATCTACATGGACACCAAGACCGCCCTGCAGACCACCTTCGCCACCCTGAACGAAGAACAGCAGGGGCATCTTGAAGCCGAAGCCTGGGAAGACTTCCTCGACATGTGCGTGGGTCAGGCCAACCTGTGGGCCGCCATGAACATCCAGCCCGAAGAACGCGGCTCGGAAATCATGCCCACGGAACCCTATCTGCTCGGTTCCCACTCCGGCTGCTGCGGCATATGGGTCTCCGGCCCGGACGAGGCCTGGGTGCCCGAAGACTACAAGATCAAAGCCTCCAACGGCAAGATCTACAACCGCATGACCACAGTGGAAGGTCTGTGGACCTGCGCCGACGGCGTGGGCGCCTCCGGCCACAAATTCTCCTCCGGCTCCCATGCTGAAGGCCGCATGTGCGGCAAGCAGATGGTGCGCTGGTGCGTCGATCACAAGGACTTCAAGCCCTCGATCGCCGAAAAGACCGACGACCTGAAGAAGCTCATCTACCGTCCGTACTACAACTACATGGAAGGCAAAGACGCTTCCACGGATCCGGTGGTGAACCCGAACTACATCTCGCCCAAGAACTTCATGTTCCGCCTTATCAAGTGCACCGACGAATACGGCGGCGGCGTGGGCACATATTACACCACCTCCAAGGCGCTGCTGGACACCGGCTTCCACCTGATGGGCATGATCGAGGAAGACTCCCTCAAGCTGGCCGCCCGTGACCTGCACGAACTGCTGCGCTGCTGGGAAAACTACCACCGCCTGTGGACCGTGCGCCTGCACATGCAGCACATCCATTTCCGTGAAGAGTCCCGCTACCCCGGCTTCTACTACAGGGCCGACTTCCTGGGCCTGGACGACGCGAAGTGGAGATGCTTCGTGAACTCCAAGTACGATCCGAAGAGCGGCGAAACCAAGATCTTCAAGAAGCCGTATTACCAGATTATTCCTGAATAATTTGATTTTGCGGACAGGCCGGTCTTTGCCGGCCTGTCCCCTCTGGAGAGCATTTCAACATTGAAAATGTTCAAATGCTCTACCGGGATTTGCCTGCAAGTCACGGCCGCGGGATTGTCGCAGGCGGGCTTTGCCCGCCGTAAACGAAATCTCAAAGCGAATATGTTCCACCGGGGCCTTTCGCGCAGGACGCGGAAGGCCCCGGCGTAATGCATCAGGCGACAGGTTTTGCGCCGCGCTGAAAAATGCCCCGGCATTTTCGGCGTTCAGATACTGAGGAGCGTTTTGCAGACGCTCCGACGGCGTACAGCGCCGGCCGCCCGCAATGCAGGCGAACCTGTGTTCGCCTGCCGCGCCGAAGAAGCGCTTCTTCCGGAGATCCTCCTTCAAGCCGCGTTCTCCGGCCAAGCGCCCGAGCGTAACATGCTCTAAACAGTCCAGGAGGATATCCAAGATGTCCAACTCCATACTCGTCGTGGGCGGCGGCTTTTCAGGCCTGACTGCCGCCATTGAAGCGGCGGAATTGGGCTATGATGTGTACATAATTGAAAAAACACCCTTTCTCGGCGGGCGGGTGGCCCAGCTCAACAAGTATTTTCCCAAGCTCTGCCCCCCTTCCTGCGGCCTGGAAATCCAGTTCCAGCGCATACGCAAAAACCCGCGCATCAAATTTTTCACCCAGGCGCAGCTCGTGTCCGTTTCGGGCAACAAGGGCAACTACAGCGCCAAAATTCGCGTAGAGCCGCGCGGCACCGTGCCCCACAGCGTGGATCTCGGCCTGCTGGCCTCCAACCTGGAAGGCGAAACCCCGAGCGAATTCGAATTCGGCCTCGCCAGGCGCAAGGCCCTGTACCGCTCCATGCCCTTCGCCTTTCCCGGCCGCTATGTGCTCGACCCCTCCGTGCTCAGCACCAAGGACAAGGTCAAGCTGACCAACGTGGCCGGCTGCGTGCTGAACGAACAGCCCAAGGAACTGACGCTTGCGGTGGGTTCCATCATCATCGCCACCGGCTGGAAGCCCTATGACGTGACCAGGCTTTCCAACCTCGGCGCGGGCGCTGTCAAGAACTGCGTGACCAACATGCAGCTTGAACGTCTGGCCTCGCCCTTCGGCCCCACGAACGGCCGCGTTCAGCGTCCCTCCGACGGGCGCGCCCCCCGCTCCGTGGCCTTTGTGCAGTGCGCCGGTTCCCGCGACCAGAATCATCTGAACTTCTGCTCTTACATCTGCTGTATGGCCAGCCTCAAGCAGGCCCTGTACCTGACCGAGCAGGATCCCGACATCCAAATCACCATCTTCTACATCGATCTGCGCACCCCCGGCCGGTACATGAACGTGCTGGAAAAGGTCAAAGCCGCACCCAACGTGCGTTTTGTCAAGGGCAAGGTCGCCGAGATCGCGGAAAACGCCGAAACCGGCGCGGTGGCGCTGGTGGCGGAAGATGCGGTGCGCGGCGAAAAACTCAGCCTGAGCTTCGACATGGTCGTGCTTGCCGCGGGCATGCAGCCCACGCTGGCCGGCGAGGAACTGCCGCTGCCCGTGACCGTGGATGAAGACGGCTTTGTCGTCAGTGGTGAGGAAGCGGGTATTTTCGCGGCGGGCTGCGCACGCATGCCTCTGGATGTGATGCGTTCCGCCCAGTCCGGAACCTCGGCCGCCATGAAAGCTGTGCAAACGGTGAAGGGGAGGTAACATGGCCACCAAGATCGGTGTGTATTTTGATCAGCAGAACATTGCCGGCGGCCTGGATCTCGTATCCCTTGCCGAAGGCGTGGGCAAAAAATGGGGCGAGCTCACCCCGGTGGTGAAGGTCTATCCCATTCTGGCGGACGCCGTGGATGATATCAAGACCGACATCGAGGCCCAGAGCCTGGACGGCGTGCTCATCTGCGGCCCCACCCCGCGCTCGGACTGGAGCATTTATCAATTCCCGGGCGTGCAGGTCGAACGCGTGAACCTGCGCGAGCAGTGCGTCATGGCCTTCAAAGGCCCGGACGGCGTTATTCCCGCGCCGGGCGCCGCGGCTTCCCCGCTGCTGACCCTTATGGCGCAGGACTACGTCAACATGGGCGTGGTCAAGCTGCAGAAAGCCAATCCACCGGAGCCGGCCGCGCTCGAAAGCGGCGAGCCGGTCAAGCGCATTCTTGTGCTGGGCGGCGGCTGGACGGGCCTGTGCGCGGCGCTGTCCGCTTCGGCCTACGGCTATGAAGTGGTGCTGACGGAAAAGGAAAAGGAACTCGGCGGCCGCGCGGCCACGATGTTCAAAAGCACGCCGTTGGGCTTCCCCTACGCCGATCCGCAGGATACCGGCATAGAAGCCAAACTGGTCCGCGTGAAAAGCGACAAGAACATCACCGTGCATACCGGCTCCACCTTGAGCCTGCTCGAAGGCCAGCCCGGCGAGTTCGTCGCCACGCTGAACGGTCCCAAGGGCGAGGTAAAGGTGCAGGTGGGCGCGGTGGTGCTGGCTACCGGCTGGCAGCCGATGGACACGGCCTTTCTGGCCCCCATGGGCTACGGCAGCCTGCCCAACGTGGTGACCGCCGCCGAGTTTGAGCAGATCGCGAAAAGCGGCACGCTCAAGGCCCGGCGCGTGGCCTTTGTGCTCGATACCACCCTGGCCGTCGACGCCGCCAAAGCCCAGGCCGAGGCCAAGGACGCCGCGCTTGCCCAAGCCGCTGAAGAAGCGCCCAAAAATCCCGAAGGCGCGGCCTGCGCAACCGAAACCGAGGCCGCCTTTGTGAAGGAAGACCTCGAAAGCATCCGCCATCTCGGCTATTCCAACGCGGTGTCCTCGCTCGTGGCCCTCAAACAGGCCAATTACGTCTGCGATTCCGCCGAGGGCGCGCAGGCCTATATCCTCTACGACCACATGGTTGTGCAGGGGATTTACGAGCGCTATTACAAGGCCGCGCAGGATCGCCTGGGCATTATGATGACCAAGGCCGAAGTGAAGGAGATCAAAAAGGGGGAAGGCGACGCGCTCGTCATCTCCTGCGCCGGCACCCTGCTCGGCATGGATTTCGACCTGGAAGCCGACCTGATCGTGCTGCCCACCGGCATTGTGCCCAGTTCCGCCAAAAACCTGACCGTGAACTTCGCCTACCGCCAGGGCCCGGAATTCCCCGACCTGGAGCTTTTTGACGGCTTCACGGATTCCAACTACATCTGCTTCCCGTATGAAAGCCGCCGTACCGGCGTGTACGCCGCCGGCTGCGTGCGCCAGCCCCTGACCCTTGACGCCTGCGAGGAAGACGCCGTGGGCGCGGCTTTAAAAGCCGTGCAGTGCATCGAATCCGCGGGACGCGGCGTGGCCGTGCATCCCCGCTCGGGCGACATGACCCATCCGGTCTTCAACTTCGTGCGCTGCACCCAGTGCAAGCGCTGCACGGAAGAATGCCCCTTCGGCGCGCTGGACGACGACGAAAAGGGCACGCCCAAGCCCAACCCGGCGCGCTGCCGCCGCTGCGGCACCTGCTTCGGGGCCTGTCCGGAGCGAGTTATCTCCTTCGCGGACTACAACATCGACCAGATCGGCTCCATGATCCGCGAAGTGCACGTGCCCAAGGACATGAAGAACGAAGGTCCGCGCGTGCTTATTCTGGCCTGCGAAAACGACGCTTACCCGGCGCTCGACATGGCCGCCGTGCGCCGCAAGCCCTGGAGCCCCTACGTGCGCATCATTCCCGTGCGCTGTCTGGGTTCGGTCAACGCCATCTGGGTCTCGGACGCCATGTCCAAGGGCTATGACGGCGTGATGATGCTGGGCTGCAAATACGGCGCGGATTACCAGTGCCACTTCATCAAGGGCTCCGAGATCTGCAACAAGCGCAAGGAAAACATCGCCGAAACCCTGGCCCGCCTGGGGATAGAGGCCTCCCGCGTGGAGCAGTTCGAAGTGGCCATTGACGAATACGACAAGGTTCCCGCCATGATCGACGGCTTCGTGAGCCGGATCATTGAGAAGGGCCCCAACCCCTTCAAGGGCATGTAGGAGGACGCCGGCATGACTCAAGGCATACAAGTGCAACCGGATATGGAGTTCGTGCGGGAGCTTTCTGCCGCCGGCGGAGAGAATCTCAAAAGGTGCTACCAGTGCGCCACCTGCTCCGTGGCCTGCCCCATTGCTCCGGCCAACAACCCCTATCCCCGCAAGGAAATGGTCTGGGCCTCCTGGGGCCTGAAAGACAAACTCATGAACGACGTCGACCTCTGGCTCTGCCACAACTGCGGGAACTGCGCGGAACTCTGCCCGCGCGGCGCGCGGCCGGCGGATCTTATGGCCGCCGCCCGCAACATGGTCTACAAGCAGCTTACCGCTCCCGCCGTCATCGGAAAGTGGATGAGCTCCATCAAGGGCCTGCCCTTCCTCATCGCCATCCCGGCGCTGATCTGGTTCTTCGTCTGGTCGCTGCGCGCCGGCATCAAGGGCTCCTGGTTCCCCAGAGCCGCCGACGGCCGCATCGTGTTCGGCGAAATCTTCTACGGCGACTATACTATCGACCCCATTTTCATGCTCACTTTCTTCGGGGCTCTCTTCATCCTTTACAGGGGCACAATGAAGCTGCTGGCCCGTTTCAGGCCCGAAGGCTCCGTGCTCGTGCTGGGCAAAACCAAGCCCTGGTACATGCATCTGAAAGACGTGCTGTTCGAGGAAATCGTCACCCACAAAAAGTTTCAGGACTGCGGCGCGGACAAGGCGGACCGCAAAATCGGCCACATGGCCCTGTTCTACAGCTTCGTGGCCCTGGCAATCGTCACGGCCATCGTGGCCGGCGGGCACTGGATAGGCAAGGTCATCCCCGCTCTGGACGTGCCCACCCCCATGCCGCTTACTTTCCCGGTGAAGATTCTGGCCAACCTGGGCGCGCTGGCGCTCTTCTTCGGCCTGGTTGTCATGACGGCGCGCCGCTTCAAGTTCGATCCCAAGTATCAGGCCTCTTCCTTCTATGACTGGTACCTTCTGGGCGTTATCTGGGCTGTTGCGCTCACCGGCATGTTCTCGCAGATTTTCCGTCTGCTCGATCACGCCCCCGCCGCCTTCACCGTGTATTATCTGCACCTGGTGGCCGTGTGGATGCTTTTCGCGTATCTGCCCTGGTCAAAGCTCGGACACTTCGTTTACCGCGTGGCCGCGCTCACCTATGTGCGCATGCTGGGACGCTGAAACCAGGAAAATAGGCGGACGACCCGCCCCAAAAATCATGACTCCCAAGGAGGAGACCCGATATGTCCGATGCAGCCCGTAAAATGTTCCCCCTGGAATCCGTGCTTGCCCTCGTGGTGGGCAAGGAAAACGCCCCCATCTCCGAAATCGCCGGCTTCCTCACCGGGCGCAGCCTCTGTTGCTGCACTTCCGCCCTGGTTGCGCCCATGGCCGCCGGCTGGCTGGCAAGCCTCTATCCCGACTTCGTCAACCTGGACGTGAAGGAAGGAGAGCCCTGGTCGGCCTTTGTCGCCAGGATGAAAGCCAAGATAGGCGACAACGTCTCCGTGCCGCCCATGAGCGGCTACGGCCTTGCCCTTGTAGGCAAGGTGCTGGACGCCGCCGCAGAGAAGAGCGAAACCCTCAAGGCTCAGGCCGCCGAAATCGTCGCCCTCCAGGCCCGCGTTGAAGAACTCGAGCCCTACCAGGGCAAGGCCGACGAGCAGGAAAAGAAAATCACCCAGCTCGAAGCCAAGATCAAAAGCCAGACCGCCGATATCGGCGCGCTGCGCAAAGACATGATCCCCTTCCAGGGCAAAACCCCGGTTGACCAGCAGGGGCTTGAAACCATCATCAAGGACGCCATCGTCAAGAACCTCAAGAACTTCACCGGCGGCGCGGTCGCCGGCGCGGCCGCCGGCGCCGTCGCGGGCGAAGCCGCCGCGGAAGCCGCCCCCGAAGACAGCGGCGGCGTGCCCGACAGCTTCGGCTTCGGCGCTTCCGGCTCCGACGGCGACGGTTTCGGCTTCTAAACTTTTATCGTCGCAAAACAAATCAAAGCCCCGGCTTTCCACTCTGGAAAGCCGGGGCTTTGATGCGTTTTAAAAAAAATTACCTCTACGCCTTGCCGGAAGATTCCTGCATCATCTGGGCCTTGAGCTGGGTAAGCTGAGCCTGAAGCTGCCCCACCTGCGCAAGCAGGGGCTGGGTCTGCTGCATCTTGCTTTCCATGGGCAGGGCACCCTGCATGATGCCGGAGACCTGATCCATGAGCGCCTTGAGCTTGCTTTCCAGATCGGTGATCCGGTCTTCGGTGCTTTCCGGGCTTGAGGTTCCGCCGCCCCCGCCGGAAGCTTGAGCGTTGCCCGAACCTTCGGTTTTCACGCTTTCTTCGCCGGGCAGGGGAGTTTCCTCGGCAAGCTTTGCTTTGGCGGCTTCCTCGGCCTTTTGGCGGGCTTCGTCGGATATGGTGACGGTATCGCCGCGCGAGCGCAGTTTTTTATCCGCCCATTCCATGAAGAGATTTTTGGGATCAACGCTCTGCGCGGAGGAAGAACCTGAAATTCCCGTTACGCTCATGGCATGCTCCTTGGCCCGGAAGCGTTCCGGGCAGAAATTTCCCCTCGGGGAAAGAGATGCAAGGCGCGCGCCGGCCCGCGGGAGAGGGAGTTCGGGAACGGGGATCAGCTTCTGCCGGCAAGCCTGCGGCAATCATTGAGTTCTTCCATCACGTCAAGAACGTTGAGGTTCTGGTTGACCCGCCAATAGAATTCCTCGGCCTCAAAGGGTTTGGTGAGAAAGTCGTTGGCCCCGTATTTGAGAAAACGGGCCGTGAGCGGGCCGGAACCGGCGGAAGAGAGGCCGATGATCGCCATGCGGCTGAGCTTGTACTTGCCCCGGATTTCGTGCACCAGGGCGATGCCGTCCATGCGCGGCATCTGGAAGTCGGTGATCACGAGCTGCACGTCGGGGGTTTCGGCCAGTACCTCCAGAGCTTCCACGCCGTCTTTGGCTTCCAGGGCGTGAATGCACTGCACGGCCAGCATTTTTTTCACGATGGCGCGCTGGGTGGCGGAATCGTCCACCACCAGGGCCTTGACCGAACGGTTGGCGTATAGGCGCTGCACACCGGATATCAAGGGATTTATGTCATCCACGGCGCCCTTGAGGAAATAGTCGGCCACGCTTTTTTCCAGAAAGCGTTTGCGCAGCGTTTCGTCAAACGAGGCGGTGAGAACGACGCAGGGGACGCGCCTGGAACGGCAGAGATCCACGGCTTCGCCGTCGGGCGCGTCGGGCAGGTTGAGATCCGCCACGGCGGCGAAGATGTTCTCTCCCCGCGCATCAAGCACTTCGGCGGCTTCGGCCATGCTGTGGGCGACGAGCACGGTGTAGTCGGTATACACCTCGAACTGTTTGCGGATGATCTTCGCCTGAACCGGGCTGTCTTCAATAACGAGCAGGCTGTTCGCGTCCACGTGCATCCTCCCGGCGGGCCGGCCG
This sequence comes from Desulfovibrionaceae bacterium, assembly GCA_031551145.1. Taxonomy (GTDB): domain Bacteria; phylum Desulfobacterota; class Desulfovibrionia; order Desulfovibrionales; family Desulfovibrionaceae; genus WRKB01. Next base: position 7,304 of record JAVBNZ010000069.1, on the reverse strand, counting down.
CCGCTTTCTTTTTTTCCCCCAAGTCCGTACACTCCGGCAGGGATGCGCGCAGCATAGAGCAAGTCGCGTAAAAAATCTTCCATAAATATTGCGCCCGGATGTGAAAAATGCCGATATTTCCGAAGCGTGACGCGTGCTTTGCGTGGTTCGCCCGTTGTGTTCTCCTCTGCCTGTGCGCGTTTTTCGCGGCCGGCTGCGCCGGGCGCGGTCTGCCGGAAGATTCCGGACTGAAGGCCTATCCGCGCCTTGCGCACATGAAGGACGTGGACGACCTGCGCCGCCTGCCGCAGGATCTCACGGTATACGCCCGCAACGCGGGCTGGGAGAAGGAACTGCTCCCTGCAGGCGGGCAGGAGCAGCAGAAAGCGCGTTTCGAGCGCATTTTCTTCGGCCCCTGGTCGCGGGGCGTGCCCGCCGCGCCGGTTGCGGATCTGGCCGCGCGTTTCGGCAAGGGACCGAAAGGCTTCACCTCCGAAGGATTGCCCTGGACCCAAGGGGATTGGGAGCGAATGCGCGCCAACGCGGCCCTGGCCTCCTATCCCTCGCTCTCGCAGCCGGGCATCACCGTGCGCGCCGCCGACCTGCGCGAGTTGCCCACTCCGGGCGCGCGCATGACCAAGCCGCTGCCCGTGGGGCCGGACAATCCCTTTGACATGATCCAGTACAGCGCTCTGCCTCTGGGCACTCCGCTGCATATCGCGCACGCCTCGGCCGACGGGTTCTGGTATTTTGTGCAGACGCCCGTTGCTTCGGGTTGGATTCCCACCGAGGATGCGGCCTTTGCCGATGCGGCCTTCAGGGAGAAATACCGCGGCGGGCGCTATGCGACCCCCGTGCGCGACGCCTTTCCGGTGGAGACGCGGTACGGCGTGAGCGGCTTGATGACCATAGGCGCGATCTATCCGCTGGTGTCGGAAGGCTCCAAGTACGTGCGCGTGCTTGTGCCGGTGCGCGGCGTGCAGGGGCAGGCCCTGGCCGCGGTTGCGCGCCTGGAGGCGAAGCAGATGAAGCCCTGGCCCCTGCCCTTTGTTCCGGCCTGGGTGGCGGCCGTGGGCAACCAGATGCTGGGCCAGCCCTACGGCTGGGGCGGCATGTATGAAGGCAGGGACTGTTCCGCCGCGTTGCGCGATCTCTTCGCGCCCTTCGGCGTCTGGCTGCCGCGCAACTCCGCGGCCCAGGCGCGGGTGGGGAGCTTTACCCCGCTGGAAAGCCTGGACGGTGCGGACAAGGAACGGGTTATCGCGGCGCAGGGCAGGCCCTTTATGAGCCTGCTGTGGATGAGTGGGCACATTATGCTCTATCTGGGGCAGTACAAGGGCGAGAGCGTGGTGTTCCACAACGTGTGGGGCCTGCGGACGGCGGAAAACGGAGATGATGACGGTCGCTGGGTGATCGGCAGAGGCGTGGTGAGTTCCCTGCGCCTGGGCGTGGAACTGCCCACGCTCAAGGACGGGACGACGCTGCTGGAGCGTCTCAAAGGCATGGCCACGCTACGGTAGCGGGTAAGGGGACGACAAACCGCCTCTGTTCCTGGAAGTTATGGGAAACAGGCAGTTTTGTGTTCTCGGTGACGGCGGACGCGAGTCCGCCGCGCCGCCGCAGGCGGCGGAGCAAGCCGAAAACCGCGTTTTTCGGCGCAGCGATATGGAGTAAAGATGCCTGAACGCTTTCATTCCCTCGGCGCGCGGCCCTTTGCCGCGCCCGCGCCCGTTTTTCTTGTGGGCAGCTACGGCGCGGACAGGCGCCCCGACATCATGCCGGCCGCCTGGGCGGGCATTGTGGCCTCACAGCCGCCCTGTCTCGGTGTTTCCCTGACCGGGGCGCGTCTGACGCATGCGAACATAACGGGGCGCCGGGCCTTCACGGTAGGCATTCCCCCCGCCGCGCTGGTCGCGGAAGTGGATTTCGCCGGCCTGCATTCCGGCCGCGATACGGACAAGTTCGCGGAACTCGGTCTGACGCCCGTGCCCGCAGAACACGTGGACGCGCCCTTTGTTGCGGAATGCCCGGCCGTGCTGGAACTCAGGCTTGTGCGGACCGTGGAGCTGGGTTCGCACACTCTCTTCATCGGGGAGATCATGGACGTCAAGGTGCACGAGCGCTGCCTGAACGCGCGCGGCCTGCCCGACATGGCCCTGCTCGATCCTCTCCTCTATATCCCTTTAAGCCGGGAATACTGGACGGTGGGCGCATTCGCGGCCAAGGCCTTTTCGGTGGGGCACAGCAAGGGAGCCAAAGCTCTGCTTTAATTGAGTTTGCTGAAGGGGAAAACAGACCCCTGCCCATCCTCCGCTTCGTGCGGGGCGGCCTCTTCGCCGGGCAGGGTGTTTTCCGTCAGCAGTACGATGGGAATTTTGGGGTTGAGCACGCCGGAATCCTCCCGGCGGATGCGCCGGCAGATTTCCAGATCTTCCTTCTTTTGCGTGCCGGGCACGCTGAGCAGCACGACATCGATATTCTCCTGCCGCAGCACGGCAAGCGCCTGCTCCACTTCCGTCACGCCCCTGGCGTCGCAGCCCAGGCCCTGCAAAGAGAGCAGAAGCTGCTGGAGCCCGGCGGAATCCCGCGCCATGGCCAGAATGCGGTAAAGGGGCATCTCCCGCACGGGCAGGCCCAGCGCCGGCGGAAAGGCCTTTCTTTCGCTCGGCGCGCAAAGGGGAATGTCCACCCGTACCTCGGTTCCCTGATTGAGTTTGCTGGAGATGCGCAGTTCGCCCTTCATCAGCTCGGTCAGGCGCCGGACCAGGGGCAGTCCCAGTCCCAGACCGCCGTGGTTGCGGGTCATGCTGCTGTCGGCCTGGGTGAAGAGTTCGAAGATCTGGGGCAGTTTCTCTTCCGGGATGCCGACGCCGCTGTCCCGCACCAGCAGGCGCAGGCCGGGATGGATTTGCCGTTTTTCGTCCACTATGGGCTGCAGGGCGACGAGCACCTCGCCCTGCTGGGTGAACTTGAGGGCGTTGCCCACCAGATTGAACAGAATCTGTCGTATGCGCTGCACGTCGCCGCTGAAGGCCGGGGGCAGGGAGGGATCGATTTCGCTGCGCAGATTCAGGCCCTTGTTCCGCGCCGTGCCTTCCAGCGTGCCCAGGATCGGGCGCACCAGTTCGTCCGGGGTGAAGGGCGTGTTTTGTATACGCACCGTGCCTTTTTCAAAGCTGCAGATGTCGAGGATATCGCTGAGCAGTTGCAGGAGGTTGTGGCTGCAGTCCAGGGCGGTATCCAGGCAACTGTGGATGGTTTCCGTATCCTTCATCAATCTGGCCAGTTGCAGCATGCCCATGATGCCGTTCAGCGGAGTGCGTATTTCGTGGCTCATCACGGCCAAAAATTCGCTTTTGGCTTCCCCCGCCATAAGGGCGTCGGCCTCGGCGCGTTTGAGGTCGCGCAGGTCGCGGATCGAGGCCATGAGCGCGGGCGTGCCGCCGTGGAAGAAGCGCACCAGGGTCATTTCACAGGTGATGGGCAGGCCCCGGCTGTCGTGCAGCAGGCATTCAAAGCGTTTGAAGCCGTGCAGAAAGGCGTCGCGCATGATCTGCGCCGCATCCGTTTCGGTCTGCGTCGGGGTGACGAAGGAGCGCCACTCGATTTTCCGGCGTTTCCCCAGGGGATCGAAAAGGCACAGCGCTTCTTCCCCGGCCTTTATGCATTGTCCGTTTTCGTTCCAGATCATGTAGGAATCGGCCGAAGCCCGGTACAGGGCCTGAATTTCCTCCCGCAGGGCGCGCTGTTCGGTGATGTCGCGCACCATGAGCACGGCGGCGCGCGTCGTTTCGTCGCCGAAAATGGGGTGGATGCTGACATCGGCGGAAAGCGGAGCGCCGTCCTTGCGCCAGACGGTGGAGTCGGGAAAATCCGCCTGATTGCGATCCTGCCGGCTCAGGAAGAGCGGGCCGGGACCGGAGGGGCGGGCAGCGTTCAGGCCTTCGGCATGCAGGTCAGCCGGCAGGATGTCGCCGCAGGAGAAGCCGAGCATGTCCACGGCGCTGCGGTTGGCGAATTCCACGCGCCGCTCGCCGTTGATCTCGAAAATGGCCACGGGAACGGCGTCCAGCACCAGGCGCAGCTTGATTTCCGCCAGCCGCAGTTCCTGCGTGCGGTTGTGCACCGCGGCGGCAAGTTGTTCCTCGTGCAGGCTCAGTTCTTTGCGGGCTTGTTCGGCGTTGTGTTTTTCCCGACGGAGGTTTTCAAGGTTGACGGCGAGGTTGTGCTGCATATGGCGCAACGCCACGGCAAGCTCGCCCAACTCGTCCGAACGGTTGACGGCGAGCGTGCCCGAAAAATCGCCGCCGGCAATGGCCTTGGCAAAGCGCATGCCCCGGTTGAGATCGGAAGTGATGCTGCGCACGATGAAAAAGAGGATGAGCGTAACAAGGCCGAGCCCGGCCAGATTGGCCAGCAGGCTGTTGGCGCTTACCCGGACGGCGGCGGCGGCGAGGCTTTCCGTGGGCAGGGCGGCCAGCACGTACCAGTCCATGGACTGGAGCTTGCTGACATAGGCCTGCTTGTGGACGCCTTCCCAGGTATATTCGATCCAACTTCCGGTGCTGAACGGCAACAGCCCGCTCCAGCCGCCCGCGGGCAATTCCTGCGCCGGAGCGTTTCCGTTTTTTTTCAGCCGCATGTCGACATGGAGATTGGTGGTCAGCCTGGGGTGGATGATCGCGTTGCCGGCGTTGTTGGTTACAAAGCAATAGCCGTCCTTGCCGAGGCGGACGGCCAGAATTTTGTCGGCCAGATAGGACATGTTGATATCGGTGATCATGACGCCCCTGATCTCTTCCTTGACGATCACGGGCGCGGAGGCGACCAGGAAAAAGGCGCTCTGCTGTTCGGAGTAGAAAGGGCCGTTGATGGCGAATTCGCCTTGCAGGGCGGCGGAGAAATAGGGGTTTTGGCTGTAGGCGATGTCGGTGGGGAAGGTATCCGAGGCAATGCGCAGATCGCCGTGCGCATTAAAAAAGGCGGCTTCCAGATTTTTCCCCCTGCCGTCGCCGTAAAACAGCATCAGTTGCTGCAAATCCCGTCGAAAGTCCTCTTCGGTTCCCGACTGGTACATGCGCTGCACGAATTCGCTGCGGGTGAACAGGGAAATATCGCGCCGCAGTTCGCCGATCATCAGGTCAAGAAGACGTCCGGTCTCAATGGCGGCAAGGCGGGTGGAGTCTTTGGCCCCGGTATCGACGGCGAGGCTTGCTTCCCGGTAGGCCACGTACGCGGCGATGCCCGTACCGAATGTAACGGTGACGAGGATGGCGCACATGAGTTTGGCAAGCAGACGCATAACTGATTCCAGAGGAATAGTGTCGAACACTGCGTACTATATACCCCTGTTTTTATAAAAAGTAAAATACTGCCGCTGCAGGCGCATGACAAGCGCCGCAGGAAGCCGACATGGTGACAAGTTCGGCCGTTGCATGTACATTGGGTTTACGCGGAAAACCGCCGCGCAGGCGGCCGCGGGGAGGAAGCCGTGAATATCGCCGGACTGGGCTCGGTTCCCTTTGTTTCCGTATCCGCTCTGGACGCTTTTGCCACGGGCATGCAGGCCACGGCGCACAACATCGCCAACGTCAACACGGCGGGCTTTCAGCCGCAGGCGGTGTATTACGCCGATCTGCCGCCCCACATGGGCGTGCGGGTGGGCGATATCACCGGCCCCGGTCCCACGGCCCCCAGGCCCGATCCCGATGCCGTCACCTTCCCGCGCGATCCGGGCGTCGTCACCTTCCCCGCGCCGGAGCAGCCCATCGGCGTGCTGCCGCCTCCGCCCGACGATCTCACCGCCCCTGTCTCGCCGGAGCAGGTCAATCCGGCGTACACCGCCTTCATGCCGCCGGAAATGCTGAATCCAAGCAACACCTCTCTGGAGACGGAGATGGTGCACATGATGATCGCGCAACGCGCCTATGAGGCGAATGTGGTGCCCGTGCAGGCGTGGAACGAGATGACCGGCACCCTGATTGACATCAAAACATAGCGCGTTGCGGTCTTATTGCCCTCTGCCCTTGGCATTCCCGCGCAGGCGGGATCCATATCTTTATGCCGTACGCGGCCTGCCGCATTTTTCGGCTCCGCTTTCCGGGCTTTATTACACGATGTCGAAAAAGACCAGAACGCCCAGGCAGGCCATGGCCAGCAGACCGGCCACCACGTCGTCCAGCATGATGCCGAAGCCGCCGGGCAGCCAGTTTTCCGAGGCGCTCACCGGCCAGGGCTTGACGATGTCGAAAAAGCGGAAGAGCGCAAAGGCCGCGAACAGGCGCGAGGGCGGGGCGGTCTGGAAGGGCGCGAGCACGAGCCACATGCCGAGCAGTTCGTCGATCACCAGTTCTGAGGGATCTTTCACGCCCAGGATGCGCTCGGCCCTGTCCGTCACCAGACTGCCGAACACGAAAAGCAGCGCCAGCACGGCGCAGCGCGCGCCCGTATCCAGCGGCAGGAACAGGTAAGGCGCAAGCAGCGCGGCCGCGGCCGAGCACACGGTGCCGGGCATGCGCGGGGCAAGGCCCAGCGGCCAGAGGCGGGAGACGGACAAACAGGCGCGATCAAGAAGCGTCAGAGGGTCGGGCATGGATACTCCTGCGGCAATGCATTCCTTTCCCTATCTTTTTTCCGCCGGGCAGGCAAGGCGAACCGTCGCACGGAAGTGCAGTCCGGCGGCGGCGTTGCGCGGGGGCGCGAGTTGGCGTACGGTGCATGAGAACAGGGGCGCCCGGTTGCCGGGCTTCAGGGGTTGTGGATGCCGAAATTTCGTTGTGAACTGTACGGACATTTCATTTTTAACGAGGAACTGAGCTATTCCGATCTGCTGGAGAGGGAGGCGCGGCTGAAGGAAGAACTTACACAGCTTCTGTCCCAGGCCGAGTGCGCGCATATCCACCTTGTCTCCACCGGGGATTTTCTGCTCGCGCAGGGAGCCTTGGCCGAATACGATCAGGATCTGTTCCATGAACTGTGCGAAGGCGTTTCCCAGCTTCTGGACGCCAACGTGCAGGCCCGTCTCCTTTTTGTGGATCGCTTTCTGGATTCGGTATATTTCTACACCCTGACCAGCGAAACCTGGCAGGAAGCGGTTTTTGACTTCCCCCTGCCGAAAGAGGCGGCCGCCGCGGCCCGACCCGACCCGCCCACGCGGGGCAAACGCGTCCGCCCGGCAAATACGACCTAGTGTCTAGTTGCAAAAATTTATATAAAAATATATACTCCACGAATCCAAGGAGTATGTATGGCTCGACCGGCACGAAAGATTGATTGCACGCCAGAACAGAGGGGCGAACTTGAGGCGATTCTAAAAAGTCGAAAGC
>JAVBNZ010000081.1:0-14550 GCA_031551145.1 Desulfovibrionaceae bacterium | reverse complement strand
CGGCTACGTCTACGGCGGCAACAGCTACTCCGCCTTCGACAAAGGCGGCGCGGCCACAAACAACCACGTGGAGATCAGCGGCGGCACCATAGGCACGAACAGCGGCAAGGTCTACGGCGGCTACAGCAACACCAACTCCATGAGCTTCAGCGACAGCGGCGATGTCGCGGGCAACAGCGTGACCATCGGCAATGCCGCCATAGGAGCGGGAGCGGGCGGCACGGGCGAGGTCTACGGAGGCAACAGCTATTCCGGCCGCGGCAACAGCGGCGTGGTCATGAACAACAGCGTGACCATCAACGCCGGCACAATAGGCGCGAGCAACACGGGCGAGGTCTACGGCGGCAGCGGCGGCGGCGAGGTCACGGGCAACAATGTGACCATCAACGGCGGCACCATAGGCGACGCCTTCGGCACGGGCAACGTCTACGGCGGCCGCGGCGGCGGCGGCGGCGCGGTCACGAACAACAGCGTGAACATCAGCGGCGGCACAATAAACGGGTTCACGAGCAACGTCTACGGCGGCAACAGCGTCAGCGGCGCGGTCACGAACAACAGCGTGACCATCAGCGGCGGCACAATAGACGGGTTCACGAGCAACGTCTACGGCGGCAACAGCGTCAGCGGCGCGGCAACGAACAACAGCGTGAACATCAGCGGCGGCACAATAAACGGGTTCATGCCCAAAGTCTACGGCGCGAGGGCCGGCGGCGATGCCCACTCCAATATCGTCACCGTCAGCGGCAGCACCATAGGCGGGGACATCTACGGCGGGGAAAGCGTGAACGGCACCGCCCACTCCAACCGCGTCACCATCAACGCCGGCGGTTCGGTGGGCGGGAGCGTCCACGGCGGCGTCAGCGCCGACGGCGACGCCCACTCCAACACCGTCAACATCAACAGCGGCGCGGTGAGCCTGTATGTTTACGGCGGGCGGGCCAACAGGGACGGCAACGCCTACTCCAATACCGTCACCCTCAGCGGCGGCACGGTGCAGGATGAGATTTACGGCGGCTATGCCGCCGGAGCAGGCAACGCAACCGGCAATACCGTCACCCTCAGTGGATCGCCGACCTTAAGCGGAGTCATCCTTTGGGGCGGCTATTCCGGCACGGGCGACGCCTTCACCGGCAACACGCTCAATGCGAACGGCGTGCGCGGCCTGTCGGTGGCCGGCCTGCGCAACTTCCAGAACTACAATTTCTTTCTTCCCGCCAACATGGCCGGGCAGAAGATGATCAGCGTGAGCGGCACGCCGGCGGACATGAACAACACCAACGTGCGCATCACCGGCATGCAGGGCGGCGGCACGCCCCTGCGGGCGGGGCAGTATGTGATCCTGATCGACAAGGCATTAGGCACGCCGGCCACAACCTCGGCCGCGCAAATTCCCTACGGCATTTCCCTGCTCTACGACTTCAGCATTCTGGTGGACGGGGCCGATCAACTCATCGCCACGGTCGGAGCCATAAGCGGAGAATCCGGCGGCGCAGGCGGCAGCAACGGGAGCGGCGGCGGCGTGCGCGTCAACCCGCGAACAAAAGCTCTGCCCGAAGGCGGGCTCGCCGGCTTCGCCTTCAACCTGGAAGGCGCGAACCTCATTGCCGGCCAGGGCATACGCATGGCGGGCGCGGCCCCGCTCGTGACCGGCACGAACTGGGGCGCCTACGCCGTCGGCAGCGGAGGCTATTCCACCTGGCACACGGGCTCGCACGTCAACGTAAGCGGCTTTTCCCTGCTGGCCGGGCTGGCCTGGAAGCCGGAAATCGAATACGGCAAGTTCTTTGTCGGCCCGTTTTTCGAGGCCGGTTGGGGCTCCTACAACAGCTACAACAGCTTTGCGAATGCGGCGGACGTCAACGGCAAGGGCAACACCGAATACTACGGCGGCGGCCTGCTGGCCCGCTACGAATTCCCCTTCGGCCTGTACGCCGAGGCATCGGGCCGCATCGGCGGCCTGCGCACGGAGTTCGACAGTTCCGATCTGCGCGACCCGGTCAGCGACCGCCGGGCGGAATACGACCTGAACTCCGCCTATTACGGCGCGCACGCCGGCCTGGGTTATATATGGGCCTTCAACGAAAAAGCCAAGCTGGACGTGTACGTGAAATATCTGTGGACGCACCAGACGGGGCAGAGCGTGCGCGTGGCCGGCGACCCCGTGAAGTTCCGGGATGCGGATTCCCACAGACTGCGCGGCGGCGCGCGTTTTACCTACGCCGTGAACGAATTTGTGCAGCCCTACGCGGGCGCGGCCTGGGAATGGGAATTCGACGGTCGGGCCAGGGCCACCACTTACGGCTACAGCATCTCCACGCCGGATGTCACCGGCGGCACGGGCATGGGCGAACTGGGGCTGAGTTTGCGGCCGTTCGCGCATCACAAAAACGCGTTGAGCGGCCTGAGCGTGGATCTGGCGGTTCAGGGCTATGTGGGCGTAAGGGAAGGGATCAGCGGCACGCTGCAGGCCAAGTGGGAATTTTGATCCGCTCATGATTTTCCGTGCTCCTCAAGGGAGCGCAGTACCCGTTCGGCCATGTGGTGATAAAAGCGGACGTGGAAAACGCGGGCCACGTGCGCCGCGATCATCGCCACCAGCAGCAGTTCCAGAATGATGGTGCGCCCGGCGGTCATCTCGATCATGATGAAGGCCGAGGTAAGCGGCGCACGGGTGGCGCCGGCCAGCACCGCCGTCATGCCGGCCGCCAGGATCTCCGAATGCCAGATTGGTTCGACCAGAGGCGCGAACCATGCTCCCAGTCCGGCCCCGACCGAAAGCGAGGGCGTGAAAATGCCGCCGGGCAGGCCGCTCAGCGCGGTGGCCAGAAAGCCGATGAACTTCAACGGCGCATACAGCCACGATACCTCGGCCTCGCCGTGAAGCAGCCGGAAGGTCAGTTCCGTGCCGCTGCCGAAGATGGGCGCGCCAAGCCCCGCCAGGGCCACGACCAGCGCGCAGAGCAGCACAAACACGTAGGGGCGCTCCGCATGCAGCCGGCGTATGGGCTTGGGCAGCCACGCATGGGAACGGATGACCAGCCAGGAAAAGCCGCCGCCCATGAGGCCTCCGCAAACGGCCAGAACGGAAGCCAGCAGCGGGACGAAAAGCGGCTGCGCTCCGCCGGCGATATTTCCGAAAAAGGCCTCGTTGCCGCGCAGGCAATACGCGGTGATGCCCGAAAACACCACCGCCGCAAGCAATTTGCCGGAGGCGCGCCATTCCATGGAACGGGCCAGTTCCTCGAACGCGAACATCAATCCGGCCAGGGGCGCGTTGAAGGCCGCCGCTATACCGGCCGCCCCGCCCGCCAGGATGAGCTGCTTGCTGGTGACGGCGTTGTCGTGGGGGACAAAGCGGCGCGCGGCATGCAGCATGCTTGCGCCCACCTGCACCATCGGGCCTTCAAGGCCGAGCACGAAGCCGGAGCCGAGCCCCGCGATGACGGCCGCAAATTTCGCAACCGCCAGACGCAGATTCAGCAGCAACCCGAGCCGTTCGGGCGAACCGGCGACCTGCAACGCGGCCACGGCCTGCTGTATGCCGCTGCCTTCCGTACCCGGGCCTATTCCGCGCATGACCCAGGTCAGCGCGAGCCCGCCGGCGGGCAGGGAAAGAAAGGGCCACCACCACCAGCGCTCCCACAAAGACTCGAAAAGGCCGAAGGCCCAGGCACAGCAGCGGCCCAGCAGCACGGCGGCCAGCCCGACGGCCGCGGCCGTCAGCCAGATCAGCACGGTTGATCCGCGCCCTTCCGCAGAGGGGAAAAGGGACGCCGCAAGGCGTCGAAGGTCGGGCAGCGCCATAGACGTCCTTTCGCGAAGGATGCCGAACCGGAGTCCGTGGGCCGGCTTGCGGCACGCTTCGCAGCATCGGGCGCCGGCTTCCTGTTATGTGATATACAGATGAATCCCCGGCTCTTCAAGAGAGAGGACGCTGCCGACGCGCCAAAAAGGCTCGTCCCTGGCCCGCAGCAATTCCTCGGCCCGCGCCGCCTTGGCCTCCGGCACGGCGAGAATCAGCCCGCCGGAAGTTTGCGCGTCGAAAATCAGGATGTCGCGGTTTGCGTCGAGGTCCGGCCGCAGGCGCGTCGCGGGCAGGCAATATTTGCGGTTGGCGTGGCTTGCCGCCGGAATGAGCCCGCAGGCGGCATATTCCAGAGCGCGGGGCAGAAGAGGCAGCGTTTCCGCCTCAATGCGCACGACGCAACCGGAGGCGCGGGCCTGCTCGATCACATGCCCGGCCAGACCGAAGCCCGTCACGTCCGTGGCCGCTTTCAGGCCCAGTTCGCGTATCACTTCCGCGCCGGCCCGGTTGAGGCGGGCGCACCAACGCGCCAGTTCCGCCCCACTCTCCTCAAAACCCTCCCAGCGCGCCTTGACGGCCGTTGCCAGCACGCCCGTGCCCAGCGGCTTGGTCAGATAGAGCAGATCGCCCGGCCGCAGGCCGTCGTTGGTCGCCGCGGCTTCGGCATCCACAGTGCCGGTGACGGAATAGCCAAACTTGATTTCCGCGTCTTCCACGGTATGCCCGCCCACCAGCGGGCAGGCCGCCTCGCGCAGCTTGGCCAGCCCCCCGCGCGCCATCTCGCGCAATATTTCGAGATCCAGGCAGTTTGAGGGGAAAAAGGCCAGGTTCATGGCGCACCAGGGCTCTCCGCCCATCGCGTAGATGTCGGACAGGGCGTTGGCCGCGGCTATTGCTCCGAAAGCGAAGGGGTCGTCCACCAGGGGCGCGAGCACGTCCACGCTCTGCACGATCGCGCGGCCGGCCGGCACGCGCACTACGGCCGCATCCTCGTTGCAGGCGCGGCCCGCGAGCACGCGCCCGTCGGGATCATAGGCGCTTTCAGCCGACAGCGGGCCGAGAATATGCTCCAGAACCTCCGGAGCCGCCTTGGCGGCTCAGCCGGGGGCTTTGACTTTATCCAGAAGTCTGTGGTTCATTTTGTTTTTCCGTCGTATCCGCCCTCCCGCGATGGGAGGAAGCGGCAACCAGTATTGCCGTTTTTCGAAAAAACACAAGCGCGCGACAAGGGGCGTCGAGAGTCCTCTTTTTTGTTATGTTGACATTTCCCCCGCATGGCCTAGGGTGTGATATGGACGCCCGTCGGAACAATCCCGCTTTTGCCCGGCGGCAAACCGAAGGAGCCGCACATGAGCGACGAGATCAAAAGCATGCACATGGGCACAATCACCAACTTTTTCATTCCCAGCGTCACGGTCATCGGCAACGGCTGTTCGGCGGAAATCCCCGCGCGCCTCAAAAGCATGGGCGGAAGCAAACCGCTGATCGTCACCGACCAGGGCATCGTCAAAGCCGGCATACTGAAGCAAATCACGGACATTCTGGACAAGGAGAAGATGAAATATTCCGTCTTCGATCAAACCATTCCCAACCCCACGGATCAGAACGTCGACGACGCCACCGCGCTGTATAAAAAAGAAAAATGCGACAGCCTGATCACTCTGGGCGGCGGCAGTTCGCACGACTGCGGCAAGGGCGTGGGCTTTCTGGTGAGCAACGGCGGAAAAATCCACGATTACGAAGGCGTGGACAAATCCCAAAAGCCCTTCCCGCCCTATGTGGCCGTGAACACCACAGCCGGCACGGCTTCGGAAATGACCCGCTTCTGCATCATCACCGACACTTCCCGCAAGGTTAAAATGGCTATTGTGGACTGGCGCTGCACCCCCGGCATCGCCATCGACGATCCCGTACTGATGATGGGCATGCCCCCGGCTTTGACCGCCGCCACGGGCATGGACGCCCTGACCCATGCGGTGGAAGCTTATGTCTCCACCGCCGCCACGCCCCTTACCGACGCCTGCGCGGAAAAGGCCATGGATCTCATCAGCCGCTTTCTGCGCCGTGCCGTGGCGGACGGCAAGGACAAGGAAGCCCGCGAAGGCATGTGCTACGCCCAATACCTGGCCGGCATGGCCTTCAACAACGCCAGCCTGGGGCACGTGCACGCCATGGCCCACCAGCTCGGCGGCTTCTACGATCTGCCTCACGGCGAATGCAACGCCATTCTGCTGCCGCACGTCAGCCGGCACAACCTGAACTCCAACCGCCGGCGCTTCGCGCGCATCGCCAAGATTTTGGGCGAAGTCACCTGCGGCCTGAGCCTGAACGACGCCGCGAAAAAAGCCGTGGACGCCATTCTCACCCTGTCGAAAGACGTGGGCATCCCGGACGGCCTGATCGCCCTGGGCAAGAAGTACGGCAAGGACGTGAAGGAAAAGGACATCTCGATCATGACCGCCAACGCGCAAAAGGACGCCTGCGGCCTGACCAACCCCTGCGTTATGACAGACGAGGCCGTTGCCGCCATTTACAAAGCGGCGCTGTAACTTTCCAATTATACAGTTTTCACGAATAACACAAAGGCGGCCCCCGAGAAGAGGGCCGCCTTTGTGCGATGTGTTGCGCGGGCTCGGCCGGCTGCTATTCAGCCGGAGTTTCGGCGGGCGCTTCCGCTTTTTTGCGGCTGCGCTTGGGCTTGGCTTCGGGGGCCGGGGCGGCGGCTTTGGCCGCCTTCGCGGCTTTGGGGGCCTTGGCCGGCGCCGCGGTTTCCTGCGCGCCGGGGCCGCGCGTAAGCTCGATAACGGCCATGGGCGCGGCATCGCCCCTGCGCGGCTCGGCCAGCTTCACCACGCGGGTGTAGCCGCCGGGCACGCCGGCAAATGCCGGTGCGATTTCGTCAAACAGGCGCTTGACCAGCGAATGGCTGCCGAGCGAGCGGTAGGCAAGACGGCGCGAATGCAGATCGTTGCGCAGGGCCAGGGTTATCAGCGGTTCCACCACGCCGCGCAGTTCCTTGGCCTTGACTTCCGTGGTGCGTATCCTGCCGTGGCTGAGGAGAGCCTTGGCCAGATTCAGGAGCAGGGCCTTGCGATGGGAGGGCGTGCGTGAAAACTTTTTGCCGGCGTTTCTATGCCTCATATTGCTGCTTCCTCTTCCATTCTTGATATTTCTTGTCGAAGCCGTCGACTTTCATGCCGAAGTCAAAGCCCATGTCCGTGAGGACGCGCTTGATTTCATCCAGGGATTTGCGTCCGAAATTCTTGGTCTTGAGCATTTCGTTTTCCGAACGCTGCACAAGCTCGCCCACCAGCGCGATGTTGGCGCTGCGCAGGCAGTTGGTGGCACGCACGGAAAGTTCCAGTTCGTCGATGCCCTTGAAAAGGGTCTCGTTGATCTCGCCGCTGCCGGAGCCCGCGGAAGAGGAATCGCCGGAAATGCGTTCATCGAAATTGATGAAGACCGAAATCTGATCTTTAATGATCTTGGCACTGTAGGCTATGGCGTCTTCGGGCGTGACCGAGCCGTCCGTCCAGACTTCCAGAATAAGCTTGTCATAGTTGGTCATCTGCCCCACGCGGGCCTGCTCCACGGCATAGGCCACCTTGCGCACCGGGGAATAGCTCGCGTCCAGCTTGATCAGGCCGATTTCCTCGGAAAGACCCTCGTGCATTTCCGCCGGCACATAGCCCTTGCCCATGCGCGCTTCCAACTCAATGGTCAGAGGCACATCCTTGGTCAGGGTGGCGATGTGCAGTTCGGGGTTGAGCACTTCCACATGCTGGTTGGTCTTGATGGCGGCCGCCGTAAGCGCGCCGCTCTTGGACGCGGAAAGCGTGATGGTCTGCGGCGTGTCCGTATCCATCAGCAGGCGCACCTGCTTCAGGTTGAGCATAACATCCGTCACATCTTCCAGCACGCCGGGGATGGTGGTAAATTCGTGCTGCACCCCTTCCACCTTGGCGGAAACAAAGGCCGCGCCCTGAAGCGAGGAAAGCAGAACGCGCCGCATGGCGTTGCCTATGGTGGTGCCGTAGCCGCGTTCCAGCGGCTCGCACACGAACTTGCCGTATACGCGGTCGCCGGCGTCGCTGTCGCGCCGGATCTGCTCGGGCTTCACCAGCTCCGACCAGTTGCGCGCATTGATGAGGCGGTCGCCTTGTTTGGTAAGCATGGGCGCTCCTGCTATTTGGAATACAGTTCAACGATCATGTGTTCGTTGATGGGGAACTGGATGTCGTCCCGCTGCGGCAGCGCTTTGACCGCGCCCTTGAAGGCGGGGGCATCCACTTCGAGCCAGGCGGGGCAGCCGCGCCGGGCGATGGCTTCCTGGGCTTCGGCCAGGATCGGAATCTTGCGGTTCTTTTCCGGCACGGAAACTTCGTCGCCCACGCGCACCTGGAGAGAGGGAATGGTCACCTTGCGGCCGTTGAGCGTAAAAACGCCGTGGCGCACAAGCTGGCGGGCCTGGTTGCGCGAATTGGCGAAGCCCAGGCGATAAACCACGTTGTCCAGCCGGCGTTCGAGGTAGGAAAGCAGAATGGCGCCGGTAACGCCCCTGGCCTTGTCGGCCTTCACGAAATAGCCGTGAAACTGCTTTTCCAGCACGCCGTACACGCGCCGCACCTTCTGCTTTTCCCTGAGCTGCACGGCGTAGTCGCTGGTTTTCTTGCGGGCGCGGCCGTGCTGGCCGGGGGCGTAGGGGCGGCGGTCATACGCGCACTTGTCGGTAAAGCAACGGTCGCCCTTCAAAAAGAGCTTGGTGCCTTCGCGGCGGCACATGCGGCACTTGGCTTCGGTATATTTGGCCATGATGTCCTCTCGGAAAGAATTAGACGCGGCGACGTTTGGGCGGACGGCAACCGTTGTGCGGAATGGGCGTCAGGTCGCGGATGAAGGCCACCTTGAAGCCCGCCGAATTCACGGCGCGCATGGCCGCTTCGCGGCCGGTGCCCGGTCCCTTGACATAGATGCCCACGGTGCGCATGCCGTTTTCCTGCGCCCGGCGCGCCGCCTGTTCCGCCGCGACCTGGGCCGCGAAGGGCGTGGACTTGCGCGAGCCCTTGAAGCCGCTTTGCCCGGCCGAAGCCCAGCTGACGGCGTTGCCGCGCGTGTCGGTAAAGGTGATGATCGTGTTGTTGAACGAAGCCTGAATGTGGACGAGGCCCACGGGCACGTTCTTCTTTTCCTTTTTCTTCTGGGCGCGCTTGGGTCTGGCCATCTTGCCTTCCTGCGTCATGCCGCCGCGCGCAGGGCGCGGCAGGCAGATTCAAAAACATTGAACACCGCCCCGCAAAGGGGCGCATCCGTCACGCATGTGCCGCGCGCGGAGGCGCGGCGTATCCTATTTTTTCTTGCCCACGGCTCCGCGGCGCGGCCCTTTGCGGGTACGCGCATTGGTGTGGGTGCGCTGCCCGCGCACGGGCAGGCCGCGACGGTGGCGCAGGCCGCGCCAGCAGCCGATATCCATGAGGCGTTTGATATTCCCGCCCAGTTCGCGGCGCAAATCGCCTTCCACTTTGTAATTCTGCTCAAGTTCCTTGCGGATCTCGTTGACTTCGTCGGCGGAGAGATCATCAATGCCCCGCGTCCAGTTCACGCCGGTGGCATCCAGTATCTTCAGGGCCGTCGCGCGGCCGATTCCGAAAATGTAGGTCAACGCGATGTCCGCGCGTTTGCCGCGCGGCAGTTCTACGCCTGCAATTCTAGCCACGATACGCTCCCGCTATCCCTGGCGCTGCTTGTGCCGGGGGTTTTCGCAGATAACTCGCAACACGCCCTTACGCCGGATAATCTTGCATTTAGGGCACATTTTCTTCACGGATGGTCTGACTTTCATGTTTCATCTCCGGATGCCGTTCGCGCACGGGCGCGCACAGGAACAGATACATTTACCCGCGCACCGCCACGCTGTCAACACATATCACATCAGGCAGCGGCTCATTTTGCCGTGATGCTTCGTCAGTCTTTTTTTTGCCTCAGTCGTGGACGGAAAGAGTCCACTCCCATCGGCAAAAACTCGTCTTCCCCGCCTGACGGCAAAAGCAGCCGCTCCCCACCATCAGTATTGTCAGCCGAAAAAGCGCGTCAGGCCGCGTTCGGACACGCTTAAAATCTCCGGCTCCCCGGACGTTACCAGCACGCTGTGCTCAAAGTGGGCGGAAAGCTTTCCGTCCTTGGTCACGGCCGTCCACTGATCGTCCAGAATCTTCACGTCGTGCGTCCCTTCGGTAACCATGGGCTCTATGGCCACCACCATGCCGGGTTTGAGCGGCATGCCCGGCATGCCGGGCCGGAAGTTGGGCACTTCGGGCTTTTCGTGCATGGCCCGGCCTATGCCGTGCCCCACAAAACGCCGCACCACGTTGAAACCCTGCGCCTCCACATGATTCTGCACGGCGGCGCCTATTTCATACACATCCACGCCGGAACGGGCTTTTTCTATGCCGGCGTAGAGCGAGCCTTCGGTGACGCGCATCAGCTTTTCCGCGGCCGAGCTTACCTGCCCCACAGGATAGGTGCGCGCCGCGTCGCCGTACAGGCCGTCGTAAATTACGCCCATGTCGAAGCTGACGATATCCCCTTCCTCAAGTCTGCGCTGCGAGGGAAACCCGTGCACCACCTGTTCGTTTACCGAGCAGCAGAGCACGAAGGGGTAACCGCAGTAGCCCAAGAAGGCCGGCCGCACCTTGCGGCTTTCGCACATGTCGCGGGCTATTTCCTCGAAACGCATGGTAGGCACGTCCGGAGCCACGGCGTCGCCCAGGGCGTCGAGGATGTCGGCCACGATGCGGTTCGCCGTGCGCATGCAGGCGATTTCCCGATCGTTCTTGATAAAGGCTCCGCGGTACGGCTTCATATACGGCTGCGCTCATTTGCCGCGCTGTTTCTGCATCAGGCCTTCGTACTGGCGCGAGATCAGGTGGGATTCCACCTGCGTCATGAAGTCCATGGCCACGCCCACCAGAATGAGCAGACTGGTGCCGCCGAAATAGAAAGGCACGTTAAAATTGGCGATGAGCAACATGGGCAGCACGGAAACGCACGAAATATAGGTTCCGCCTGTAAGAGTGAGGCGCGAAAGCACGGTGTCTATGTATTCCTGGGTCTTCTCGCCGGGACGGATGCCGGGAATGAATCCCCCGCTTTTCTTCAAATTTTCCGCTATGTCCTTGGGATCGAAGATGATGGCCGTGTAGAAGTAGCAGAAGAAGAAGATGAGCGCGATAAAGATGACGTTGTAGCCTATGGACGAAGGCTGGAAAAAGTTGGCCACGCGCTGCACGTATTCGTTGGACGAAACCTGCCCTATGGTCGCCGGGAAGAGCAGAATGCTCGAGGCGAAAATGGGCGGAATAACGCCGGCCGTGTTCACGCGCAGGGGCAGGTGGGTGGTCTGGCCGCCGTACATTTTGCGCCCCATCTGGCGCTTGGCGTAATGGATGGGGATGCGGCGCTGGGCGCGCTCCATGTACACAATGCCCACGGTCACGGCGGCCATGAGGATCACGATGGCCAGGGCCAGGAACACGCTCATGTCGCCGGCCGCGATAAGCTGGCCGGACTGGAGAACGGCGCGCGGCGTGCCCACCACAATGCCGGAGAAGATGATCAGCGAAATGCCGTTGCCCACGCCCTTTTCCGTAATCTGCTCGCCCAGCCACATGATGAGCACCGTGCCCGCCGTGAAGGTGAGCAGAGTCATGATGCGGAAATGCCAGCCGGCCGCGAGCACCACGGGCGCGCCCGCCGGGCTCTGCATGCCTTCCAGCCCCACGGCGATGCCGAAGCCCTGAATGACGGTGATGAGCACCGTGGCATAGCGGGTGTACTGGGTGAGCTTGCGGCGCCCGGCCTGACCTTCTTCCTTGGCCATGCGCTTGATGTCCGGGCTCACGACCTGCAGAAGCTGCATGATGATCGAGGCCGAGATGTAGGGCATGATCCCCAGCGCGAAGATCGACACGTTGGAGAGGCCGCCGCCGGAGAACATGTCGAACAGGCCGAAAAGCGTGCCCGACATGCTTTCGAAAAAGTGCTTCAGAGCCGCCGCGTCCACGCCGGGAATGGGAATATGCACCCCCACCCGGTAGCAGCAGAGCAGAAAAAAGGTCCAGCCGAGCTTACGTATCAGTTCGGGCTGGCCCGCCATAGCGTTCATCGGCCCTGGAGCCATGCGCACCTCGTAACGTTGGAACCTGTTGCGGCGCGGGAGCAGGATTCGCCCCGCGCCGTCAACGGGAAAGCTTATTCGCCGGGAGTTTCGAGAGGCTCGAGAGCCCTGGCCTGACCGCCGGCTTTCTGAATCTTTTCCAGAGCCGAAGCGCTGAACTTGTGCGCTTCCACGTTGAGCGCGACCGCAAGTTCGCCCTGACCCAGAATTTTCACGGGCGCGCCCGCTTTTGCAAGCCCGCGCGCATAAATGTCGTCCAGGCTGATAGAGCCCGCGCCCTCAAAAGCGGCGGCCAGACGATCAAGGTTGATCACCTCGTACCGTACCCGGAAGGGATAGTTCTTGAAGCCGCGTTTGGGCAGCCTGCGCTGCAGGGGCATTTGCCCGCCCTCGAAGCCGGGGCGCACACCGCCGCCGGCGCGGGCGTTCTGGCCCTTGTGGCCCTTGCCCGCCGTGCCGCCCAGTCCCGAACCGCCCCCGCGGCCCAAGCGCTTCTTGCTCGTGCGCTCGCCGGGGAAAGGATACAAATCGTGCAATTGCATTATTCACTCACCTCTACGAGATGGACAACCTTGGCAATCATGCCGCGTACAGAGGGCGTGTCCGTGAAGACCCTGGCCTTTTCGCGACGCTTCAGCCCCAGCGCATCCAGGTGTTTGCGCTGCGCCGGCGTGCAGCCTATGCGGCTGCGGATGAGTTTCACCTTGATCTGCGCCATGACTATTTCCTCGGGGTTTCGAGCTGCTTGTCGCGCAGTTCGGAAACCTGTTCCGCGCTGCGCAGGGATACGAGACCCTGCAGGGTGGCGCGCAGCACGTTGTGCGGATTGTTGGTGCCGATGGCCTTGGCGAGCACGTCGGTCACGCCCACGGCTTCCATGATGGCGCGCACGGCGCCTCCCGCGATGATGCCGGTCCCCTTGGAGGCGGGCTTGAGCATCACGCGCCCGGCGCCGTAACGGCCGAGCACCTCATAGGGCAGGGTGCCGTCGAGGATGGGCACGCGCACGCGGTTTTTGCGGGCGCGTTCCGTGGCCTTGCGCAGGGCCTCGGGCACTTCCTGGGCCTTGCCGAGGCCGAAACCCACGCCGCCCCTGCCGTCGCCCACCACCACCAGAGCGCTGAAGCTGAAACGCCGGCCGCCCTTGACGACCTTGGCCACACGATTCAAGGCAACAACTTTCTCAATTTCGCCGAATTCGTTCTGCTGTTCCATTTACAACTCCAGTCCGCCTTCACGCGCTCCGTCGGCAACAGCCTTGATGCGTCCGTGGTAGAGGTATCCATTGCGGTCGAAGACCACGCGGTCGATATTCTTTTCCTTGGCCAAACCGGCGATCTTCCGCCCGACCATGGCCGCGCCGTCCTTGTTGCAGTGCGCGCCCGCCTGCTCCTTGCCGAGGGCAAGAGTGGAGGTGGAGACCAGCGTCGCTCCGGCGGCGTCGTCCACAAGCTGCGCGTAAATGTGCAGATTGGAGCGGTACACGACCAGACGCGGACGTTCGGCGGTGCCCGTAATCTTTTTGCGGATGCGCACCTTGCGGCGCAGCCTGGCTTCGTTCTTCGTGTATTTCATTTTGCGCCTGCCTACTTCTTGCCGCCGGATTTGCCGACCTTGCGGCGAACCGTTTCGCTGTCGTATTTGATACCCTTGCCCTTGTAGGGCTCGGGCTTGCGGATGCGCCGGATCTTGGCGGCGGTTTCGCCGACCAGTTCCTTGTCTATGCCCGTCAGGATGAGCTTCTGCCCTTCCGCCGAAGCGGTGATGCCCTTGGGCAGATCCACCAGCACCGGATGGGAGAAGCCCACGGAGAGCTCCACAATGTTGCCTTTCACGGCCACCTTGTAGCCCACGCCGATGACTTCGAGGGTTTTGGTGAAACCCTTGGTCACGCCTTCAACGCAGTTGGCCAGCAGGGTGCGGCGCAGGCCGAACTGGGCGGCGGCGAAGCGGCTTTCTTCCAACGGGGAAAGCGCGACTTTGCCGTCGGCCTGCTCGTACTTGAGCGCCGGGCAGACAGGCGTGGAAAGCACGCCCTTGGGGCCTTTGACTTCGATCACATCCTTGCCGATCGTGATTTCCACACCGGAAGGGATGGGCACGGGGAGTTTGCCTATTCTGGACATCGCCCACCTACCAGATTTCACACAGAAGTTCGCCGCCGACTTTGCGGGCGGCAGCGCTCATTCCGTCCATAACGCCGTGCGAGGTGGACAGAATGCAGATGCCCAGCCCGTTCTGCACGCGGGGTATGGCGTTGTGCGCCACATAGACCCGCCGGCCGGGCTTGCTGATCCGCTTCAAACCGGCGATGACGGCCTTGCCCTTGTTGTAGCGCAGGGCAAGCGTGATCGTCTTCTCCGCCGGGACAACGTCCTCGACATAGCCTTCCTGCTTGAGAATGGCGGCGATTGCCTCTTTCATCTTCGAGCGCGGCACACTCACTTCCTTGTGCAGGGCCAAGTGCGCGTTGCGGATACGCGTGAGCATATCGGCAATGGGATCGGTTACCATGTCAACTCCATCTATACAGGTTACCAGCTTGACTTGCGCACGCCCGGCAGTTCGCCGC
>JAVBNZ010000014.1:0-20282 GCA_031551145.1 Desulfovibrionaceae bacterium | reverse complement strand
CCATGGCCCGCCTGCTGGCCGAGCGCCCGGCCCACGGCTTCGGCAAGGTGCTCAATCCCTGCGTGGACTGCAAAATTCTCATGCTGCGCGCCGCCAAGGAACGCATGGCGGAACTGGGCGCGCGCTGCATCGTCTCCGGCGAGGTGCTGGGGCAGCGGCCCATGTCGCAGCGGCGCGACACGCTGCACCTCATCATGCGCGAAGCAGGGGTGAAGGACGTGCTGATCCGGCCGCTGTCCGCCAAACTGTTGCCTGAAAGCGCGGCGGAGGCCGCCGGCGTTGTCGACCGGGAACGGCTGCTCGGGCTCTGGGGCCGGGGCCGCAAGGAGCAGATGGCTCTGGCCGAACGCTTCGCCCTGCCGGAAATTCCCGCGCCGGCCGGCGGCTGCCGGCTGACGGAGCGCGAAAACGCCCGCCGCTACTGGCAGGTGTTGAAACATGCGCCCCGGGTGACGGGCGCGGAATTTCAGTTGGCCGACATAGGGCGGCAGTTCTGGGCCGATGCCGGGCAGGGCCCGTACCGCCTCAACGTGGGGCGCACCCAGGCCGACAACGAACGCCTGGCCCGTCACGCCTTCGCCGAAGATCTGATCTTCAAGATCGTCAACCTCCCCGGCCCGCTGGCCGTGGGCAGGGTGTTTGCTCCCTGGCCCGAGGAGCATGTGCGCGACGCGGCGGCCTTCATGGCTTCATTTTCCCCGCGCGCCCTGCAACAGGAGGGGCCGGTGCGGGTGCGCGTCACGCAGGCCGGCGAGGCGCGCGAATATATCGTGCGGCCCGAACGCGAAACGCCCCGCGCCTGGGGGGATCGCTCTTGGGAGGAGATACGCGAAGAGATTCGCGACGAAACGCGCCGGCGCCTCGGCGTGTTGTGAAGCTTCGCCGGAATAAAGTCGCGGCTCCGGTCGGGCGCCGTCAAGAGCACGCGCCCGCCGCGCGTTTCTTTCTTCCCTGCCTGACGTCGCGGCGTCGCGGCGAACCGTCTTGATTTGGAACGGTGCTTTACTTCATCGCTCTTATGCTGTAAAGAGCATCCTTTACATGCAGGCGAGTTTCATTTCGCCCGAGGAGGAAGCCGTGGAACATCAGGATCTTGAGTACTTCCGAAAGCTCCTTGCATCCATGTTGGAAGAAGCGCAGCAAAAAGGCGATACCACCCTGGAAGAGCTGACCGACAGCAACGAGGTTTTTGCCGACCCCGCCGACAGGGCCACCGCCGAATCCGATCGTTCCTTCACCCTGCGCATCCGCGACCGTGAACGCCGGCTTATCCGCAAAATTCAGGCCGCCCAGCATCGCATTGAGGACGGCAGCTACGGCATCTGCGAGGAATGCGGCGAAGATATCGGCGTTCCCCGTCTCAAGGCCCGCCCCGTGACCAAGTTGTGCATCAACTGCAAGAGCAAACAGGAAGAGGACGAGCACCTGCGCAACGAATAGGCTGCCCGTATATGCGGATATTCGCGGGCCCGCCCCGCGTTGAACGGCTTTTTTCGCGCGGAACGGGATCTTCGCAAAAAAGCCGTTTTTTTGTCACGATTCTTTTCAAGCCGTCTCCCCGTGTTTTCACCCTGACCGGCTTCTCCCGAACATCTTGGACGCTCATCTTTTCCGCCGCTTCTGCGACGCTCTTGCCCCCCGCCTGGAAGGCGCGCGCCTGGAAAAAATCCGGGCCGCCGCCCCGGATTGCCTGTGCCTGAGCCTGTACGGGCAGCGGCATAAACGGCATCTTGTCCTGAAATACGGCCGCGCTTCCTGCCTGTTTTTTGCCCGCCGGCCGCCGGCCGCTCCGCCGCGGCCCCCGGCCTCCGTCATGCTGCTGCGCAAGCACGCGCAGGGCCGGCACATCCGCGCCTGCACGGCGGATCCCTTCGGCCGCAGGCTGCACCTGCTGCTCGGAGCGGGGGAGGATGCGCGTCCGGACGGGATCTGTCTCGATCTGCGCCTCGGTCCTTCCTTGGAGCGCTTTGACCTCCTTCCGCCTCCTGAAGAACCCGTATGGCCGAAAGCCGGTGAACTTGCCGCCGCCCTGGAAAATTGGCGGGCGTGGCCCGCGCTCACCCCGGCCCTGCGGCGGACGCTGCGCCTGCTTGATGAACCGGAGAGCCTTGCCCTGCTTGCGGATCTGGAAGCGGGCGGCGGGGATCTTTTTCTGTACGGGGAAGGGGAGAACATGGAGCTCTACGCCTGGCCCCTGCCGCCGGAACTGCGCGCCGGGCGCGACGAGCGCGTGTTCGAAGACGTGTTCGAGGCGACGACACTGTACGGCGAAAGCCGCGCGCTCGCGGAACTGGACGCGGCTGTGTTGAAGAAGGCGGATCTGCCCCGCCGGCGCGAACTGCGCCGCCTACAGCGCCTGCTCGAAAAACTGGACGCGGAAGAAGAACGCCTGCGAGGCCTGGATGCCTGGAGAACGGAAGCCGAGGCCGTGAAAGCACTGTTGTGGAGACATGCGCCGGAGACCAGGGCCACGGAGGCGCTTGCCGGAGAAGGATTTGCGACGGCGCCCGACCCGCGCCACAGCCTGCGTGCACATATGGAGCGGCTTTTTCACGGCGCGCGGCGCGGCAGGCGCGGTCTGGAAATGCTGGCGGGCAGGCGGGAGGATCTGCGCCGGGAACTGGAACGCCTGGAGCATGGGCCCGCTGTCGCGGCGCAAACGCCTCCGGCCGCGCGTTTTGACGGCCTTTCAGGCGGATGTGCGGGAAAAAAGGCCTGGCCCAAGAACGTGCGGGCCTTTTTGAGTTCCGACGGGCTCACGCTGCTGCGCGGGCGCGACGCGCAGGGCAATCTGGCCCTGCTGCGCCTGGCGCGGCCGCAGGATCTCTGGCTGCATGCGGAGGGCGGGCCGGGCGCGCATGTGCTCATCCGCTGCGGGCAGGCCGAGGTGCCGGAACGCAGCCTGCTGGAGGCCGCCGGGCTGGCCGCGGCCAAAAGCGTGTGGAGCGGCGGAACGGGAGCGCGGGTGATCTGCGCGCGGGCCTCGCGCGTGCATCCTGTAAAGGGCGCCAAACCCGGCACCGTGCGCGTGGACGCCGTGGAGCGCACGCTCGACGTGCCTGTGGATCTCGAGCTGGAAGAGCGTTTGCGGGCGCTGTAGCGCACAGTCACCCGTCGTTGTTTACGACATATTCAATTCCACCCTCTTCACTTTTTCCCCATGTCCGCCAAGGCCGCTTCAACCATCGCGTCGAGCATTTCGCCGGGCCGCACGGCGAGCGCATCGGCTATCATTACCAGCGTATCGATATTGGGCGCTCTGCGCCCGCCTTCCAGCGCGGAAACAAAACCCTTGCTGACGCCAATGCTGTCGGCGAGTTGCTGCTGCGACATTCCCGCCGCGTCGCGATACCTTCGGATAATGCGCGGCATATAGCGCCGGGCGATTTTTTCGTCATCGTCCATGCCCGGCGTGTTACCTGTTGACTTGCTCTTGTCGAGTATCTATAGATACTCATCGAGTATCCATAGATATCCACAAACTCATCATCCGGGAGAGCGTTATGTCCAGGCGGATCAGCTTTGCGGCGGCAGCGGCGATTTTCTGCGTATGTCTTTTGGGAGCCGGTTGCCGGCAGGGCGCTGATCCGGGTGCGCCGAAACTGCATCTCACAGTCGCGCCCGCAGAACGTTGCAGCGGCACTTCGCCGGAAATCCGCGTGGGCAATATCCCGGCCGGTACGGCGGATTTTCGGGTTTCCCTGCGGGACAATGACGCGCCTTCGTTCAACCACGGCGGCGGCACGTATAAAAACGACGGCACCGGCGTCATTCCCGAAGGGGCGCTGAAAAACTACAAAGGCCCCTGCCCTCCGACCACCCACAGCTATGAATTCACCGTCGTCGCCCGCGACGCGGGAGGGAAGACGTTGAGCAGCGGCGTGTATTCGTTCAACCAGTAGGTCGTTGCTTGCCGCCGATTCCGCTTTTTCCTGCAAGCCCTCGGGAGGCATTGCCATGAATAACAGGCAGATCACCGGCAACATTGGTTTGTTTTACTCCTGCTACCGTCTGTCCTTGTGCGGCTGGAACGCCTTGCCCACCATCCGCAACGCACGGGGAGCCGACATTATTCTTGTGAAAGACGGGAAAAAGCTCGGCATCCAGGTCAAAACGCTTTCCGGCGCTACGGATGTTTTTTTGGGAAAAAATTATGCCGATCCATCCGTTGATGTCTTTGTTGTCCTCATGAATGTGCGCAAACCTGTTCAACAGAAGACATTTGTTATTCCCAAAGAAGACATTTTGCACGGCGTTCATATTTGCGAACAGGGAGAAAATTCTTCAAAAAACCTTGTGTATCATGATGTCGTGAAATCTGACGGCAAGATTGCATATTACATAAACGGAAAATTCCTGCTGAATATGCCGCACGAATATACGGACGCATGGCAATGTATAAGTTAATATTTGTATGACATAACATTCAATGAGTATTTCTCAACACTCTTTTGAAGGAATATACCATGTCTAAACCGAAATTGATAGAGTGCCCATCTTGCAATAAACAAATATCTTCGGCAGCAGATTTCTGCCCTCATTGCGGGCAACCCATCACTGAAGAGCTCAGAGAAAAAGCTGTACAGAAGGTTATGGACAAAATTGCAGGCGATGCACATACTACAAAAATTACAAGATGCGGCTGCCTTTTGATCGTGTCTCTGTTTGCCGCTTACGTTACTTATTCAGCATATTTTACGGAGACAAAAACTTTTGAATTTAACGAAAGCCAATTTATGTCAAAATTTTTGCAGAGAATAGAACAGAATAATATTAGAAAAGATTATGGAAATATGCAATGCATAAAGGAATCGTCTGATAAAGAAAAGACAGTATATAAACTATCAAGAGATATAAAATTTTATGGAGACGTGAAACTTGAAATTGGTAAAGCGAAATCAGGGAAAATACACGGTGTAAGTATAGGATATGATCAGAAGCGTACATATGATGCCGCTCTCGTGGTTGCCGCCACAACCTGTGTAAGCCTAGTCTTTTTTGACTTCGGCCTCATCGGGATGTCCAACGTAGACAAAATTCCCGGCGTCGTGCGGAATATCATGTCTTTGCCTCAGGAGAAACGTAAAAATCAAGAAGTGCAAGATTTTATGGGTCGGACAATAAACAAAGAAACAGGCAAAGAAACAACGAATATTCACATAAAAGTTGCACCGGTGTTCTCACATATCAGTTTCTCGATGCCTCTTTGACGACAGCGCGCCTGAAAAATTCGGAGGCTTAACGGGCATGAGCAATCTTTTCCATCGTACAGTGCCGATCCTCGTGGCCTTTCTGTTCTGTTTTTCGTGCAGCGATGCGGACGGAGCGAATGCATTGACGCCGGTAAAGCGGCAACAGGCGAGTTTTACAGGCATTCCGCAGCCGTTTACGGAAGCAAAGATGCTGTTTGCCAGGCTCGTCGATCAAAAAGGTAAAAAAACTATACATGTCGGTGCCTACGGCAACATGTCGGACGAGGTGCGCGATTGCCTGAATAAAGCCGAGAACGGCAAATATGCGGTGGTCGTCAGCGGCACCCTGAATGAATATTCCGATAAAAGCCGCGGCATGGAAGAAACCGGCCTGCAATGTAGACCGGCCCGGAATGAGGACAGCTCCGCAAGAGTGCAGCCTCAAAGTTTTTTTAGTGATGCCGCTGCAACACGGACGTTGATCGACAGAACTTTGGAGTTGGGGGAGAAAGAGGGCATCAAGGGGTTGAATGCATTTGCCGCAAACCTCTACAAAGAGATACCTTCCGTAGAAAATGCAAACGCTGCCGAAGTCGCGGCCAAGGTATGCTGGTATTCCCTCGTCTGGGCCATAACGCTGAACCATTATTCCGGCGACTCAAGTCAACAGGCACAAAATCTTGATGTGCTGAAGCCGAATCTCGAGGCCACAGGAGCGCTTTTCGGGTGGAGCAA
Source organism: Desulfovibrionaceae bacterium (assembly GCA_031551145.1). GTDB lineage: Bacteria > Desulfobacterota > Desulfovibrionia > Desulfovibrionales > Desulfovibrionaceae > WRKB01. Next base: position 14,355 of record JAVBNZ010000014.1, on the reverse strand, counting down.
GGCGGAGGTGAAGCAAATGTTGACGCAAACTCTCGAAAAGTTCCAGGCGCGCATCAAGCAGAAAAAGAAATAGACAAACTCACTCCCTCGCTGCCTCGCGCACAGCCTGGGCGATCCACTGGTTCAGGCTCCGGCCGTGCGCGGCCGCCGCGACGCTCGCCTCATGATACGTATCCGGATCCAGGCGCAGGGCGAATTTGCCCTGCGCTTTTTTGGGCGGAACGCCGTCTTCTTCGCACATGCGCAGCAGCACACCCAGAGAGATTTGACCTTCACGCTTCAATCCCTCAGTATCCTTGGCGTAAAAGTCGGCGCTGCCGTTCAGTCCGATGAATTCGCCCCGAAACATGTCGATTTCCGGATCATACGCGATTACGGCCTTGTATCCGCCGGGAAATTCCATAACGTTCTTCATGGCTTTACTCCATTAGCTTCCAGCCATTTGCGGACGCTTGCCACAGCTCCCTTGTCCGTATCCGGGGAAGGGTGCGGCCGGTGAAACACCCTGCGGTCTCCGAAAAGCCGAACGCATACACGCGAGCCTTCCGCCTCGGATATTTCCGCGCCGAGTGCCTTGAAAAGCGCCTCAATATCCGCCCATCGTATTGAGCCGCTTGCCGGGTGCTGAAAAAGGCTGCGCAACGTGTTTTCGTATTTGGCTTTCACATGAAAATAATATCATATTATGATGTCATGTCAAGGTGGGATGCGGCAGAGAGACCGCTTTTACCGCCCGCGGGCCGCATTTTTTACGTAGAAGTCGGAATGCTGTTTTTTTTTCGCAAAAATCCCCGCAATCCCCGTCCGCCGCCCCCACAAACTCCCGGCCGTAAGCGCCGTTCCCCCTTGACGCGGCTTCTTTCCTGGGGTAACCACTTGTGAAATACCGCACCAGCGATTTGGGGAGCGATGTGTCTCCAGACCGTTTGTGGGGAGACTTCAGGGGCCTGCCGCAACAAACTCCGCGCTCCGGGGCGGGGTTTCTTCGGTCCGGCCTGTCGGCGTCAGGGGCTTATTTGTTCATCGCTCTCCAATGGAAGGATTGCCACAATGAGGAACGGGAAAACACTATTGTACCGGGCCGGCGTGTTGGTGGCGGTTGCCGTGGTGATGTTCAGCGCTATGGGCAGTGTTTCTTGGGCCGCCGCCGAAAAAAACGCGGCCGAAACCGTGCGGGGTGCCGATATCATTCATATCGACTCCGTTGCCCGCTTCCGCGCGCTGGAAAACTACAAGGCCGTTTTCCAGCATGATCTCCACACCAAGGCTCTCGCTGCGCAGGGCAAAGACTGTACAACCTGCCACATGTCCGACAAGGCCGGCAAAATGTCGACCAAATTCATGCGCCTTGAGGACAAAGACGCCGACAGTCTCAAACTGCTCTACCACACCAACTGCATCGGCTGTCACACCGCCGTCAAGAAAGCGGGCGGCAAGAAGACCGGCCCGATAGAGGGCGAGTGCAAGCGATGTCACGATCCGGCCGGGCGCTACGTTGCCGCCCGGCAGCCTTTCGCCTACGGGGCCGCCATGCACGACAAGCACGTGCAGTCTCCGCTCGTCAAAGCCAAGGGCAGCGAGCGCAACTGCGTGCTGTGCCACCACACGGCCGCACCGGGCAAGGAAGACTCCTGCCGCGTGTGCCATTCGGAAGGTAAGGGCATACGTCCCTGGTACAGCGAAGTGGGCCACAACTTCTGCATAAGCTGCCACCGCGGCGTGCAGGGCAAGGCCAAGGCCGCTCCGCTTGAGTGCGCCGGCTGCCATTCCGCCGAAGCCCTGAAGGCCCAGGCCCAGACCAAGGGCGTGCCCAGGCTCATGCGCGGCCAGCCCGACGCCACCCTTATGTTCCCCGTGTCCGAAAAGGCCGGCACGCCCAACGCCGCCATGAAGCCCGTGCTTTTCGACCACAAGACGCACGAAGGCAAAATTCCCGGCTGCCGCACCTGCCACCATGTGCGCATCGGCTCCTGCACGACCTGCCACACCGCCGAAGGCAGCCAGGCCGGCTACAACGTCAATCTCGACCGGGCCATGCACGCCGAGGACTCCAAGCGTTCCTGCGTGGGCTGCCACACCGAGCGCCTGAAGGCGCCCGAATGCGCCGGCTGCCACGGCTTCGTCAAGCCCGTGCGCGGCAAGGACTATTGCAATGTGTGCCACAGCAGCACGCTGGCCCCGGACGACAAGGACTTCGCCGCCGGCGTCAAGGGCAAGCTCGGCAAGGCCGACAAGGCCCGCCTGGGCGAGGCCGCCAAGGCCGCGCAGCCCGAAGCGCAGGCGCCCGATCTCTCCAACGTGCCCGATGTTGTGTCCATAGGCGCGCTGAAGAACGAATATGACGCCAACGAGTTCAACCACAAGGCCCATATCGAAATGTACATCATGGGCGGGATGGAAGGCGACAAGCTCGCAGCGGCCTTCCACACGAGTCAGGCCACGCTCTGCGGCGGCTGCCACCACAACAGCCCGCCGTCGATGAATCCGCCCAAGTGCTCAAGTTGCCACAGCAAATCGATAGACATGAAGTTCCCCAACCGTCCCACTCTCAAGGCCGCCTACCATCTTCTGTGTATGGGCTGCCATGAGCGGATGCAGGTGGAACCCGTGGCGAAAACCGATTGTACCGCCTGCCATGCGCAGGCCAAGAAATAGGCGGGGGAGAGCACTATGAACCGCAGAAAATTCCTTAAGCTCATGGGAAGTGCGGGCCTTGCCTCCACGGCCGTCGGAACCCTTTCCGAGGCCCAGGCGGCAGGAGTCGGCGCCAAGTTCTCCACCTATCCCGACAGCTTCTCCGTGCTGCATGACACCACGCGCTGCATAGGCTGCCGCAGGTGCGAGGCCGGATGTCAGCAAGTCAACAACCTGCCCATGCCCAAACGGCCCTTTGACGACCTTTCCGTGCTGGACAAGAAGCGGCGCACCACCGCCGACGCCTGGACGGTCGTCAACAAGTACAAGGTCGACGGCAAGGATGTGTTTTGCAAAACCCAGTGCAACCACTGCCTGGATCCCGCCTGTGCCGCCGCCTGCTTCGTGAAGGCCTTCCAGAAGGACGCTTCCGGCGCGGTGACCTACGACAAGGATCTGTGCGTGGGCTGCCGCTATTGCATGATCGCCTGCCCCTTCAACATCCCGGGCTTCCAGTACTATGAAGCCTTTCACCCCTATGTGCTCAAGTGCACGCTCTGCCTGCCGCGCCTCAAGGAGGGCAAACTGCCCGGCTGCGTGGCGGCCTGCCCCATGGATGCGCTGACCATCGGCAAGCGTGCCGACCTGTTGCTGCTGGCCAGAAAACGCATCACAGCGCAGCCCGACGTGTATAAAAACCACGTCTACGGCGAATACGAGGCCGGGGGCACGAACTGGATGTATATCTCCGGCGCGGCCTTCGCGCAGGTGGGGCTGGACGAGGACGTCGTCAACAGACCCTACGCCGAACTCACCGCCGGCGCTCTGGGCGCGGTGCCCATGGTCATCGGCATCTGGCCGGTGCTTTTGGGCGGCGCGTACATGATTTCCAAAAAGCGTGAAAAAGTCGCCCGCGAAGAGGCCGAGGAAGCGGCGAAGCACGCGCTTGCCGCCGACAAGTCCGGGAAAGAGGAGGCCTGATTATGAGCGCGCAACATGAAGTAAAATTCCAGTGGGTCACCCCCGGAAACATCATTACCGCCGTCATCCTCGGCGTGGGCTTCATCATCACCATCATCCGCTTCACGCAGGGCATCGGCTCGGTCACCAACCTGGACGACAACTTCCCCTGGGGCATGTGGATCTCCTTTGACCTGCTTTGCGGCGTGTGCCTCGCGGCCGGGGGCTATTTCACCTCCTCGGCCTGTTATATCTTCGGCATCAAGCGCTTCCACTCCGCCGTGCGGCCGGCCATTCTCACGGCCTTCCTCGGCTACTTCTTTGTGGTCATCGCGCTGCTGTACGACCTGGGGCATCCGCTGCGCCTGCCCTATCCGCTCTTCTGGTCTCCCGGCACCACCTCCGTGCTCTACGAAGTCGGTCTTTGCGTGGCCTGCTACGTGACCGTGCTCTTCGTGGAGTTCTCGCCGGCCGCCATGGAGTGGCTCAACGACAACCCTTACCCCAGGCTGGGCTTCCTCAGGAAGATTCCCTGGAACGCCATCCGCAGGGTTGTGGTCAAGTGCACGCTGCCCCTGACCATTCTGGGCGTGTGCCTGTCCACCATGCATCAATCCTCGCTCGGCGCGCTCTTCCTCATCGCTCCCGGCAAGGTGCATCCGCTGTGGTATTCTCCCTTCATTCCGGTCTTCTTCTTCATCTCTTCCATGGTGGCGGGCGCTTCCATGGTCATCTTCGAAGGCATGTTCGCCCACGCGGGCCTGCACCACAAAATGGACAAGACGCATCTCGACGAAGCGGACGACGTCGTCCTCTCCTTCGGCAAGGCGGCGGCCTGGATACTGCTCGGCCTGTTCATGATCCGCGTTATGGACGTGGCCATGAGCAACAACTGGGCCTATCTGTCCACCGGCTACGGCACCTGGTTCATGGTGGAAATATTCGGCGGCATCGCCCTGCCGGCCCTCATCTACGCCTTCGGCTCCCGTATGCAGAGCGTGAAGATCATGCGCGTGGGCTCGGTTTTCGCGGTGCTCGGCATCGTGCTCAGCCGCTTCAACATCTGCCTGGTGGCCTTCCACTGGCAGCTGCCTTCGGCGGAGCGTTATTTCCCCTCCATCTGGGAATTCTGCATTTCCATTTTCGTGGTGACGCTCATCGTGACCGTCTACCGCTTCATCACCTGGAACATGCCGGTTCTCTACGAACATCCGAGCTACAAGGAAGCCCACTAGGCCGGAGGATATATGGAATTCCCCAACTACTATTCGATAATGCTCTTCACGAAGAACCAGGCCTATATTCTCATGGGCATCACCCTGGTGCTTTTCGTGTGCTGGTTCCACGTCCTTAACGGGCGCGACAAAAACGACAAAAACAAACACTAAATCCGAAAGGCCCGGCGGTATCGCGCCGCCGGGCCTTTTTCCGGACCGCGCGCATGTCCGCTCCCCGCCCCCAGGATCGCCCCCAAATCCGCATGGGCCGCATCGGCTACCTCAACGTTCTGCCGATCTATTATCCGCTTGAAGCGGGCATCATTCCCCACGAATTTGAAATCGTCGCGGCACCGCCGGCCCTGCTCAACGACATGATGGAGCGCGGCGAGCTTCACCTTTCCTCCGGCTCCTGCATCGAATACGCCCGCAGGCCCGAGCGTTATCTGCTCGTGCCCGACATGGCCATCGGCTCCAACGGGCCGGTGATGAGCGTGCTGCTGCTTTCCAAGCTGCCGCCGGAGGAACTTGACGGCCGCGACATCTGCATCAGCGGTGAAAGCCATACTTCGGTGGCCCTGCTGCGCCTGCTGCTCGGCCGGCTCGGCGTTCGCGCCGAATTTACGACCGGGCTCGTCAGCGCCCGCCTGCTCGACCCCGACCCGCCGGTCGCCTTTCTCGCCATAGGCGACGAAGCCCTGCGCCTGCGCAACCGGCCGGACTATCCCCATCGTCTCGATCTCGGCGAGGCCTGGCGTGCCTGGACGGGCCTGCCTTTTATTTTCGGGCTCTGGTTCATCAGCCGGGACGCGGCGAAGCGCGGCATCTTCCGCTCCAATCCTGCAAAGCTGCTTCAGGCCGGCAGAGACTGGGGCTTAAGCCACATGGACGCCGTGCTCGATCTGACCGGACGCGGCTGTCCCTTGACGCGGGAAGAGCTGATCCGTTATTACAACGGCCTCGTCTATCACATGGGCGAGCGCGAGCTGGAAGGCTTAAAACTCTTCTACGCCCGCCTGCACGAGGCCGGGCTTCTGCCCGCCGTGCCGGACCTGGAATTTTACGGGTAGGGACCTTTTCGCCTTCCGCCCGCGCCGGCGGGACGTTGATGCCCGGAAAGGCCGAACGCTCCGCGCCGACCCGCCCAAGCACAATCTCAAATATTCCGAAGAAGATCATGATGCGCACAATGCCGCAGGCGGCCGGAACGAAACGTTTGCAGTGGCTGGACGCGGCCAAGGGCATCGGGGTGATTATCGTTGTCTGGCGTCATGTGGCGGGATTTTTCCCGTTCCAGGCCCTGATCATCTTCACCCTGCCGTTTTTTTTCTTCCTTTCCGGTGTGGCCCTGAATTTTTCGCGGCAGGAAGGCTTTCTGCGCCGGCGCGTCAGTTCGCTGGTGATCCCCTATTTCGTCTTCACAACGTTGAGCTTCCTGTACTGGGCCCTGCTTGAACGGCATTTCCGCCCGCCGGGAATCAGCGTGCGGGACGCTTTCCTCAACATCTTCTACGCCGCGGGCGACGGCTACGACTTCAATTCCGTGCTGTGGTTTTTGCCGTGCCTCTTTGTGGTGGACGTGTTGTATCACGGCATCAGAAAGGGCATCGCCTCCACGCCGCTGCGGGCCTGTGCGGTGATTCTGCTTTCAACAGGCGGCTTGGCGCTGAGCGGCATCGCGCCCTTCCCTTCCTCCTGGCAACTGTCTTTTCGCCTGCCCTGGATGCTTGATACGGCCCTGCTCCTCCTTCCCTTTTACGCCGTCGGCGTCGTGTTCGGGGCAACCCCGGCCGTCGCCGGCGAGGCCGAAAACACGCGCGATCGCCTGCGCCTGATTGTCGTGGCCTGCGCGGGGCTGGCTCTCTGTTTCGCGGCCGTCTTCTTTGATCGCGCGTATATCATGAATCCGGCCCAGCTCCTCCTGCCGGCGCTTCCCTGGTTTTACCCGGCGACCGCTGTCGGAATCGTCGCCGCCGTGTCTTTGTCCATGCTTTTCCCCGTCTCCCTGTTGCGCACTCTGGGGCGCTGGTCGCTCGTCATCATCTGCATCCACGAGCCCATCAAGCGCATCGTCCTCCGCTGCGCCGAACTCCTCAGTGGAATCTCCGTCGATGCTCTGCGTTCTTCCTTTCCCTGCACCCTTCTGCTGACCGCCGCCGTCATCCTGGCCTGCGTTCCGGTGGTTCTTTGCATCAACCGGTGGTTTCCTTTCCTCCTCGGCCGCAAAAAGAAAAAAGAGAGCCTTCCGACCCCTTCACATGCTTTATAAAAAGGAGATGCAGGATGAAGTACGGCATATCGGGAATCATGGGCTGCCTGCTTGTTCTCGTTTCGTTCTGCGCTTCGGCGGGCACGATCGCGGAATACACGGCGGACCTGGTTGTGCTGAACTCGGGCAAGGTGGAATCGACCACCAGGATTTTCGTGTCCGGCGACAAAATGCGCTTTGACATGCCCGCGCAGCCGGGCATGGGCGCCATGACCACTCTGGCGCTCAAAGGCGCGAAAAAAATGTACATCATCATGCACAACGGCAAGGGCTATGTGGAAAGCCCGCTTACGGAAGAGGGCCTGCCCGGCGTGATGCCCATGATGCGGGACGTGAAGGTGGAGAAAAGCGGGCGCGAAAAACTGGGCGCGGAACGGGTGCAGGGCTATGACGCCGTCAAATGCCGCCTCCGTTCCTCCGTCACCATGATGGGCAAGACGACGAAGATAACGCAGTTGGAATGGGTGGCCCCGGAATTCGACATCCCGCTGCGCTCCATGCAGGAAGGGACGCCGACAAGCCAGGAACTGCGCAACATCAAGGTCGGCCAGGTGGACGCGTCCCTCTTCGTGCTGCCGGCCGGCTATAAAAAAGCCAAGGACATGCAGGCGCTGATGATGGAAGCCATGAAGCGCGGCGGCAATAAATAAGGATATCGCGGGTAATCACGCCGTCAAACGGCTTTTTGCCTTGCCGCGCGCTCTCCGTATTTATGCAGGCGCCGGCGTTCTACTTATAAATTCCGGCCATAAAATCATCTCTGAATTTCGTGACCGCTTCGTCGTCGATCATGAGCATGTCGAGCTGGCGCGTGACCTGGAGCAGCCTGCCGAGTTGGTCGAGACGGTCTTCGATCACGCTTTTGTCGTACTTGGCAAAGCGGGACTGCAATGCGTCGCCGCGCAGCTGCACGCTGAAGCCGAATTCCTCCAGCACCAGGCCTATGGCTTTGCAGCGGCGTATGCGCCGCACTTCCCCGGCGGCCCCGCCCTGGAATTTGAACGAGATGTAGTTCTTGCTCGTGGTGGCCCCACAATAGGCGTCGAGCACGCTGTAATGGTAGCCGACGCGGGAGCTGAAATTCATATAGCGGTCGGAAACGATGGCATAGCTTTTTTCGCCGAAGCGCGCGTCCCCGCCCTGGGGGTTGACCATCTGCTGCCCCATGACGGAGAGAAAGCCGCCCATGTTGAGGGGGCGGGGGTTGCGCAGGATGGTGTCCGGCCGCAGCATGCCCTTCAGAAGAGCGCGGAGGGGCGCCGAGAGTATTTGTTCCGGTGTGACGTTGCGCGCGCCGGGCGGCACTTCCACGCCCTTGTCCAGATCGATGATGTGGAGATCGATGGGCAGAGGGGCTTTGAGCTTCATGGCCCCGCCGTCCGCGTCCGAGGCCGAGTCGCTGATGGCGAACATCTCATGGTAGGAGCGTTCGTGCACATAGCGCATGATGTCGTGCAGGGTGGTGCAGCCGTCGGGGCCGAAGGAGTCGGACTGGGGATCGGTCAGACGCAGGGGCAGGATGAGCTCCGCCGCTTCGGCAAGCTGCATGTAGACGGGCGTGCCGCGCAGCAGCACGGGCTGGAGCTGCATGCGCATGGGCAGCAGCTCCGCAACCTCGCCTTCGTAAACGCGGCAGGAAAAGGCATCCACGGTCACGATCGTTCCGGCTTTGAGCCTTGCGACGGCCCCCGGCACATTGAGCAGGGTGGGCACCTTGAATTCGCGGCACACGGTGGCCATGTGCCCGGTGACGCCGCCGGTCTGGGTGACGACGGCCTGGGCTCTGTCCAGCACCTGGGCGTATTCGGCGCTGGAGTGCGCGGCGACAAGCACGCCGCCTTCGGGAAAGGCGAGCAGCTCGGCCTCGCTGTGGGGCGTGACCACCGGGCCGCAACCTATGCCGGGGTAGGCGCTTTCCCCCCCCTCGACGAGCAGGGGATAGCCGGCCAGCAGCGGGGTGCGCGTTTTCGCGCCGCCGCTGCGTATGCCCAGAGGCCGGGATTGGAGCAGGACGATTCTGCCGCCGCGATCCTTGGCCCACTCAATGTCCTGAAAGGAGCCGTAATGCGTCTCCAGACGCATGGCCAGAGCGGCAAGCTCCGCGGCCTCGGGCTCCGGGAGGGAGGGATTTTTCTGCTCCTCCGGCGCAATGGGCGCATCGTGCGTGATTCCATCCGGGCCGAGCAGGAGTTGCCGTTCTTTTTTGCCGATCTTGCGGCGGATCAGGGTGTGGGGCACGGAACGCGTGAAGATCCAGGTGTCCGGCTGCACGACGCCGTCGACCAGATAGCGGCCCAGGCCGCGCACGCCGCTGATGATGATGCTTTCGTTGAGCAGGTTGGCGGGATCGTGCGAATAGATCACGCCGCTTGCCTCGGCGTCGACCATTTCGATGCAGGCCGCGCCCATGCCGCTGTCGCGCAGGGCTATGCCCTGATGCAGGCGGTACATGGTGGCCGAAGGCGTGAACAGACTGGCGATGACCCGCTTGTAGCTCGCAGGCAGATCAGCGCGGCCCACGCCGAGTTCCGAGAGAAATTGCCCGGCGAAGCTTTTGTCTCCGTCTTCCACCTGGGCGCTGCTGCGCACGGCGAGGCGGACTTTTTCCGCGCCGAAAGAGTGCCGCAGGGCGTCGTCAAAAGCCTGGGTCAGGGCGGGGGGCAGGGGGGCGGCTTCAATGAGCAGGCGCACTTCGGCCAGGGCGGCGGCGAGTTCCTCGCGCTGATCCGCCTGCGCCGTGGAGAGCAGGGCGGTGATGCGCGCGCCCAGGCTCTCGTGGCGCATAAAGACGTGAAAAGCATGCAGCGTGATGGCGAAACCGCGCGGCACGGGCACTCCGGCCTTGGAGGCCATTTCGCCCAGGTTGGCGCATTTGCCGCCCACAACATCGACCATGGCGGCGTTCACCCGGGTGATGTCGACAACCAGGGGCAGGGCGTCGTCTCCGGCCGCGGCCTCTTCTGCGGGCAGAAAGGGGCGCAGGCGCTCCGCAAGGCTGTCGTAGGTCAGGCTCAGGCGTTCGTAGCGCAGGGGGCTCATGCCCTGAAGGCTGACCACCATGCGCCGGGTGAGGTTCAGCGCATTTTTGACCGCATTCTGCAAATAGACGCTGCCGAAGAGCGTGTGCCCTTCCAACTTCTGCGCCATGTCCGCCATCAGTTCGCCGAGTGCGGCGTTCGCGTCCAACAGCTTGCGGAAGCGCGCGTAGCGCTTGCGAAAGCTTTTGACGGCCGTGGTGTTGCGCTGTTCTTCCTGATGTTTTTTAGGACGGAAAAGATTTTGCAGTCTGTTCCAGACCATGCTTCCTCCTGGGGGGACCGGCGGCTCGCCCACCCTACGGAAATTTGCGTCTTCTGCCAAGGCGGTAAGACGCTTTCAGACAAGGGAAATAGAGTGCGGCGCCGCGGAGGTTGTTCGATCACCGGCGCAAGGCGCCGTGCGGAATGTCACGGTCTGCGGCTGAGCAGGTAGCGTGTTTTCGGTCCGCCGCCCACGCGTTTGAGCACGCCGAGTTCGACAAGGCCGCGCAGATCGTTCTGCATGGTGCGCGCGGAGATGTTGCCGCCGGCCAGCGTTTCGTATTCCATTCTGGTGATGCCGCCGTGCATCCGGATATGCTGCAGGGCGAGCATTTGCCGTTCGTTGAGAGGGGAAACCGTGCCGGATGGGCGCGGCGGCTCACTTTGGGGCGGGGGCTGTAAAGACCGGGAAAAGGAAATGAAGGCCGGAACAGACGGTCTGCTCCTTCGCGGCTGCACCGGCTGCAACGCCGTGATGTTCGGCGCCTGCGGATTCGCGCCGGCCGGAGGCACGGCAAAAACGGGGGGAAGGGCGGGCGCCGCATCCGGTTCTTCGGGTCTGGCGGCGGGCGGCCAGAGATATTCCCAGGCATAGTCGAAGTCCGTCTTTTCCGTCGGAAGGGGCGCTTCATTCTCGGTAAAGTCGACGCTCTGCCGCAGATCTTCCGCCGGCGCTTCGGAGTCGATCAGGATGTGCCTGCGCAGGATGAGATCGCCTTCCATAAAGGCCATGGCCCTGGTGACGCAGTTTTTCAGTTCGCGCACGTTGCCCGGCCAGGAATGCTCCATCATGGCCTCAAGCGCGCCGCGCGAAAGGCGCACCGTGGTGCGGGTAAGCTTTTTGCCGGCTTCGCGTATGAAGTGGGCCGCCAGCTCGGGAATGTCCTCCTTGCGCCGGCGCAGGGCCGGAGTGGCGATGTTGATGATGGCCAGACGGTAATAGAGGTCTTCCCTGAACTGCCCCCTGCGCACCTTTTCCAGCAGATCGGCGTTGGTGGCGGCGACAAGCCGTGTGGTAAAGGGAATTTCCATGTCGCTGCCCAGAGGGCGGATGCGCCGCATGGACAGGGCCCGCAGCAGGGATTGCTGCACTTTGAGCGATGCGGTGGCGATTTCATCCAGAAAGAGCGTGCCGCCTTCGGCGGACAAGAAAGCTCCTTTGCGGTCGCTTTTCGCTTCGGTAAACGCACCCTTCACATGGCCGAACAGGGTGTCCAGCAGCAGATTTTCGTCCAGCGCGCCGCAGTTGATGGAAATAAAGGGGCCCTCGGTGCTTACGCCGGTCTGGTGGATGGCTGCGGCCACCAGTTCCTTGCCGGTGCCGGTTTCGCCCCAGACCAGCACATCCGCGCCGGACTGGCCGGCCTTGCGCACTTCTTCACGCACCTTCTGCATGAGCGAGCTGGAGCCGACCAGCCCGAAATTTTCGTGCCGGTCATGGCCGGTGAGCACGTCATCCAGATCCACGGGCAGCACGGATCGGGCCTGCTGCATTTCCAGTTGCATGCGATCCAGATCGGCCTGCAGGGCGAGGTTACGGGTGATCAATTCGTTGCCGGCTTCCAGCAGCGCCTGCTGTTCTTCACAAGACGGCCGGGCTTCCAGCGGCACCAGGGAGCCTGTGTGCAGCATGCCCTGAAGCTGTTCGGCAATGCGGCGCATGGGCACGGCCAGTTTGCGCCCGGCCGTGAAGACGAGCAGGCCGAGAATGACAAGCGCGGTTATGAGAATGACGGTTGCGTTGTTGACGGCGCGGAAAAAGGCCGTGACCGGAAGCCGGGAGGTTTCGAGAAAGGCTATGCCGCCTATGATCTGAGCCGGCGCGCCGGGGCGCGGGGCGAACATGACCGGGGCATAGCAGAGGGAAGCGGGCAGGGTGGTGTGCGGCAGGGAAAAATGCCGTGTGGAGGAAGGCAGGTAACCGGCGTTGCCCGCCGCGATATCCGTTACCATACGCCAATAGTTCTCGTGCGCGGCCCAGGGGCGAAAAGCGGCGTCGAAACCCGGCCTGCCGAGGTCGCCTTCATATCCACGGCGCGCCACGTCGGGGAAAAGGCCGCCTTCTTCGCCCTGTCCTCTCATTTCAAACAACATCCAGCCTGTGGGCTCGAAAAAATAGGCCAGTTGAAGGGAGCCTTCCTGCATCGGCGTGCGCAGGGGAGAATCAGCCTGCACGTAAACGGCGAGGAGGGCGTGCAGGCGCTCCAGATCGAGCCCGACGGCGAGTACGCCCCGGTTGTTGTCGAGCGGCAGGGCCATGCGAATGATCGGTGTTTGGACGGTCTGATCCGGAGCGGTCGCGCCGGAGTAGCCGGTGCGCACGGCGGGGAAGAGAGTGGCCTCGCCCTGGCGCGGGGGGCGGGTGTTCATTTGCGCAAAGGGAGCGTAGGCGCCTTGCGAGGCAAAGGAAAGGTTGACGGGCACAAAGTGTTCATCCTTATCGCGCAAAAGAAGAAAGCCGTTGTCATCTTTTGTTTTAAAGCAAAATTCCGCGATAAAAGGGGCGTATTCGTGGAAGTATTCAGGCAGTTTTGCGCGAAGCTGTTGCGGGTTTATGTCCGGCAGTTTCGCGATATGAATGAGCCCGGCATGCAGGCGTTCGAGGATGATTTCGATTTTTTCCGCCTGGTGCTTGGCTTCCAGCATAGGAACGATGGGCAGGGCTTCTTCCAGGGTGGAGGAGGCCGCCTGGAAGCCCAGCCAGCCCGCGAAAAGGCAGAGGAGGACGCCGGAAGGCAGGATGATGAAAGCCAGACGGGTGGTAAAGGAACGCTCGGAGCTTTGCTTGTGCAGTTCGAAGAGGCGTCCGTTCGGGGCCGGAATCGAGAATCTCATAGAGTTTCCTTCGCGCAAAAAAAGGCGAAAAACACGCAACGGCTGTTGCCAATATGGCACATGTGAAAAAATATGCAAGCGAATTCATAATGCTGAAAAGATGTTCTCGCAACGGCACGATGTTTGCTGAGGCAAAACAGGCGAAGATTGCGCAATTCCGCGCAGTTTGAGAAACTAGGAGGACTCTCATGAAAAAGGTAAAGCAGCTGTTGTTCACAGCTCTTGCCACATGCCTCGCGATTTTGCCGGCCATTGCGGCGCAGGCGGCCGGTGGAGGAGCGGCTCCCATCGTCATCGTTTCCGATACGCGGAGCATGACCGGCATTATGGCCTGGTGGGGCAATTTGTATAATGAAAGCCACATGCAGTTCGCCATTATGACCTGCATACTGATTCCCGTGGCGGGCGTCTTCTTCGGCCTCCTTGCCGACTGGTTCATCAGCGGGTTGGGCGTCGATTTGAGCAAACGCGACCTGGCCGAACATTAATCAACGCAGGCTTAAGGAGGAATCCGTATGGATTGGCTTTACGTATTGATGCCTATTTCGGGCGTTACGATTTTTTGGCCCGGGCTGATCATCCTGGGCGTGGGCGTGGGCATTCTCGGCGGCTTTTTCGGCATGGGCGGCGCCTGGATGGTGACTCCCGGCCTTAATCTGCTGGGTTTCCCCATGGCTTTCGCCATCGGGACCGACATCGCCCACATGGCGGGCAAATCGCTCGTCTCCACCATGCGCCACGGCAAATTCGGCAACGTGGACTACGCGCTGGGCATCGTGATGCTCGTCGGCACCGTGGTCGGCTTTGAAGTGGGCGCGCAGATAGTTATGCTGCTCGAACGCATGGGCAACATCAACGTCGTGGTGCGCTGGATCTACGTCGTCCTGTTGGCCTTCATCACCTGGATGGTCTTCTACGATCTGCACAAGAGGCGCCAGAAAGACAAGGCGACGCTCGCCGCGGGCGGAAAGCTCGACGGCATGTCCACCGGGGTCACCTGGGCGGCCACGCTGCACAAGATCGCCATTCCTCCCATGTATACCTTTAAGGAAGCGGGCATCCGCTGCTCCATCTGGATGCCGATCTTCATCAGCTTCCTCACCGGCGTGCTGGCCGGCATTCTCGGCATCGGCGGCGGTCT
>JAVBNZ010000084.1:0-15537 GCA_031551145.1 Desulfovibrionaceae bacterium | reverse complement strand
GCTTTCTGGGGCTGTATATGGCCGGAGCGCTGGCCCACAAGGCCCGCTGCATGGAAGCCGGCGGGCTGCGCAAAGAGGCGGCCGAAGCCGCCCAGACCTTGGAGGAACTGGAGGCGGTATGAGCCGGGCAAAGCGCATCCTTATAGCTTGTGACCAGCTGGTCAACACCCTGGCCGGAGGCTGGCCGGACGAAACGCTTTCAAGCCGGGCGTGGCGATGGGAGCAGACAGGCCGCCGCTCCTGGCCGCGCAGACTCATAGACAGGGCGGCGCGCATATTCGGCGATGTTGACCACTGCCGGGAGAGCTACGAAAGCGAACGCCTGGGGCGGCAACTGCCGCCGGAACTGCGGCCGGAAATATGAGGACACGAGAAGCTGGGGCCGTGAGCCGTGTGGGCCTCTGTGTGGGACTTGTGGGACATAGGCGGCCATATACAGTACTAGAATGGAATGCAACTATCTGATTTTACTATTGACGCTATGGGGTTGCAGTCCTGTGCGGGTTCGAGTCCCGCCCTCGGCACCATTTGACCATCAGGGTTGCGCTATCATGCCGCAACCCTTTTCTTTTTTCTTTCGGGAATGCGGCGTTTTCACCCGCAGCGCACCTTCGGCACCCAACTGTGCCAAAGTGCTGTGCCAAAGGCTCCGGATTCGGGACGATCCGGGCGAAGGGTGTGTGCGTCATGCGCCAGGCCTCGCTTGTCCCATCCTTATATTCCCAGAAAGATTCCCATTCCGTGCGGGCAGAAAAGCAGCCCCTGAACGCTCCGGCCCATCTTTACCAACGGGGCAATCTCTATTATTTTCGCTACGTATTCCCGGATCCTGTTCCCCAGGCGGAAATGCTGCCGCCCGTGGAGGTGACGCCCGCTCCACTCTTTTCCGAGGCCATCGAACGCTATGTCGTCACAAAACTTTCGGACGGAGCCTGGAAGGAACACAGCCTGCCGGATCATCGGCAGCGCCTGGGCACGTTCCTGGAAATCATCGGCGATAAGCGCATTGACGACATCAGCCGCGAAGACATGCGGGAATTTCGGGAAACATTGCGCCGCCTGCCGCCCAATCGCTCGCGCTCCCGCAAATACGTTGAAATGAGCATCCGGGAAATCCTGGCAGACCCGCCGGAAAAGACCTTGAGCGTCAAGACGATCAACGTCACGGTTGAGGCGGTGGGCAGTCTGCTTGAATGGTGTGTGCGTGAAGGTCTCTTGCGCTCCAATCCGGCAAAGGGTCTGCAAATCAAAGATACCCGCCAGGAAATCGAACTGAGGGACGCTTTTACGGCCGATGACCTCAAGACGATTTTCTCGCATCCCAAATTTACGCAACGGAAGTTCAAATACCCCGCCTACTTTTGGATACCTCTGATCGGCTTGTACACGGGCATGCGCCTTGAGGAGATACGGCATCATTCCTTGCTGCTATTCACATCAGGTGTATATTTTTGTGGGCCTCAATCTCGTGACTACACCATCTAGGCTCAACCCTCATTAATTCTCCGTCCGCATTAATCTGCTATCCGCGAAAAGATGAATTTTTTCAGAATGTAAGACGCAAGGAAAAAGTTGGGCGAAGCTGTGTCGACATACCGCAAGGTCAATTTTTGCCCCGCAACGCCGCCACTCGTAAAAATTCAGCTTCGTAGCAAGCGGATTAATGAGGGCTGAGCCTAAAAATGGGATGATTACCGGGCAGTGGTCAATTCATGACCCTCGTTTTTGGGTCATATTGGGGTCATGGAGCGAAAGCCGCCCTTCGGGCACGAAAAAAGGGTTCCGCAAGCTTGCGAAACCCTTTGAATTTCTGGTCGGGATGAAAGGATTTGAACCTTCGACCCCTTGAACCCCATTCAAGTGCGCTCCCAGACTGCGCTACATCCCGACACGAAGGCGTTGTGTACTCCGAAGCCGGCCGACTGTCAACACTCCGCGCGGATGTTCTATCATTTCCTCACAGGCAGAAACGAAAAGGCCGCAGCGCCGGCTATTTTTTCAGTTTCGTGCCTATCGAGGGCATCACCTTGGTGGGTTCCGTATTTTCCCGCAACAGCGGCTTCAAGTCGTTCGTAATGTTGATCGTGGCCGTGCTCATGGCCAGAATGTCGTTCGAGGGCACGTGGACGAGGCGCATGGTATAGCGCACCTGATCCGGCGAAACCACATAGGTGCCGGCCAGCACCGCCTCGGTCTGCACGTGGGTGTTGAACAGCTTGCGCACGTCGCGGGTCAGCAGCATTTCTCCGCGCCGGGGGTCGAAATAAATGTCCTTGCCCTTGCGGATTTCCTGCACCCGGTAGCCCGCCTGCACGAACCAGCGCGCCATTTCCTCGCTGATTTGCCGGCCGGCGGCGTTGGAGACTTCCAAATCGTTGAGGTTCACGGCCGAGGTGAAGGAAATGGTCAGCGCGCGCCGTATCTTCAGATGTTGGTTGCCGTCGGACTTGTTGGACGGGTTGACGCCGAAGTGTCCCAAAATCTGCTGATCGATGGCCGCCGCCATTTCATCCGCCGCCGTGGGCACGGTGCCCTTGCGCGCGGCCGCGGCCGCGGCAGCCATGGGAATGAGCAGTATGGTGCAGATGAGCAGCAAAAAGAACAGCCTGCGCGACATGATCTACCTCATGGTGCGGATTTGCAGATCCACGGTTTCCAGCTCCCGCTTGAGCTGCTCCTGCGTTTCCGAGGAACGGCAGGCGGACAGGGCCAGCAGGTAATGCTGCCGCGCCAGTTCATAGCGCATCTGACGCTGGTAGTCACGCGCGGCGGCCCAGTGCTTGCGGGTAAGCCGGGTGTCCGGCGGCAGGGAATCGAAGTTGCCTATCAAGCCCGCAGCGAAGGCCGGCGCGCAGAGCAGAAGGCACAGCGCGGCGGCCGCAAAAGCCTTGCCCGGCCGTACAAGTTCAAACATGCGTGAAGCGTTCATGGCATCCTCCGCGGGCGCGGCTGTTACTGCGATCCCCACAGGCCCACCCTGTTGGCGGCCACGCTCGTCTTGCGCGGCGCGGCCTGGCGTATGCGCATGCCGCCGTAGCCCGAGCCCTTGAACAACGGCCCTCCGTCCGCCACGCCGAGTCCATAGGGCGTGCCGTCGGGCGAGGCATTGGTCATGCGCAGGGTCACGGCGTTGGGCGTCAGCATCACCTGGGCCGTGCGCAGCACTATGCCGTCGGCGGCGCGCACCAGGCGCGCGGTGACGAAGATGACGTCCGGATCCTGCTGATATCCGCCCGTCAGCACGGCCGAACTCCCGCTCCCGGCAGCGGCGGCCTTGCCCCTGCTTTTGCTTTTGGAGGACGGCGCGGCCGCGGCGGTTACGCGATCCTGCACCGGAAAGCCGCGCTGGTTGAATTCATAGGTCAGCGCCTCGGCCAGATACGAACCCAGCGGGCCGCTGTGGCCGGGATTGTTCAGATCGACGAACGGCCCGGGCACGGCCACCGTGCCGGTCAAGGCCGCATTGGGCAGGCTTGCCAACAGCTGATCCGCCATTTCGCGCACTTTCAGCCTCAGCTCATTCGCGGCCACAAAGTTCGGATCCGTGGGCACAACCGTTCTGTATGCAGTGCCGCCCGCTCCCTGCTTCGAGGTCGAGGCGCAGCCCGCCGCGAACGCCAACGCAAGCACCATCATCGCTATGTATAAAGGACGCTTCATCCCTGTTCTCCTGCAATGCCGTTCGGCATCACTGTCCTTATCGGCGGACTCGAACAAAACTTAAGACTGTTTTGAGGGGAGGCAAGTTTGGGCCGGAGACCCCGCCTTGGCTTACTGCGAAAAATACCGTAAAAAATTTCTTTCGCGCAAGGGAGCCCGCATGAACACCACGCGTTGTCCCGCCCGCGTCCTGCACCTGGGCAGGCTGCGTATAGGCGGTGAGCATCCGGTCATGGTGCAGAGCATGACCAACACCGACACCCGCGATGCGGAGGCCACGCTCGGCCAGATCGAACGCCTTGCCGCGGCGGGCTGCGAAGCCGTGCGCCTTGCCGTGCCCGACGCCGAAGCCGCGCGCGCCCTGCGCGCCATACGCGCCGGCACGGATCTGCCCCTGATCGCGGATATCCACTTCGATTACCGCCTGGCCCTGGCCTCGTTGGAAGCCGGACTGGAGGGCCTGCGCATCAATCCCGGCAACATCGGCGGATCAAAAAAGGTGCGCGCCGTGGCGGATGCCGCACGGGCCGCCGGGGCTGTCATCCGCATCGGGGTCAACGGCGGCTCGCTGGAAAAAGCGCTGCTTGAAAAGCACGGCGGCCCCACGCCCGAAGCTCTGGTCGAAAGCGCGCTCGGCCACGTGCGCCTGCTGGAGGACGCCGGCTTCGGCGGTATCAAAATTTCGCTCAAATCCTCCTCCGTGCTGCACAGCGTCGCGGCCTACCGTCTGCTTGCGGCCCGTTGCGACTATCCGCTGCACATCGGCATCACCGAAGCCGGAGCCGCCCTGCGCGGGGCCGTCAAATCCGCCGTGGGCCTGGGCATATTGCTCTGGGAGGGCATTGGCGACACCCTGCGCGTATCCCTGACCGGCGACCCCGTGCAGGAACTCACGGTGGCCTGGGAAATTCTGCGCGCCCTCGGCCTGCGCCGGCGCGGCCCGGAAATCATCGCCTGCCCCACCTGCGGCAGAACGGAAATCGACCTGCCCGGCCTGGCCGAGGCCGTGGAGCGCCGCCTGGCGGGCGAAACGACGCCCATCACCGTGGCGGTCATGGGCTGCGTAGTCAACGGCCCCGGAGAAGCCAGAGAGGCCGATATCGGCCTGGCCGGCGGACGCGACAAGGGCATTATCTTCCGTAAAGGCGCGGTTGTCCGCTCCGTCACGGGTCGCGACGCCCTGTTGGCCGCTTTTATGGAGGAGCTTGATAAAGTTTTGAAAGAAGAATCCAACCAAAAGGATCATGCATGCGACTGAGCAAGGCCTATATTCCCACGTTGAAAGAAGCTCCGGCCGATGCGGAAGTGATCAGCCACAAGCTGTTGGTGCGCGCGGGCTGCGTGCGCAAGCTCACTTCCGGAGTCTACATCTACCTGCCCCTGGGCTGGCGCAGCCTGAACAAGATCGCGGCCGTCGTGCGCGAGGAAATGAACCGCGCCGGCGCGCAGGAACTGCACATGCCCGTGGTGCAGCCGGCCGAACTGTGGCGGGAATCGGGCCGCTGGGAGCAGTACGGCAAGGAACTGCTGCGCTTCAAAGACCGGCACGACCGGGAATCCTGCCTCGGCCCCACGCACGAGGAGGTCATTACGGATCTGGTGCGCGGGGAAGTGCGTTCCTACCGCCGGCTGCCGATCAACCTGTACCAGATCCAGACGAAGTTCCGGGACGAGATCCGCCCGCGCTTCGGCCTGATGCGCGGCCGCGAGTTCATCATGAAGGACGCCTATTCCTTCGACAAGGACGACGCCGGCGCGGACGCGAGCTACAAAAGCATGTATGACGCCTATGAACGCGTCTTCACGCGCCTGGGCCTGCGTTTTAAGGCGGTGGAGGCGGATTCCGGCTCCATCGGCGGTTCGTTTTCGCACGAGTTCATGGTGCTGGCCGAAACCGGGGAAGACACCATCGTGTATTGTCCGGCCTGCGGCTTCGCGGCCAACGTGGAGCGCGCGCCGGCCATTGCGGCGATCACGCCGTGGAGCGGGGAACGCCCGCCCCTGAAAGAAGTATCCACGCCCGGCACGCATACCGTGGCCCAGGTGTGCGCTTTCCTGAAGGCCGAGCCGAGCGATTTGATCAAGACCATGCTTTTCACGGCGGACGGCGCGCCCGTGGCCGTGCTGGTGCGGGGCGACCGGGAGGTCAATCTCATCAAGTTGAAGAATTTTCTGGACGCCGCCGAAGTGGAGCAGGCCGCGCCGGAGCAGGTAACGCAGTGGACGGGCGCGCCCCTGGGCTTTGCCGGTCCCGTGGGCCTGCGCGGCGATGTGCGCATCTATGCGGATGAAGAGTTGAAGGACGGCAGGCCCCGCATCGCCGGCGCGAACAAGGGCGACGCGCACGTGCGCAACCTTGATATCGCGCGGGACGTGAAAGTGACGGCCTGGGCGGATCTGCGCGTTATCGCCGAGGGCGATCCCTGCCCGCAGTGCGGGCAAAAGCCCGGCTTCGCGCGGGGTATCGAGGTGGGGCACGTCTTCAAGCTGGGCACGAAATATTCCAAGGCCCTGAACGCGACGATCCAGGATGAGGAAGGCAGGGAACGGCACATCATCATGGGCTGCTACGGCATCGGGGTTTCGCGCATCCTGGCGGCCTGCGTGGAGCAGAACCACGACGTCGACGGCATCGTCTTTCCCCCGGCCATCGCGCCCTACGATCTCATGCTGCTCAACCTGGACGAGAAGAACGCCGAACTCGCCGCCAAGGCCGACGAACTGTATGAACTCCTGCGCAACGAGGGTCTGGAGGTGCTGCTGGACGACCGTGAGGAGCGGCCCGGCGTGAAATTCAAGGACGCCGACCTGATCGGCATTCCCATGCAGCTTGTGCTGGGGACCAAGGGATTTCAACGCGGCGTGCTGGAGGCCAAGGACCGCCGCAACGGCGAAAAGATCGAGCTGCCGCTGGCGGATTTCGCCGGCGCGTTCAGGGCCTGGCGGGAACGGGTTTTGTCAGGCTGGGGCATGCGTTAGAGAAACGGCTACAGGCCGACGGAGTCTGCGGCGGTAGCCGCTTGGAGCGACAAGGGCGCGTCCGGCGAATTCACTTCGCCGGACATGGATGCGCCCGCAGGAGCGGTATGGAAAATCAGATCCTCTCCGTGCGGGAATTGACCCGCCGCATCCGCGAAGGGCTGGAGGAGCGCTTTCCCTTTGTCTGGGTGCGGGGGGAGGCGGGCAACGTCTCCCGCCCCTCGTCCGGGCATCTCTATTTTTCCCTTAAGGACGAGGACGCCCTGCTCAACTGCGTCTGGTTCAAGACGAGCCAACGCGACGACGAGCACTTCGATCCCCTGACCGGCGAGGTATTCGGCGAACCCCGGCCCAGCCTTGCCCGCACGCTGCGGGACGGGCAGCGCCTGCTCTGCGCCGGCCGCATCGGCGTCTATGCGCCGCGCGGGGCCTATCAGCTCGTGGTGGAACTGGTTCAGGCCGACGGCGCGGGCCTGTTGGCCCAGGCTTTTGAAGCCCTGAAACAGGAACTGGCGGCCAAAGGATATTTCGCGCCGGAGCGCAAGCGGCCCCTGCCGGCGCATCCCATACGCGTGGCGCTGATCACGGCCCCCGGCGGCGCGGCGGTGCGGGATTTTCTGCGTATCGCTTCGGAACGTGGGTACGGGGCGGAAATCCGCATCCATCCCGTGCCGGTGCAGGGCGATGCGGCGGCCCCGGCTGTTGCGGCGGCGCTTGCCCGAATAAACGCCGAGGGCTGGGCGCGGATCGCCGTGCTGCTGCGCGGGGGAGGTTCCCTGGAGGATCTGTGGGCTTTCAACGAGCGGGCCGTGGCGGAGGCGATCTTCATTTCGGCCGTGCCCGTGCTCACCGGCATAGGGCACGAAACGGACACCAGCCTGGCCGATCTCACGGCCGACGCGCACGCGGCCACGCCCAGCCACGCGGCCCAGATGCTCTGGCCCCTGCGCGCGGAGCTTGTCCAACGCGTGGATAACCTGGAGCTTGCCCTGCGGCGTGCCGCATTGCGCCTGTTGGGGGCGGCGGAATCCCGCCTCTATGTGCAGGAGCGGGTGTTGCGCCGGCTTTCGCCCGTGGATACCCTGAAACGCAGAGAACAGGCGCTTGCGCGGGCCCGCGCGGATCTGCGTCGCGCCGCGCTCCGCTTTGTGCGGGAGCGGGATGAACGCCCGGCCGCCCTGCGCGCGCGCCTTGTTGCGGCGGGGGAAAAACTGTGCGCGACCCGCGGCGCGCGGCTCGAACTTGCGCTTTCCCGCCTTGCGCGCGTACAGTTGCCCGCATCCTCGGAGCGGAGGCTGGACGATCTGGTCAGGCGGCTCCACATCGCTGCGCGGCGCGTGCCCGTTGCGGCGGCGCGCGCCCTGGAACGTTGCGAAACAATTCTGCGCGCCTGCGATCCCCATGCGCCGCTGCGCCGGGGCTATGCCCTGGTGTACGGTGAAACAGGCGAACCGGTGCGCGGCGTGCGCGCGGCACAGCCCGGAGACGCCCTGCGCCTGCGCCTGATAGACGGCGCGCTGGACGTCCTGGTTACGGCTTCTCAGGAGGAAGTATGAGAATCGCGTTGAAATTATCGGCATGCGCGGGCCTGGCCGCCCTGTGCCTCATGTGCTTTGCCCCGCCCGCCGCGCAGGCGGAGCCTCCCTTCGCCCAGAGCGGGAGCACGGGGGATGCGCCTTCTCCCGTCCATACCGCCGGGCGTTCGGGTTCGTTGCGCGTCACCATGCCCAAGGCGGGCTATACCGGGGAAGCCGTGGTTGCCGTGGCCACGGCGCCGCGTTCTTCGTCCTTCACCTTCCGCTGGCTGGGAAAGGAAGTGACCGTGCCCACCCAGCCCGCCGCCGGGGGCGCCTATGCCCAGATCCTGCTGCCGATTCCGCTGGAAGAAAGAAGCCCGCGCCTTGTTTTGCGCGTGTCCGGGCCGGAATGGAGCAAGGTTGAAATAGATCTGACCGTGCTGCGCAAGGATCGCCCGAAGCAGGAATTGAAGGTGGCGCCCGCCTATGTGGAACCGCCGGCCGAGGCGCAGGCCCGCATCAAGGCCGAGGCCGAGCGGGTGCGCACGGTGCTTGCCGGCGTGAACCCGCAGCGTCTGTGGAAAATACCCCTGGATCGCCCCGTGCCCGGCGAAATAAGCGGGGAATTCGGCGCGGCCCGCGTTTTCAACGGTCAGGCGCGCAATCCGCACAAGGGTCTGGATCTGCGCGCCAAGCAGGGCGAGCCCGTGCGCGCGGCGGCCGACGGCGTGGTGGCGCTGGCCGATGATTTGTACTTCTCCGGCAAGGTGGTGTACCTTGACCACGGTGTGGGCGTGTTCACCGTATACGCCCACCTTTCCGCGCTTGACGTCAGGCAGGGGCAAAAGGTAGCCAAGGGAAAGATCATCGGCAAGGCCGGGGCCACGGGCCGCGCCACAGGGCCGCACCTGCACTTCGGCTGCTATGCGCTGGGTCTGGCCGTGGATCCTGTTCCTCTGACGGAAGAGTAAGTAAACACGCGTTTCGTGGCCGATTACTTTGTCAAAGTCCTTTTTTGCTCCGCTCGAGTACCGTAAGAGTACACTCCCTCCGCAAAAAAGAACTTTTCTTCGTCCTCGGCTCACGCTCCGCGTATTTACGGACAAGCCAAGGAAGCACTGATAAAATGAATCTTGGAAACGCTCAGTTATTTTGTTTGGCAAGAAAGGCAAGTTTTCTCGATGGGGGACGGGCTCTTCCGCCCTTCCCCCGGAGGGAAAACGCCGCCTGACGCAGTCCAAACGGAATAAATCAGCGTTTCCCCAAGGTAGATATGACGAAAAAAAAGCCCGACGCGCCGGAGAATTTCGACGCCCGCCTGGCCCGTTTGCAGGAGATCGTGGACGCGCTGGAAAGCGGCGAGCCTCCCCTGGAAAAAGGTTTGGCCCTGTACAAAGAGGGTATGGCCCTTGCCGCCTTGTGCCGCGCGCAGCTTGAAAAGGCGCGCAACGAGGTGCTGCTTTGCGCCGAATCCGGCCTGACGCCTTTTGATGCCGAACGCGCGACGGAGGAAAAAGATGACTGAATCCGGCCGGCAGCTTCTGCGCCTGCGGGCGGCGCGGGTGGAGGCGTATCTGGCCGCCTGCCTGAAGGGGCGGAACATTCCCTCCACGCTCGCCGCAGCCATGGAATACAGCCTGCTGGCCGGCGGCAAGCGCCTGCGCCCCGTGCTCTGCATAAGCTGTGCCCGCCTTTGCGGCGGGGATGCCGAAGCCGTGCTGCCCTTTGCCTCGGCTGTGGAATGCATTCACAGCTACTCCCTGGTTCATGACGATCTGCCCGCCATGGACAACGACGATCTCAGGCGCGGCAAGCCCACGAATCACAAGGTGTTCGGGGAGGCCGCCGCCATATTGGCGGGCGACGCGCTGCTCACCGAAGCCTTTGTGTTCATGGCTTCAACGCCCCTGCCTGCCGAGCATGTCCTGCCCGCCCTGGCCGAAGCGGCCCGCGCCGCCGGGGCCGAGGGCATGGTGGGCGGACAGATGCTGGACATGGAATACACGGGCGCCGACGGTATCGACATCGGGCGGCTGGCCGCCATGCACGCCATGAAGACCGGGGCACTGCTGCGGGCTTCCTGCGTGTGCGGAGGGCTCCTGGCCGGGGCGGACGGGAGCGCGCTCGCGGCACTTTCGCGCTACGGCACGGCACTGGGCGCGGCCTTTCAGATCGTGGACGACATTCTGGACGTCACCGGCACGGAAGCAGAGATCGGCAAGCCCGTGGGCAGCGACGCCGCGCGGGGCAAGCCCACCTACCCCTCGCTTCTGGGGCTTGAGCGCAGCCGGGAGCAGGCCCTGGAGCAGTCGCGCCGGGCGCACGACGCCCTGGAGATGTTCAGCGGCGCGGAAGCCGACTTTTTGCGCGATCTGGCCTTATCTTTGTCCAAAAGAGTTTCATAATGTCTGAACCGAGCTTTTTATCCCGCATCCACAAACCCCACGACGTGGCGGATTTGAGCCCGGAAGACCTGGCCTTCCTGGCCGAGGAACTGCGCGAACGCATCATTTCCGTGGTTTCGCGCAACGGCGGGCATCTTGCGCCTTCGCTCGGCGTGGTGGAACTGACGCTGGCGCTCTGCTCGGTGTTTGATCCCGACCGGGACAAAGTGGTCTGGGACGTGGGCCACCAATCCTATGCCTGGAAACTGCTCACCGGCCGGAACGACCGCTTCGACACCCTGCGCAGATTCGGAGGGCTCTCGGGTTTTCCCAAAATCTGCGAAAGCCCGTACGATCACTTCGGCACCGGGCATTCCTCCACCTCGCTTTCGGCGGCCCTGGGCCTGGCCATGGCCCGCGACCTGCACAACGAAAAGCATCACGTCCTGGCCGTGATAGGCGACGGCTCCCTCACCGGTGGACAGGCCTTCGAGGGCCTCAACCTGGCCGGCGACATGCAGCGCCGGCTCATCGTGGTGCTCAACGACAACGAAATGTCCATCGCCCCCAACGTGGGCGCGCTTTCGCTGTTTTTAAGCCGCACGCTCTCACGCTCCTGGGTGCGCCAGACCAAGAAGGACGTGCTGCGCCTTCTGCGCTCCATTCCGCGCATAGGCACGAATCTGGTGGACATAGCCCGGCGCAGTGAAATGAGCTTCAAGGGTTTCTTCACGCCCGGCATGCTGTTCGAGGCCTTTCGATTTACCTACATCGGCCCGATCCAGGGGCACGACACCAAGGAGCTGATCCGCCACCTGCAGATGGCCGCCGAGGTGGAAGACCGGCCCGTGCTGCTCCACGTGCTGACGCGCAAGGGCAAGGGCTATCCGCCGGCCGAGAACAATCCTTCCCACTTTCACGGCGTGGGCGGCTTTGAGCCGGAAACCGGCAACGCGCCCGCCAAAAAGGCCGCGCCTCCCTCCTTTACCGACATTTTCGGCGCAACGCTCTGCGATTTGGCGGAAAACGACCCGCGCATCGTGGCCATTACGGCCGCCATGCCCGAGGGCACGGGCACCCTGCGCTTTCAGGAGCGCTTTCCCGAACGTTTCGTCGATGTGGGCATCTGCGAGCAGCACGCCGTCACCTTCGCGGCCGGCCTGGCCAAGGAAGGGCTGCGGCCCGTGGTGGCGATCTATTCCACCTTCTTGCAGCGCGCCTATGACCAGGTCGTGCACGACGTCTGCATCCAGAATCTGCCCGTGGTTCTCTGCGCCGACCGCGCCGGGCTGGTGGGCGAGGACGGGCCCACGCACCACGGCGTCTTTGATCTGGCCTATCTGCGCCATATTCCCAACATCAGCATCCTGGCCCCGCGCGACGAGGCGCTCATGCGCCGCGCCCTGTGCACGGCGGTGGGCCTGCCCGGCCCTTCAGCCCTGCGCTACCCGCGCGGCGCGGGTTTCGGCGTTGCGGCGGACGGCCCCCTTGTTCCCCTGCCTGCGGGCCGGGGCGAACTGCTTGCGGAGGGCGAAGACGCGCTGGTCATCGCCCTGGGCAGCCGTGTGCATCCGGCCCTGGAGGCGGCGCGCCTGCTGCGGGAAGAAGACCGGCGGGTCGCGGTTTTCGATCCGATCTGGGTCAAGCCCCTGCCGCGCGGGGAACTGCTGGATTTCGCCCGACGGTATGACCGCATCCTCCTGGTGGAGGAAGGCAGCCGGGCCGGAGGCTTTTCTTCGGCCGTGCTGGAACTGTGGTCTGACGAAGGCGTGTTGCGCGGGCAGAAAATACGCAGGCTCGGCATCCCGGACAGCTTTGTCGAACACGGCACGCAGTGCGAACTGCGCGCGCTCGTCGGCCTGCGCGCGGCCGGCATTGCCGCCGCCCTGCGGGAGCTTCTGATATAAATCCACACTGGACGGGCGGGCCGCGCTCCGCTACAGTGCCGTACAGCGGGGGAGCCCGAAGCGCCGAGCGCGCGGGCTGAGAGTGGGAATGTCCCAGACCCTTTGAACCTGACGCGGTCAATACCGCCGTAGGGAAGCCGGCGCCGGCGGACGCATCCGCCGCAGTCTGAAATTCAGTGAATTCAGAGCCCTCCTTCCTCTACGGTCGGACGGCTCTTTTGCTTCCGGCCGTCCGGCCGCGTCCTCACGCCGTAAAAGGCTGTACCTGTGAGGATGCATCATGTCTGTTTTCTCCAAGAATCACGTATTGCACCAACTGCTTGAGGCCAACCTGGACACGCTGTGCCGGGAGGAAGGCCTCGCGCCCGGCACGATCCGCGAGGCCGTTGAGGCCGGCGGCATGGTCCTGCTCGGTAATCCGGCCCATGCCTGCATCAGGCCGCTCTTGGTGGGGCAGCCGGCACGGGTGAAGGTCAACGCCAACATCGGCGCCTCTCCTCTCTGCCTCTGCGCCGAGGCGGAGCGGGAAAAGCTGCGCGTCGCGCTGGAGGCCGGCGCGGACACCGTGATGGATCTTTCCATCGCCGGCGATCCCGACGCTCTGCGTCTTGCCGTATTGCACAACTGCCCGGCGCCCGTGGGCACCGTGCCCCTGTACGAGGTCGGCCAACGCCTGCTGGACGCCGAGCGGGACATCGCCGCGCTGCGGCCGGACGATCTTTTTTCCGTCATTGCCAAACAGGCGGAGCAGGGCGTGGATTTTATGACCGTGCACTGCGGCCTGACGCGGCGCGGGGCCGAATTCGCGACCAAGGGCGGGCGCGTCCTCGGCATTGTTTCGCGCGGGGGCTCCATGCTGGCGCGCTGGATGCTGCACAACGGGCACGAAAATCCCCTGCTGGAGGATTTCGACCGCCTGCTCGACATCGTGAAGCCGTACAACGTCACGCTTTCCCTGGGCGACGGCCTGCGCCCCGGCGCGGGGGCCGACGCGGGCGACGCGGCCCAGTGGGAGGAAGTGATCACCCTGGGCCGGCTGGCCCGGCACGCTCTGGAAGCCGGCGTGCAGTGCATGATCGAGGGGCCGGGGCATGTGCCGCTCAACGAGGTGGAGGCGCAGATACGCTCTGTGAAGCGCCTGACACACAACGCCCCCCTCTATGTGCTCGGCCCGTTGACCATCGACAGCGCGCCGGGCTGGGATCACATAGCCGGGGCCATAGGCGGGGCGTTGGCCGTGCGGGCCGGGGCGGATTTTCTCTGTTACCTCACCCCGGCGGAGCATCTGACCCTGCCGGATGCGGACGACGTGCGGGCCGGGGTGATGGCCTCGCGCGTGGCGGCCCAGAGCGGGGAAACGTCCCTGGGCGCTCGCCGGGCGCTTGAGCGGGAAGCAGCCATGAACCGCGCCCGAGCCGCGCTGGACTGGGAGGGCATGGCCGCCGCCTGCCTCGATCCCGCTGTGCTGCATGTCCGGCGCAAAGCCCATGCGCATGAGGAGGTCTGCGCCATGTGCGGCAAGTTTTGCGCCGTGAAGATGCTGCGGACGGCGTAATCTGCGCGGTTTGCGCGCGGTGTTGCCGGTCGATTTTTTAAGGAAGCGCTGATTACTGATATCCGCATTTTTTTCTAAACATTTTCTAAAAACTCTGGTATGTCATGAGACGTGAAAACGCTCAGCAAGACCAGTCAAGATGCACGCGAGTTCAGGCGACTTCGGGCCGTGGAGCTTTATGAACAGGGCCGGCGATCTCTTCGCATAGCGGAGGATTTGGGGGTGACTCGCGGAGCCGTGAGCCAGTGGCTGAAACTCTATCGGAAAAGGCCCTGCCGGCGCTGTTTCCAGCGCAAGCCGAGATTGCGCCTCCCTCCGATCACGCTTGACAAGACTATTACCATGTATTATAGCAATCCCATGAGAAGGGTATTCAAAACAAAGACATTTGCACGATGGATGCGAAAAACCCTTCTGAGAGATCCGGCGTTGCTCAAGGCCGTTGATGAAATGGAGAGCGGCCTGATTGATGCTGACCTTGGCGGCAATACCCTTGAGGATAAAATATACAAGAAACGCATAGCATTGCCGAGAAGAGGAAAAAGCGGTGGAGTCCGCACCATCGTCGCTACACGCAAAGCCGGCCATTGGTTTTTCATGTTGGGCTTCGAGAAAAACGAGAGGGACAATATTTCGGCGGACGAATTGCAGATGCTCCGCGACCTTGCTCAAAAGTTGCTTTTGACAACTAATCAGCATCTTGTCGAAATTATGGACAACAGGGAACTTGAAGAGGTTTTACCATGATCGCCAAAAAACCAAGCCGTATAATGGAAGAGTTATTTGAAACATCTGAAGGCATGCACAGGTGCGGCGTAATCGACAAGAAGCAATTCGAAAAGCATCAGGCCCTATACGCCGCCAGCCAGACCCCAAAATATACCGGCGAGGATGTCAAGGAACTGCGTTCCCGGTTGAACGTGAGTCAATCCGTCCTTGCCGCGTTGATCAACACCAGCGCCGCCGCCGTCCGTGCCTGGGAAGCGGGAGTAAAGAAGCCCGGCGGGCCGTCGAACAAGCTTTTACAGTTGCTCGATCAAAAGGGGTTGGGGTTGTTCTTATGAATAAGATGGAAACGCCTGTAAAAATTTGACAGCCTTGTGTCAAATTGTTTAGGCTCGGGACTCATTAATTGAGATAGAATATGGGGAGGCAGGCAACCTGAGAACAAGGAAATTCGCCGGTCGCGTCGGACGAATGCGCGACGCATGCAAGACTGATGCGGGCTTTTGCGCGTCGGCGGCATCAAAACGCCGCTGAAATCAAGTTGAGAATTTTTAGGCCAAAAATGCCGGTTTGAGCCGGCCAAGTTAAGAAAAATTTTGCCCCGGCGCGTGCTGTTTCAGGCACAAAACCGGGGCTGTTTTTTACTTCTTTGATGAGAAGAGTTTCTCATACCAAGTTGCAATCAAATGGGATTTAATAGATAATGACCTCATAGCAAGGAGGTCATTATGCGTCCCCCCACTCCGATTCCTGATAACAGATTGTCAGAGTTGCTCGAATTCCGGAAAAAGAAATGGCCGGGCTTTGTT
>JAVBNZ010000074.1:0-38290 GCA_031551145.1 Desulfovibrionaceae bacterium | reverse complement strand
CGGAAAAGCCCGAAACCTCTTGAACGAAAGGCGGACTTCAGGCTATACGGACAGAGACAGCCAAAGGAAGAAATATGGAGCAGGACAACCCCGTTCTTGACGCAATACGCGGGCGGCGCAGCATACGCCGTTACAGCTCCGGCGCCGTGCGGCAGCGCGATCTGCTCGCCGTGCTCGAAGCCGGGCGCTGGGCTCCCACGGGGCGCAACAACCAGCCCCAACGCTTTCTCGTTCTCAAGGCCGGGGATCCCCGCATCGAAGCCCTGGCGGGCTGCACGCGCTACGGCGGCATCGTGCGGAGCGCCGACCGCTTCCCGCCGGAGCATTTTCTCTTTGAACCCCTTACCCGGGACTGACCCTATGCCCGTTGCGCACTTCAATCTCGGCCCTCTGGAAACCAACTGCTATGTTCTGCACGACGACGCTTACGCCCTGGCCGTGGATCCGGGAGGCGACCCGCGCGAGGTCGTCGCTTTCCTGAAAAAGAAGCAACTTGCCCTGCTGGCCGTGCTCAACACCCATCTGCACTTCGATCACATTCTGGGCAACGCGGCCTTAAGCGCGGCTTCGGGTGCTCCCATCCGCACGCCGGAGGGCGACATGCACCTGTTGAATTCGGAACTGGGTTCGGGCGGCATGTGGGGCTTTCCCCAGGTGCCGGCTTTCGATTCCACTCCCCTGTTGCCCGGAGATCACGAATTCGGCCCCTTCCACTGCCGGGTGCTGCACACCCCGGGGCACAGTCCGGGCAGTCTCTGCTTCCATATTCCGGCAGAAAAACTGGTATTCGCGGGCGATGTGATCTTTTACCGCAGCGTGGGACGCACGGATTTTCCCGGCGGAGACACGCAGACCCTGCTGCGCTCGATTGAAACGCAGGTTTTCACCCTGCCCGGCGACACACGGATATTTCCGGGGCACGGACCCGCCACAACCGTGGCTGATGAACAACGCAACAACCCCTTTTGCGGAGCCTTCAGGAGCTGAGCATGAAATCCACCATTTGCGTACTGGCGTGCAGTCCCCGCTCCAGCGGCAACACCGATCTCATGGTGCACAACTTCGTGCAGGGGGTGCGCGCTTCCGGCGGGCAGGTCGAGGTCTGCTGGCTGCGGGATTATACCGTCCTGCCCTGTGCCGCCTGCCACTATTGCGCGGAAAATCCGGAAGCTTCCTGCGTGCTTGCCGAGCGCGACGATGCCGAAACGCTCTTCCGCCGTTTGGAGGAGGCGCCGCTGGTGTGCATAGCCGCGCCCATCTTTTTTTACCACCTGCCGGCCCAGTTGAAGGCCCTGATCGACCGCTCCCAGCGCTTCTGGGTGCGTCGCAGACGCCTGATCAAGGCCGACCCCAAATGGGAACCGCCGGCGCCCAAGCCCGGTCTGGTCAGCCTGGTGGCCGCGCGCACGCGGGGCGACAAGCTCTTTGAGGGCAGCATGCTGACCCTGCAATACTTTCTCGATCTCTTCGACGTCCGCATCATGGACGGCTGCAGGCTCATGGGCTACGACCAGCCGGACGAACTCGCCCGCGACGGCGTGGCCTGCATGCGGCTGTATGAACTGGGGGTCAAGGCGGCGGCGCTGGTGGCGGAGCATTCCCCGCACTGCTGATTCCGCCTCATGTCTTTTCTGATCGGACCGACCCGCAGGCTGCGGGAACTCGGCCGCGCGCTGCTGCTGGATGAGGAGCGTTGCGCGGCCTGCTTCAGGCCCTTTTTGCCCCCGTTTCCGAAAACGGGCGGCCTGCCCGTGCCCCTGCTCTGCCCGGACTGCCGCGCGGCTCTGCCCCGACGGGTTGCAGGCTGTTGCCCGCTTTGCGGCGAACCCGCCGCCCTGCCCGAGGCTCAGACCACGCCTTGCCCCGCCTGCCTGAAAGAAGCGCCCCCTTGGGAAGCCTTCCGCTTTTACGGCATCTATGAAAACCTGATGCGCACACTCATTCTGCGGATGAAATACCGCTCGGACATGCCCGCCGCGCGCGCTCTGGGCACGCTGCTCCTGCCGCTGCTGCGCGAATTGCCGTCCTGCGATGCGCTGGTTCCCATGCCGCAGCATCCGTCGCGCCTGCGCCTGCGCGGCTGCAACCAGTGCCGGGAAATGGCGCGCCCGGCGGCCGCATATCTGGATCTGCCTCTTGAAGACGCGCTCCTGCAGCGCAGCCTGCCCACAACGCCTCAAACGCGCCTGCGCCGCGGGGAGCGGCGCAGGGATCTGAGCGCGAGCTTTGCCGCGCCGGATGCGGTGCGCGGTCTGCGCATTCTGCTGCTGGACGACACCATGACCACGGGCACCAGCCTGCGCAACGCAACACACTGCCTGCTGCGGGCGGGGGCGCTTTCGGTGTGCGCGGTTGTAGCGGCCCGCACGGCTTTGCACTAAGGAAACGCTGATTTATTCCGTTTGGACTGCGTCAGGCGGCGTTTTCCCTCCGGGGGAAGGGCGGAAGAGCCCGTCCCCCATCGAGAAAACGTGCCTTTCTTGCCAAACAAAATAACTGAGCGTTTCCAAGATCCATTGAATCAGTGCTTCCCTAACTATATAGTCACAGGCGCGTTCTGGGGCTGCGGTTGCTCCAGGGGAGCCTGAGGGGCCTGAGGCTGCGTTGCGGGCGGCTGTTGCGGCTGGGGCTGCGGAGTCTGCCCCTTCTGCTGCTGGGGCGGATAGACCGGCGCATGGGGATCTTCCCGCTTGAAAAGATACGAAGTGACGGAGCGCACCCCGTTGGTCGAACGCGCGGTCTTGATCGCCGCGGCGCTCTCCTTGTCGCTTTCCACCACGCCCAGCAACACGACGCGGCCGCTGTTGACCACGTAATCTATGCGGCTGGAAGTGACCCCGTCCGAGACGACCAGGTTCTTTTCCAGACGCAGCGTAAGCGCGGCGTCGCCGGAACTGTCGGCCTTAAGCGGCACAAACCAGTGCGCTGTAACGGAATTGACGCCCTTTACCCCACGCGCGGCGGATATGGCTTTGTCTCTCTGATTCTTGGGCAGTTCACCCGTCAGAAAAACCTTGCCGTAATAGGCGTGCACGCTGAGTTCGTTGACCCCGGTATAGCCTTCCTGCTTGAGCTTGTCGCTCACGCTTGAGCGCAGGGAGGCGTCGTCTTTCAGCACTTCAATGGGGCGTCTGTCCGCATAAATGCCGTAGGGCGTGGCGCAGGCGGCAAGCAGGAGCGCAAGGGCAACGGGGAAAAGGTATTTTGAAATGCTGTTCATGTTTGCCTCTTCTACTTGAAGTTTGTGCCGTACAGCCGACCCCGATAAGATGTGTAGCGGACTTTCCAATGTAATGCAATCGCTTGCGCATACTATCCGCAACCATGTATTCCGAAAGCACAATGTCCCGCGCTCCCGGCAACGGCGAAATACGCCCGAGTCACGTTCGAGCGCCGCGATTTCGGCGCAAATGTGAAACTTTTTGCTCACGGCAACATTGACAGCTTGCCGGCGGACCTTCTCTCGTGCATACTCGGGATTGTTTATTTTTTTTCGCAACGTTGCGCGTTCGCAAAACGCCCATTCGGAGCGCGCACCGGCGCCGGGGCTTTTTTCAGCGCATGCGGCCGGAGTTTGGCGCCCCGGCGTGAGGATAGGATTTTAAGATATGGAAGCCGGCTCTGTTGTCTCCTTCGCCCGCGATGGAAGCGTCCTGCACATCTTTGTGGAGGGCCGCTGGAAGCTGGGGCGGCCGCTTCCTCCCGAAGTGGAGGATCTGACGCAGGCCCTGGCGAACGAGGGACTTACGTCGGTGTCCTGCGTGCTGCGCGCGCTGGAGAGCTGGGATACCAGCCTGCTGGCCCTGCTGGTGCGTATTGAACGCATCGCCGCGACCTACAAACTTCCCATATCGTATGAGGGCCTGCCGGACGGCCTGCGCCGCCTTCTGGACATGGCCTTTGCCGTGCCGCCTTCCAGCGGCGCGAAACAGGGCAAGGACGAGGGCAACCTGTTCAGCCGACTGGGAGCCGACGTGCTTGCCGTGCCCGACACCCTGCGGGATCTGGCCGGATTTCAAGGCGAATTCATTCTTTCGCTCGGCCGCCTGCTGCGCGGCAAAAGCGACATGAGCCTGAGCGATCTTTTCGAAGCGGCGCTGGATTGCGGCCTGCGCGCACTGCCCATCGTTCTGCTCACCGGCACGCTTTTCGGCACGATTCTGGCCTTTATGGGCGCGGTGCAGCTTGTGCAGTTCGGCGCGCAGATCTATGTGGCCGGGCTGGTGGGCATCGCCATGCTGCGCGTCATGGGCGCGGTGCTGGTGGGGGTGGTCATGTCGGGCCGCACGGGCGCGGCCTACGCCGCCAACATCGGCACCATGCAGGTGAACGAGGAAGTGGACGCGCTGATCACTCTGGGCGTTTCCCCCATGGATTACCTTGTACTGCCCCGCATTCTGGCCCTGTCCTTCATGGTGCCCCTGCTCACGCTCTACGCGGATCTCATGGGCATCATCGGCGGCTTTCTCGTGGCGGTGTTCATGCTGGGCCTCTCCGCGTCGGACTACTATCACGCGACCCTCACCATGGTCTCCCTGCGCCACCTCTTTGTGGGACTGGCGTATGCGACGGTGTTCGGAGTCATCGTGGGCTTCTGCGGCTGCTACCAGGGCCTGCGATGCGGCCGCAGCGCCGAGGCCGTGGGCAAGGCGACGACTTCGGCGGTCGTCACCTCCATAGTGTGCATCATCGTGGCCACGGCCATCATTACGGTCCTCTGCAACATACTGAACATATGAATACAACCGCTCCGCCCAGCATAGAGGTTGAAAACCTCACCATCGCCTACGGAGACTTCGTGCTGATGAGCGATTTGAGCTTTACCGTACGACGCGGGGATATCTTCATCATCATGGGTGCCAGCGGCTGCGGCAAAAGCACGCTGCTGCGCCTGCTCATGGGGCTGAAGGCGCCTTCCTCGGGCAATGTGCTCTACAGCGGTACGGATTTCTGGGCCGGCACGGACGAGGTGCGCCGGAACATCCAGCGGAACATAGGCGTGCTTTTTCAAAGCGGCGCCCTGTGGACCTCCATGACTCTGGCCGAGAACATCATCCTGCCGCTGGCGCGCTATACGGATCTGTCGGACGACGAAATGCTCGAGCAGGCCCGGCTCAAGCTGGCCTTGGTGGGACTGGCCGGATTCGAGGACTACTATCCTTCCGAAATCAGCGGCGGCATGCGCAAGCGGGCGGGGCTGGCGCGCGCCCTGGCGCTCGACCCGCACATGCTCTTTTTTGACGAGCCCTCGGCAGGCCTGGACCCCGTCAGTTCCCGTAATCTCGACGAACTGATCCTCCAGTTGCGCGAAAGCCTGGAAATGACTTTTGTGGTCGTCACGCATGAACTGGCGAGCATTTTCGCCATAGGGAACAATTCCGTCTTTCTGGACGCCTCCACCCGCAGGCCGGGCGGCTTCGGCGATCCCAAGGAATTATTGCGCACCACGGATTCCGAGACGGTAAGGAACTTTTTGACCCGCGGCCTCGGCGGCGCACAGGCCGGGTAAGGAAGGCGGCATGGCCTCTAAAGACGTACAGATGAAGGTCGGCCTTTTCACGGCGGGCGCGATCGCGCTCTTTGTCGTGGGCATCGCGCTTCTGGCAAGCGGCGTCTTCGTCAAGGAGAAGGAGGACTACGTTCTCTACTTCGGCGGCTCCGTGGCCGGGCTCTCCGTGGGCGCCCCCGTGGTTTTCCGGGGAGTGCCGCTCGGCAAGGTCACAAGCATTTCCCTGGTGGCGAACATGCGCGACGAAACCGTGACCATACCCGTGGGCATTGATATCTTCGAGCAGAACATCCTGCGCAGGCGCCACACGGGCACCGTAACCGACGCCCAACGCACTGAGATGATCAAACGCATGATCAACCACGGTCTGCGCGCGCGCATTGCCATGACCAGCCTGCTCACAGGCCAGGCCAGGGTGGAGTTGGACTTCTTTCCCACCACGGTCGCGCATTACCAGTCCGACGACCATGACAGGGAAATTCCCACGCTTTCCTCCCCGCTGGAGGAATTCTCCCGCGCGCTGGCCCGCATCAATATTGACGAAATCGCCCACAACCTGCTGCGCGCCCTGCAGGGCATCAACAGCTTCGTGCACAACGACGATTTGAAGGAAGCCGTCAGCGCGCTCAAAACAGCCGTCCAGGACGCCGCGGTGCTCATGAACGGCATGCCGGCCCTGCGCGACATGGCGCAGCAGACCATCAAACGCATTGATGATGTCGCGTTGCAGGCCACGCAGGAACTTCCCGCACTCAGCAAAGATGTGCAGGCCACCCTGCTCGGCTTCACCAGGGCGGCGGACAGGATCGAAAAAGCTTTTGCCGCTTCGAGCCAGGTGGTGGCGCCGGACGCCGGCACGGTGCGCGACCTGCGGGAAGCCATGCGCGAATTTTCCGAAGCGGCCAGGGCCGTGCGCGGCCTGGCCAAAACTCTGGAACGCAACCCCGAGAGCCTGATCCGGGGCAAGGGAGGCAACCGCCCGTGAAACGCATCATCCTCGCCGCAACCGTCCTGGCCTGCCTCGCGGCCTGCGGCGGACGCAGCCCGCAGCCCAAATACTATATGCTTGATGAAGCGAAAAGCGCTTCCGCTCCGGAAACGGGCGCTCCCGGTGTGATTCTGCGCCGTGTTTCCCTGCCCTCCTACCTGGACCGGGACGCTCTCGTGCTGCGCGATCCCGGCGCCGCGCGCCTGACTGTGGCGGAATATCATCTGTGGGCCGAGCCTCTGACCAAATCCGTGCCGCGCCTGCTCGAAGAAAGCATGCGCGCGGCCGTGCAGGAAAAAGGTCTGTCCCTGCTCTGGCCCGACGCTTCCGACGAAGCCCTGCTCTTAGTGGACACCACCCTGCTGCGCCTGGACGGCAATCCCGGCACAAAGGTTGAACTCGCGGCCCGCTGGCGGGTGCTGGACAAAAAGGAAAAACTGCTCGCCCAGGGGGTGTTCGAAAAGGAATATCCCGCCGGAGAAAACTATGAGCAGATGGTGCAGGCCATGAGCCGGCTGGTGGACGATTGCGGGCGCGAACTGGCGCGGGCCGCCCTGAACGCCTATGATCAACTGCGGGACAAATCCGACGCCGACGCCCGAAAAAGCGGCCGTCGCCCAAACAGATTGTAATCAGACCGTTATTGCCTTGACTTCTCAAATTCACAACTTATTTTACAGCTGTTCAGCCGTACCGCAGAGTCGCGCGTTTGTGTGCCGCGCAGGAAAGAATGCTTATGTCTTTCGGGAAAAATTACCCTTTATTCTACTGATTCTTCGATGACGGCAGCGGCGGCGGGTTTTGTGTCACCTTGCCAAAAAGTCGCCTTCCCCGTAAGTAGGGAAGATGCCGGAAAAAACTGTTTGAACAGGGCCATGATTGTGAATATGAACAAGGAGAGAAGCAGGATGAGCGCTGTGCCGCAGCCTGCGGACGCCGCCGAGCCCACTTCCCGCGCCGCGCAGCAGAGCAGGGTGCTGATTGTCGACGATGCCCCGGAAAATATCCGTATTCTTGTGGAAACGCTGAAAAGCGACTATATCATCATGTTCGCCCGCAGCGGCGATGTTGCCCTGCGTCTTGCCACAGAAAGCGTGCCTCCGCCCGACATCATCCTGCTTGACGTGGTCATGCCCGGCATGGACGGCTACGAAGTGTGCGGCCGCCTGAAACAGGACAAACGCACCAGCGACATCCCCGTTATTTTCGTCACCGGCCAGAGCGAGGAAGTGGAAGAAGCCAGAGGGCTCTCTCTCGGCGCGGTGGACTATATCAGCAAGCCGTTCAAAGCCTCCCTGGTCAAAACCCGCGTTGCCAATCAGCTCGAACTCAAACGCCACCGCGACCGTCTTGACGAACTCGTGCGCGAGCGCACGGCGGAACTGGCCCTGACCAAGGAAGTGACCATTGAAGCCATGGCGACCCTGGCGGAATGGCGCGACCCCGAAACCGGCGGGCACATCAAACGCACGCAGAATTATGTGCGCCTGCTGGCCGAATATATGGCCCGCGATCCCAAGTATGCGCCGGAACTCGATCCGAACACCGTAGAGCTGCTGTATCAGTCCGCTCCCCTGCACGACGTGGGCAAGGTGAGCATACCCGACTCCATTCTGCTCAAGCCCGACCGCCTGACGGATGACGAATTCACGGAAATGAAGCGCCACACCCTGCGCGGGCGTGATGCCCTGGCCGCCGCTGAACGCAAACTGGGGGGCAACTCCTTTTTGCGTCTGGCACGCGAAATCGCTTACGGCCACCACGAGCGTTGGGACGGGAAAGGCTATCCCCAGGGCATAGCCGGAGAAAGCATTCCTCTTCCGGCTCGCCTGATGGCCCTGGCCGACGTATACGATGCGCTGACCAGCCGCCGGGTGTACAAACCCGCGCTGCCGCACGAGGAAGTGGCCCGCATGATCATGGAAGGCCGTGGCGGCCAGTTCGATCCGTCGGTGGTGGATGCCTTTATGTCCCTGCAGGAAGAATTCCAGGCCATTGCGCAGCGCTATCAGGATCAGGAATTCCATCACTGATTTTTCGTGCCCGAACAGGCAAAAAAAGCACCGTCTCAAATGAGGCGGCGCTTTTTTTGGAAATCTGAAAAAACAGAACCGTCATCCCCGCAAAGACGAGAATCCGGTCTCTCGAAATTTTGCCGGCAGTCTCAAAAATTGTAACGCAGCGCCAGCACGCCGTTCCAGCCGGGATTGCTTCCGCCGGAATATCCGCCGAGCACATTCAGGGAAAGCGCGTCGCCGCGCTTCAGAGTCGCTCCCACAGAAAGATCCGGCCGCGCCTCTCCGTTTTCCGTCAAACCGAAACGTTCCATCCCCTGTCCGGCAACGCTGAAACCCAGGCCGGCGGCTCCGTACAGGCTCAGGCTGATCTTTTCGCCCACATCCCAGCTTGTGCCGGCCCGCAGCCCGGCCTGCCCGAAAACCACCTCGCCTCCGGCGGCGGCCCGCGATCCGGCTTCGGAGGGCAGGGAAAAATACTGCCCGCGCATATAGGGCGTCAGGGAGAAACCTTCCGTTAACTCCAGGCGGTTGTTTATCTCCAGCGCAAAATTCGGCGAGGTCGAAGCGGAATCTTCCAAAAATCCGGGGGGGCTCTCCGGCATCACGTCGGCCAGCCCCAGGCCCGCTCCCATGCGTTGCTCCAGCGCATGCCCCTGGGTGCGGCCGCGCACCAGGGCGGCAGGGGGCAGATTGCCCGCCCGTGCGCCCTCAAGCAGGGCGCCGGCCGCGCGTTCCGAGCCCGGCGCCGGATGGAAGGCGGGCACGCCGACTGCTCCCGACGGCATAAAAGCCCGGCCGAGGTGCAATTGCACGTCATGCACCTTGACGGCCTGCAAAACTTTGCTCAATGTCGTGCCGTGCCGTCCTGCGGGCGCCAGGGCCGCCTGCGCGTTCCGCGCAAGTTGCTCCATTGCCTCGTTTCGCTCGGCTGACGCGGGCTCAGACCCGTGATCGACAGCCGGACGTTGTGACAGGGTGCCGTTGTCCGCCTCAGGAGAGGGCGTCACCATCGTTACGGAGCCGCCGCGCCCGTTCCTGCGGCCGGCATGCGGCACAACGGGCACGGTGGGCGCACGCAACTCCGTGCCGTGGGCCGATATTTCGCTCATCACGCCCACCTCGGGCTGCGCCGTGATAAAGGCGTGGGGCGAAAGCACACGGGGAAATTCCGTTGCCGGAGGCAGCGGTTTGACCGGGCCGACATGCAGCAGGCAGACCAGCGTCAAACTTACGCCGCAGGCCGCGCACAACGCGAGCGGAAAACGGGTTTTGCCCGGCCTTACCGGGATGGGGATGCTCTGGAACATATGCAACGCCTCGGTAAAAATGGACGGCGAAGTACCGCTGCCGAAGTATTTGCAATTTTTGTTCCTTGATTATTTTATATATTTATCACAGGCCGTTACAGAGGGATGCTAGCCCCACCGGCCGGAAACACGAAGAGGTGCGTATGCGCATATGGTGTCTGATCGCGCTCTGCTGCGCTCTGGCCGCGGGCTGCTCGACCAAGCCGGGAACGAGTTTCGGCTTTGTGGACGGCAAGCCCATCCACGTGGTGAAGGCGGGCAACAAGGAAGCCGCCCTGGAGCTTGCCGGGGAACGTTGCCGGGGTGCTTTCACGGTGCTGGAGGAAGGGGCGGTGTCCCGCCACACGGGCGGCTGGGTGGATCCGGCGCGGAACAAGATTGAGGACGGGTATTTTGTCCGCGCCAAGTGCGACGACCATTAGAACAGATTGTTTTTGAAACGCACCCTCCGGCGCTTTACGGCGAAATGCGGTTTCTCCTGCGCCTGCGGGACGGGATCTGCGGAACATCGTTCCGCAGATCCAGAGCATTTTCAAAAGTAAAATGCTCTGGAGCGGCCTAACTTGAAAAGTTGAACCGCTCTGCTCCGCTATCTGTGCGGGGCCAGTTCGGCGAGAAATTCCGGCCGTACCTCGAAGCCGCATTCCTGCGCCTTGTCGGCGCATTCCACGGCGCGGGCGAATTCGCCCTTCTCGAAATAGGCCAGCGCCAGGTTGTTCCAGGCCGGGCCGAAGCCGGGCTCCTGCCGTATGACCTCGTTGTTCATCTCTATGCCGGCGTCATAGTCGCCCTGCATATAATAGGCCGTGCCCAGGGCGGTGCGGGCCTGGATGAACTTGGGCTCCCACTTGAGGGCCTTGCGAAGCGCGGGAATCGCCTTTTCCGGATCGCCCTTCTGCAGGTGGACAAAGCCGATATTGCCCCAGGGCACGGCGAATTTGGGCCGGCAGGCCGCGGCTTCCTCGTTGTAGCGCAGGCAGCCGTCCAGGTCGTCCGTCGCCAGGCAGATGCCGCCGAGCTGCACATACGCTTCCGCCAGGTGCGGAGAATTGCGCACCGCGCTCAAAAACGCCTCTTCGGCGGCCACAAAATCGCGTTTGGCGAGCAGGGCCAAACCGAGGTTGTAATGATGGGCGGCGCAGTTCGGATTTTTTCCCAGCTCGCCCTGCAGATCGGCTATATATTCGTCGAGGTTGTCATACTGTTCTTTCATCAAGATATCCTTCTTCTTTCAGGAGCCTGTGGTACCAGATGCAGAAGTCGAAAATGCCCAGATACTTTTCATCCCTGTTCACCACTCCGAGGGCGCATTCCAGCGCGCCGCGCCGGTAGTCGTTCCCGAGCTGCGCTTCTTTTTCCGTGGCCTGCTGCAAAAATTCCCGCACCAGCTGCTGGGTGGTGCGCTTGGTGAGATCCAGGCGTATATCAAGGGGATCGTTGGGTTTTTGAAAAGGATCCCAATTGTCGTACCCGATGCGGTCAATGAACTTGCGCCGCCGGGGCGACATTTTTTCATACAGCAGGCGCTTCTGCTCCTCCTGCTCCGCATTCAGTTCCTGCGGCGTGCCGTCGCGGTAGATGGTGGCGCGTATCATGCGGGCTTCTCCGGCTTTGCCGGGCCTATGCCCAGATAGGCCGCGTCGTAATTCGTCAGCAGGGCCATGGACACGGGCACGTAGACCAGGTGCAGTTCCTTGAATCGGCTGCCCAACGTGCGGGCGACCTCCAGACTCATGTCCGCGAGCCTGTCCTGGATTTTATCCAGGGCCACCGTGGGATAGGGGCGGCCCTTGACAAAGCCGGTTTTGCCGCAAACGTGGGCCTCTCCGCCCACGGCGGCCGGAACGCCGTAAAGCCGGCAGGTTATGGGACGCCGGTCGTACAGCAGGCATTGCTCGTCCGCGCCGAGCAGCGGACAGCGGATGCGCGTGCGGGCGGCCTCGCGCATGACGCCGTCCGTATCCCCGTCTCTGGAACTTTTGTAGAGGTCGCGTTTGACGCGCACGGCCTTTCTGTCCGCCTTGCCCGCCGCGGCCAGGACTGCGGAGCGTTGCGGACCGAAACCGAAACGCTCGGTGAAGTTTCGATTGATGAGCAGGGCTTCGACCAGCGAAAGATCGAACACGGCGTGGCAGCA
Organism: Desulfovibrionaceae bacterium; assembly: GCA_031551145.1. Classification (GTDB taxonomy): domain Bacteria; phylum Desulfobacterota; class Desulfovibrionia; order Desulfovibrionales; family Desulfovibrionaceae; genus WRKB01. The sequence goes on along the minus strand of JAVBNZ010000074.1, from coordinate 26,331 downwards.
ATCGCTGCATCCCGGCGCGCAGGTCACGCAGTCCGGGTGCGCCGCGCGCACGCGTTCAAAAAGGCTGTCGGCCTCGGCACTCAATTGGGCATAGCGTTCAAATACAGGCTGCAAAGATGTCAACATGGCACACACCGGAAAGGAATGCCGCCGATCCGTGCGGGTCGGCGGCATTCAGTCAGTTCACTGTAAGAGCATTTGTTGGGAAACACCGACAGGGAAGCGGGATAACGCTCCTGCACGTTCGGGCCGGCAAACGCTCCGGACGCAAAATGCTAGTTTTCTTCCACAGTGATGGCGCCGGGCTCGCACACTTCCACGCAGGATTCGCAGCCCAGGCACTCTTCTTCATTGACGGGAACGGATTTCCCGTCCTGAAGTTCGTAAACTTCCACCGGGCATACGTCCACGCATTCGCCACAGCCGATACACTTGTCAGCGTCAACCGTTACAGTCCAACCCATTGTTTCCTCCAGCTTTTTTATTCTGCATTCCGCGCCGCGCCCAATCGGGAAGCAGCGCCTTTGCGCTGTCAAGTTGCATAGCGCCGGGGTTGGCGGGTGTCAAGTCTATTTGTCGCCCTGCGGCAAAACACGATCGAGCTTTCAGACGCATTGCATCGCTGAAATTTTTGAGCTATTGTTGTGAGTCCCGCTCTTCAACGGCATATCGCCGTTGAGCGCATCGCAGCAGGAGTTTTCATGCCTTCCCGCATACTCGAAAAGGAGCGCCTCATCCCCGGTAAAACCAGCAAGCTGGTTTTGGACGCTCCGCATATCGCCGCCAAGGCCAAACCCGGACATTTCGTTATCCTGCGTCTTTCCGAAAAAGGCGAACGCATCCCCCTGACCGTGGCGGACTGTGACCCGGAAAAGGGCACGATCACCATCGTTTATCTGGTGATGGGCAAGAGCACGGCCATGCTGGAAACGCTGGAAGCCGGCGACTCCATCCTCGATCTCTGCGGCCCGCTGGGCAAGCCCACGCATATAGAAAAAACGGGCACCGTGATCTGCGTGGGCGGGGGCACGGGCATCGCGGCCATGCACCACATCGCCAAGGGACACCACAGGGCCGGCAACCATGTGGTCGCAGTGATCGGCGCGCGCACCAAGGAATTGCTGCTCTTTGAAAAAGAACTTGCCTCCTTTTGCGATGAAATGCTCATCTCCACGGACGACGGCAGTTACGGCCGCAAGGGCTTGGTGACGGAACTGCTGCGCGAACGTCTGGAAGAGGACAAAAGCGTTTCCGAGGTCTTGGCCGTGGGCCCTGTGCCCATGATGGCCGCCGTGGCCAAAACCACCGAACCTTTCGGGGTGAAGACCACGGTGAGCCTGAACTCCATCATGCTGGACGGCATCGGCATGTGCGGGGCCTGCCGCGTGAGCGTGGGCGGGCAGACGCGCTTCGCCTGCGTGGACGGGCCGGAATTCGACGGTCAACTCGTGGATTTCGCGGAACTGCGCAGGCGTCTTTCCGCTTTCGCGGATCAGGAAAAACAGTCGTATGAGAGTTACAGGTGCGCATGCCATGACGCAAACGAAAAAAACTAAAAAGCCCCTTGCCCCCCGCGTGCCCATGCCCTGCCGGGATCCGGCCGTGCGCAGGCGCACGTTTGACGAGGTCGCCCTCGGCTACAGCCGGGAAGACGCCGTGCGCGAGGCGGCGCGCTGCCTGCAGTGCAAAAAGCCCCTCTGCGTGGCGGGCTGTCCGGTGGAAGTGCCGATCAAGGAATTTATCGCCGACATCGCCAAAGGCGATCTCGAAGCCGCCTACCGCACCATACGGCGCACCAACAGCCTGCCCGCCGTGTGCGGGCGCGTCTGCCCCCAGGAAATCCAGTGCGAGGGGGCCTGCGTGCTGAACGCCAAGAAGCAGCCCGTCTGCATAGGCCGCCTGGAGCGCTATGTGGCCGATACGTATATCGCCGCAAATCCCTGCGGGCAGATTACCGGGGACGACGCCTGCGCCGGCCTGCTCCATCCGGATATCAAGGTCGCCTGCATCGGTTCCGGCCCGGCCTCCATTACCGCGGCGGGCTATCTGGCCGGCAAAGGCATCGCCGTGGACGTGTACGAAGCCCTGCACGAACCGGGCGGGGTGCTTATTTACGGCATCCCGGCCTTCCGCCTGCCCAAGGACATCGTGGCCGAGGAACTGGGCGGCCTGCGCCTGCTCGGCGTGCGCTTTCTCACCAACTGGGTGGGCGGGCGCACCGTTACCGTGGCCGAACTGCTGGAGCAGGGCTACAAGGCGGTCTTTATCGGCGTGGGCGCGGGTTTGCCGGTCTTTTTCGGCATTCCGGGAGAGAATCTTGTGGGGGTTTTTTCCGCCAACGAATATCTCACCCGCGTCAATCTCGGCCGGGCCTACGCTTTTCCCGAATTTGACACGCCCTGCTTTCCGGGCAAACATGTCACCGTGTTCGGCGCCGGCAACGTGGCCATGGACGCGGCCCGCACCGCCCTGCGCCTGGGCGCGGAAAGCGTGCGCATCGTCTACCGCCGCACCAGGGACGAAATGCCCGCCCGGCACGAGGAAATCGAGCACGCCGAGGAAGAGGGCGTGGTGTTCGAACTGCTGGCCGCGCCGTTGCGTTTCAACGGCAACGAGGACATGCGCCTGGAATCCGTCACCCTTCAGCGCATGCGTCTGGGCGAGCCGGACACCTCCGGCCGGCGCAGGCCCGAACCCATAGAGGGCGATACCTACGATCTGAAAACCGATCTGGCCGTGGTGGCCCTGGGCACGCGCTCCAACCCCGTGCTGCTGGAAGCCACGCCCGGCCTGGAGCTGAACAAGCGCGGCTATGTCGTCATCAATGAGGAAACCGGGGAAACGTCGCTGCCGAACGTTTTTGCCGGCGGCGATATCGTCACCGGCTCCGCCACAGTCATCCTCGCCATGGGAGCGGGGCGGCGCGCGGCGCGGGAAATCGCCCGGCGGCTGCTGGGCGGGGAATAACACACCATCCCCCAACGAGGATGCACCGTGAACATTAAAGACACCGCCGAATCCGTCTTCACGCAACGGGTCCTGGACGAACTCTTCCCTCCCGAACGGACGGACGCCTTTTTTGAAGCCATGTACGGCGAAGTAAACGAAGGCGCGTACGACATACGCCTGATCTTCCGCGCCGCCGAGCCAAAAATCCTGCATTTCGCCTTCGAACTGCACCAGCGGCCCGGCAAATGCCTGGCCTGCAATCTGACCTACGGCCTGCCGCAGGTTTTCATGCGGCATCCCATCATCAACATCAAAAAATTGGCGGAAGATCTGGGCAGGCTGGCAGGCTGGGAGACGCCCCCGGTCTTCCAGTTCGGACGCACCGAAGAGCTTTCCGACAAGCTGCATATGATCCCCCTGCGCCTCCAGCGCTGACGGGAGCGCCGCATGCCCGCGACACAGAACAGAATTTTCGCCGCCCTGGTCTTTCTGGCCTGGGCCATTTTGCTGCATCCCTTCCCGGTAACGGTTTTCCTGGCCGTATGCCTGGCCTGCTTCCTTCTGCCCCACTACCGGGCGCTTTCCACCCGCATGCCGGGCCGTTGCGCCATGGCCGTGGTGCTGACCCTGACCACCTTGTCCATCGTGCTGCCCATAGCCCTGGTGGTGGTCATGGTGTTGCCCCAGGCCGTCAACGGCATGCGGGCGCTGGATCAGATCAGGGAGTCGGGCTGGCTGCAGGGGGCGGACGCGCAACGTTTTCTCGATTCCATCGACTATTACCTGCGTCAGGTGCCCGGCATGGAGGACGGCCTGCGCCAGATCACGCGCCAGGCGGCGGCCCTGGCCGGCCAGGTCGTGCAGACGGCCTTGGCGGGCAGTCTGGGCATCGCCAAAAACTTTCTGAATCTGGCCCTGCAGATTTTCCTCATGCTGGTGCTGGCCATGATCAGCATGGTCTATGCGCCCCGCTTCCATGACTACACCCACCTCATCATCGGCTGCCCGAGCGAGGTGATCGACCGTTTTATCGCCGGCATACGCAAAGCCCTGCATGCAGTGCTGACCGGCGTGGTCTTCGTGGCGACCCTGCAGGGCACCCTGTGCGGCATTGCCTACGCCTTCGCGGGCGTGCCCCAGCCGGCTTTCTGGGGGCTGCTCTCCACCTTTGTGGCCCCCATTCCGGTTATCGGCACAGCCGTTGTCTGGATGCCTTCCTGCCTCTACCTCTGGCTCACCGGCTCATCCGGCGCGGCGATTTTTCTGCTGATCTGGTGCATCGTCGTGGTCGCCGGGGTGGACAATTTCATGCGGCCCTATTTTCTGCAGGGCGGCATAGATGCCCCCTTCATCGTCATCCTGATGACCGTGCTTTGCGGCCTCATCGCCTTCGGGCCGGTGGGTCTGGTGGCAGGCCCCGTGCTTATGGCCTTTGCCCTTCAGGCGGCCCGCGAAGTCGGCACAACACACACTCAATAGCAACCTTGCCAAATCACAGCCAACGTGTTTTATTCCATGATGAAACACAGGTGAGAACGCCATGCCTTTGACGTCGAGTTTCAATACCCGGCTTTCCGAATCCGTGCTTTGGAACCTTTTTTTGATCGCCTCCGGCTCCCTCCTCTACGCTGTGGGCGCGCAATGCGTAGCGGCCAAGCACGGCTTTCTCACCGGCGGCATTTACGGCACCTCGCTGCTGCTCTGGTATGTCGCCAAAGTCCTTGATCCGCCGACCTGGTATGTATTGCTCAACCTGCCGCTTCTCGCCCTGGCCTGGTTCAGGGTGGGCCGGCATTTTCTGCTTTACACCGCCTTCGGTGTGGCGGCGACTTCCGTGTGCGGCGAACTGGTCAACGCCTGGGCCATTCCCGTACAGAACCAACTGTACGCCGCGGTGGTGGGGGGAGTGTTCTGCGGGGCGGGCGGCGGCATCATCCTGCGCAGCATGGGCAGCGGCGGCGGCATGGACGTGGTGGCCATCATGCTGCGCGAGCGATGGAACATCTCCATCGGACGGTTCAGCTTCGTCTTCAACGCCCTGCTCTTTTCCGCCGGCGCGACTTATCTGCCGCTGGACACGGTGGTTGTTTCCATCATCTTCGTCTTCATCAGCTCCTCCACACTGGAGCAGGTGATGGGCATGTTCAACCAACGCAAGACCGTGTTCATCATCTCGGAAAACGGCGAGGCCATCTGCGAGGCCATTGTGCAGATGGAGCGCTTCGGCGCCACCCTCATACGCGGCAAGGGCGGCTTTCTCGGCACGGATCGCGAAATTCTGCTTACCGTCACCAACAACATCGCCTTAAAACGCCTGGAACATCTGGTGTTCAGCCTGGACGAGCGCGCGCTGTTCATAGTGGAGAACACGTTTTACGTCTCCGGCGGGCAGTTCGCCAGAAAAAAATATAAATAACGCATTTCTACAGGACACAACGCCATGTACGCCCCCTGGCCCGCTCCGCGCGAAGCCCAAACCACCCTGCCCTGCCGCGCCTGCGCCGCCCCGCTCAAGGCCGTGCGCGCGTGCCGGGAAGTGACGCTCCGTTGTCCCAAATGCGCCAAATCGTATTCCGTGACGGACTACGCGGCGCAAATGGACGATGTGCTGGAAGATTTTCTCGACAACGTCATGTGCAATCGGATTTGAAGCGCAGCGCCCTGTCGGCCGAGGCGATGAGCTTGTCCACGTACTCGTCGCCGGGTTCCGCCGCGAGTTCGCGGGGCGCGCCCGTCCGCACCACCCGGCCGTCGCGCATGACGGCCACGCTGTCCGCCAGTCTGAACGCCTCGTTGACGTCGTGGGTGATGAGCACCACGGTCTTGCCCAATCCGCGCTGCACGGCGAGCAGTTCGGCCTGCATGTCGCCGCGCACGATGGGATCGAGGGCGGAAAAAGGCTCGTCCATCAGCAGCACTTCGGGATCGTTCGCCAGAGCGCGGGCTATGCCCACCCGCTGGCGCATGCCGCCGGAAAGCGCGCGTATGGACTGCTTTTCCAGCCCTTTGAGGCCGACCAGTTCAATCATCTCCATCGCCCTGCGCTCCCTGATTTTTCTGGGCGTGCCCCGCACTTCCAGCCCATAGGCCACGTTGCGCAGCACGTTCCTGTGGTTGAGCAGGGCAAAATGCTGAAAAACCATTGAAATCGCATGCCGGCGGTAATGCAGCAGTTCGTGTTTGTCCAGCGCGGTGATGTCCGCGTCTTTATAAAGGATGCGCCCGGAACTCGGCCGGTTGAGCATGTTGAGGCAGCGCACGAAGGTGGACTTGCCCGAACCGGAATAACCTATGACCGCGAAAATCTCCCCGCGCCGGATCACGCAGTCCACTTCCCAGAGCGCTACGCTCACTCCGCAGGCCTTATAGACGGCTTCCTTGTCCGCTCCGGCCCGCAGCAGGCGCACCGCCTCTTCTTTGCGCGCGCCGTAGAGTTTGCACAGCCGCTCCACCCTGATAAGCGGCTCCCCATGGGGCGCGGATTCAGCTTTCACGCCGCGCCATTCCCTGCGTCAGGCGGTCGAGAACTATGGCCACCACCACCACACATATGCCCGCCAGCAGGCCGCGCCCCATCTCGATGCGGCTGACGCCTATCAACACTTCCATGCCCAGGCCGCTGGCGCCGATCATCGAACAGGTGACGACCATGGACATGGCCATCATCAGCGTTTGGTTCACGCCGGCCATGATGGTGGGCAAAGCCTGGGGAATGCGCACCTTGAACAACGCCTGCAGGGGCGTGGAGCCGAAGGCCGAGGCCGCCTCCACCACCTCTTTGTCCACGCCGCGTATGCCGAGGTTGGTCAGGCGGATGATGGGCACCACGGCATAAATCGTCGTGGCGATTACCGCCGGGGCTTTGCCCAGGCCGAAGAAGATCACGGCCGGAATCAGATAGACGAACACGGGCATGGTCTGCATGGTGTCCCAGAGCGGACGGGTGAGGCGATCCGCGCGGTCGTCGGCCGCGATGCACAGGCCCACGGGAAAGCCGATCAGCAGGGAGAGGATGACGGAGGAGAGAATAAGCGCCAGGGTTTCGTTCATCAGCGACCAGAATCCGGCGCACCCTATCAGAATGAGCAGCCCGGCGTACAACGCGGCCCGGAACAGTCGCTTCTGCGTCCTCCAGACGACAGTGAAAACCAGGGCCGGCAACGCCCACCAGGGCAGGACGGCGAGCAGCCCGTGCACGCTGCCGATAAAGGCGTTCAAGCCGCTTTTAACGACGCCGAGCGCGCCGCTGAAGTGCATGCTGAAAGCGCGCACGGCGGTATCCACGCCCGAGGGGTCGATCGTAAACACATAGGGAAAATCCATACCGTTCATGGTTCACCTCCTCAACGCCGCGCGGACGGCCTCGGCCTGCGCCGGCGTCAGCGTGCGGTCGAGAAAACCTTTGTCCTGTTGCAGGTACCACTTTGCGGTCCGTGCATAATCGGCCTTGTTCTCCAGCATGTAGGCCAGGGCTTTGGACATCAGGATTCCACTCGTGCGGTACTTGCGCAGAAAAGCGCAGAATTCATGATTATTTTCCACAAAGATGTTACTCGCCGTAACAGTGCAGCGCACCGACGGCGCGGCCGTTTTGCCGGCTTCGAAATCCGCGCGGTTCCTGAAGGGTTCGTCGGCCAGCAATACGAAGTCGTACTTGCCCATCAGCCAGGTAGGCTCCCAATAATAGCCGACTATGGGCCGCCCTTTTTCATAGGCGTCGCCCAATGCGGCGCTGAGCGCGGCATCCGAGCCCGGCCGGAAATATTCATACCGCGCGTCCAGGCCGTAATGCCGGAATTTGGCGTACATGATGTCGTCGATCTTCCAGCCGGGAATGCTCCCGTACAGGCGGCTCTTTTGTCCGTCCTCCCCTTTTTCGAAAACATCGGCGCAGTTCTTCAGGTCGGCCACCGTCCGCAGGCCCGGCGCAACGGGAGCTATGCCGCGCCCGGCGTCCCCTTCGATCACAAAGCGCGGGACGTACAAACCCTGCGCGTTATCCGTAAAATTCACGCCGAGTTCAGTCAGTTTGCCCGCGTCCACCGCCGGCTGGTAATAATCGAAATTGTCCGACCAGTTCTCCATGTGCACGTCTATTTCGCCGCGCAGCACGCCTTCGTGCACAACAGGCGAAGAACCCGTCACCTCCTTCCAATTATCGTAGCCAAACGCCGTAACAGCGATAAAACCCGCAACCGCGTTGTGAATGCGTATGCTGTCCCAGCCGGCGTCGGCAAACACTATGCTCCTGGTTTTGCTTGTTTCCTGCTGCGTGCATGCCGCGGCAAACAATGCTCCTGCGCACATCAGAAGCGTCACTATTGCCCGTTTCATGCGGCCTCCTTTTATGAAATATCGATAAATGAGGCTGTTACCAGTAACAACTCATATTTACATTAAAGTTGTTGGTTGCGTCAAGAAAAAAACACAGGAGGGCGGGGGCAGTGCCCACGTCCTTCGAAGGCGAAAGGAGGCATGAAGGAGTCGTCAGTCGACGGCGTGAAGAACTTCAGGACCGAAACAGTAGCGCATCACTTTTTCATAGGCGCATTCGTCGCCGATGAAGTACAGGATGTCGTTTTCCTCAAAACGCACATAGGGTCCCGGAGAGAGGATAAGTTCGCCGTTGCGTTTGACGGCGATGATGGTCGCCGTGGTATGCTGCCAAAAACGCACTTCGGCGGCGGTTTTGTTCAGATGGGTCATGTCGCCGTTGATGGTGATGCGGAAGGGCACGAAGGGATTGGTGTTTTTGAAGCGCTCCGTGGTGTCGAACAGGGTTTTCAATTGGGAGTGGAGGGATTCCAGGCTCTGCTGCTGCCGGGAGATTTCGGAGAATATATCGTTCTTCAAAGAGTGCAGAGTATTGATGTCCTGGGAGGAGGTAATGAATTTCTTTGCGTTTTCCACCGAGGTCACGCGCACGCCGCTGCCTTTTTCCGCCTCCACTATCTCCAGATCGGAAAGCACGGCCACGGCCCGGCGCGCGCTTTCCGCCGAAACGCCGTAGTGCCCGGCCAGAGAGGAACGCGCATAGACCTTCTGCCCCACCGAATACTGCCCGTCCGCGATGCGCGCCGCAATATCAAGGGCAATTCTGTAATACACCGGAGCGACTACGTTTGTTTTTCTCATAACACGATAAATATATTGTAAAATTATGAGCTTTTCAGCGCGGAAAAACGGATGTATCGTGGCACAATCCACGGAGAATATGATATGGCATGCCCCGCGCATGATCAATCCCGCGTTGCGGCTTTTGGAAAACGAACATGACCGCCCCCGTCGAAAACAGCGAGCTTGTCCGCCTGATGCGTTCCGGGATTTTCATTCCGGTAAATCGTTCCTGCACGTTGCGACATTTTCTGGAAGACATTCTGGGATTCCCGCGTGACTATGTTGAAAACCGCATCCAGACCATCCTGCTCAACGGTCTGGCGGCGGACGGGTTGGATGCCTCGCGTCTGTCCGCGCAAACCAGGCTTGCTCTTTCCGCCGCCATGCCGGGCCTGGCCGGAGCCACGTTGCGCCGCGACGGCGGCTTCAAAAACCTGCGCCGCGACATCAGCCTGAATGACGCCGGCGCCGCGCAGGCCCCGGACGAGGAAAAAGCTTTTTGGGTGGAATTGCGTCTGTTCAACGACATCGCCGCCGAACAGGCCGCGCACCTGTTCAAACGCGGCTTCGCCGTTCCGGCCGCCGGACTTGCCGCCGGGCTGCGCGGCCGGGCCGGGCCGCTGCCCGCGAACGCGCCGGCCCCGCCCGAAAACACGGAACCGGTCTGGCTGCAAAAGGAATAGCGAAAACCGAAATACAAAGCCCGCCGCCATGCGGGCGATCATCCCTGCGCAAAACGCAGCACAAAGCCGAGCAATCCGCTTGTGATACCGGCCAGATCGAAATAGGCCGCCGTTCTGAAAAGGTGGAATTTCCGCGAACTCAAGCGCGCGTTGACGATGATTTGCGCGATGATATCGCGCTCAAGGCGTTGCAGTGCGCAGGCCTCGGCCCCGTATTCGGCGCACAGCGTATGGATGTAGGAATCGACCGTATGATCTTTGATATGCTCGAAAAATAAAAGATTGCTCTTGCCCCGCGGCACGCTTGTCGTCCGTTCCTTGAGGAGCTGCGGCAAAAAGGAATACATGCTGATCAACATGGCGCACATAAGCAACGCCATAACGCAGAGCAGCACGCTTTTGTCGTAAAAGGCCTCCAGGGCCGACGAACGCAGAAGCCCCATGCAGTTGAAAAGCGCCACGCCGTTGAAGGCGATGAACACGCCGTGTTTGCTTTCCGCATACCGCAATACCGCCGTCACCTCGCTGCAGATAAAGCGTATGTCCGCCTTGGTGTCCATACTTTTCCCTCTCCCGGCCCCGGATGCATTTTTTTTATGCAGGGCGCAGCATAGCCTCAAAGGCATCCGGCAATCAAGCTGGAATATCAGTTACCATGTGAATCCATTGCGGAAATATACGGCAATCCGGCCGGCTCGGCGCAAAAAACTTCAACGGGCGGAAAAAGCTCCCCCCCGTTGAAGTTTTTGTGCCGGGTAATTTTTAGAAATTAAACACGCTGTCCAAATCCTCGTCGCTGACGTCCCACTTCACGTTGTGCGGACCGCAGGCCTCGCGGCCGAAGTACATGGGCAGACGGTCGTGCGCCTTGGTGAAGCCGGCTTTTTCGTTGAATTCGCGCTCCTGCTTCAGGATGTTCTTGCCGAGGGCCACGACGTCGTCAGCTGTGAGCTTCAGGTTGTACATGCCGTTGATGCTGTCGATCATGGCCTGGAAGGTGTCGGCCTGATCCAGAATGGCAAAGGCCACGAAGAGGCAGTAGCCCGTGGAGTCGAGCGCGGCCGTGGCGATTTGCAGGTTGCGGGAGATTTCGGCCTGGCCCTGGGCCTTCAGCGGGTCGACCTTGCCACCCACGCCGAGGATGTTTGGCGCAACGGCGTAGCCGGCGGTGTGGTCCGCGCCCTGGGTGGTGGTGGCATACGTCACGCCTATGCCCTTGACCGCACGCGGGTCGTACGCGGGCATGGCCTGCCCCTTGACCACAGGAGCGCGTTCAAGGCCGAAACAGCGGGCCGTGGTGGCCGTGCCGGCGCCGAGAATACGGCCGAGCGGCGTGCCCTTGCCCACTTCATGAATCAGATCTATGGCGCCTTTGTAGTCGCCGAAGGGAATGAGGCCCGCTTCCATGGCCACGCCGATGGTGGCGCCCATTTCAATGGTGTCCAGGCCGTAGTCGTCATCCAGGCGATCCATGAGGGCGATGGCGTCGAGATCGGCGATGCCGCAATTGGCGCCGTGCGACCAGACGGTTTCATACTCGGGCTGCTTGGAAAGGAAGTTGCCGTCCTTGTCCACAAAAATGCCGGAGCATTGGATAACGCAGCCGCGGTGGCAGCCGTGGGTGGGATTGCCGCCGCGCGCCTTTTCCAGTTCGGCCAGGGTTTCGCCGGAAATGTCGCCGGCTTTGTCGAAACGGCCCTGCTTGAAATTGTAGGTCGGCAGGCCGCCGGCCTCGTTGAGGATATTGACCAGCACGTTGGTGCCGTAAGCGGGCAGGCCCTGGCCGGTGACCGCATGGCGGCGCAGACCTTCGGTGAAGAGTTTGTTGGCCTCCTTGAAGGCGTCCGCATCGGCGGGCCGGCGCATCTTGGTGTCGCCGTAATCGACGATGAGAGCCTTGATGCCCTTGGCGCCCATCACCGCGCCCACGCCGCCGCGCCCGGCGTGCCTGGTGGGACGGCCTTCGGGATCGGTGAAGCAGATGGTGGAGTTGCTCATGCGCATTTCGCCGGCCGTGCCGATGGTTATGTAGCAGGGATCCATGCCGTAGCTTTCCTGCAGCTTCGCGACAGCGGGATAGTTGGAAAGCATTTTGAGATCGTTGGCTTTTTCAATCGTTACGCCGGAAGATTTCACAATGACTTTGTACAGATCGTCGCTTTTGCGTTCACCTTCGATAATCACCGCCGCGAAGCCGAGGCGCGCGAGGGCCTGACCGCCGGTACCGCCGGAGTTGGCTTCCTTGATGGTGCCGGTGAGCGGGCTTTTGCAGCCCACGGATATACGGCCCGACGTGGAGGCGGGAGAGCCGGCCATCAATCCCGGGGCGATGACCAGCTTGTTTTCCGGCCCCAGAGGATGACAGGCCGGGGGAACTTCTTTGCACACCACCGCCGTCGTCATGGCGCGCCCGCCCAGGCCGGCGTAAGCGCCCAGGGGTTCGATCGAGGCCTTAGGGCCGCCTTCGGCTCCCACGTTTATGCGCAGAATCTTATCCATAGCGTATCGCTCCTTGTTTTTCAGATACGTGAACTTTTTCACCTATACATAAATTATGTCCGCATTTTTTCCCGGTCAAGCATGTTTTTTTAAGCATATATCGGAAATTACAAGTAAAATCTTTTAAACCCGCCGTCAAACCACTCGCCGGCCGCTCCGGCTCGCCGGCGGCTTGCCGATGCTGTGATTTCCGCGTATGCTTTTCATATGAAGAAATGTCGTTTCACGCTGTCCGCGTGCATCATCGCCGTCGCGGCGCTTACGGCCTGCGGCATGAGGGAGGGAACCGTCTCCTCCTACGACTATCAGCCCGAAGCGCCCAACAAGGTGCCGGGGCACAATCTCTACCGCCCGGACGCACTGGACATCTCCGCCTCGCAGCGGGCGAATCTGTACACGCGCAGCGACGCCGTCCACGATTCCCATCAGGACTATCTGCACCGTCTGAAAGAAGCGAAAGAACTCGATCAGGCCGCGCAGAAGCTGGGGCGCGAGCCCGGCTCCCTCTTCAGGCAATAGCGTGTCCCCGCCGCTGCTGCTGGTTTCCGCCTGTCTGCTCGGCCATCGCACGCGCTATAACGGCGGGCACAAGCTCTTCCCTGCTCTTGCCGGCCTGATGCCGGAACGAACGCGGCTGTTTGCATTCTGCCCGGAGTTGCGCGCGGGTTTCGGCCTGCCGCGCCCGCCGCTTCGCCTGCGCGGGATGGAAGACGGCGCGATCCGCGTATGCCGCGCCGACGGCGCGCCCGTCGATGAATTGGAACTGACGGAGCGCCTGGAGACCGCCTGCGAAAAAGCCGTGAACGAGGCAATCATTCGGGGCGCGCGGGGCGCGGTGCTCAAAAGCCGCTCCCCTTCCTGCGCCTTGCGGGATGCCGCGCTGATCACGGCGGCGGGCGAAAATCGGGGGCCGGGCCTGTTTGCCCGCAGCCTGCGCGCCGCGCTGCCCGCCTTGCCCCTGATCGACGAAACGGAGATGGCCGACGAAGAAAAGGCCCTTGCGTTTTTCAGAGCGGTCGCGGCGTATGCCGGATCACCTTCCTGATTTTTTGCCGGAGGACGTGTGGAAAAACATCTGCTGGACGGGCAACAGGCACATTGGGAAAGCACCTTTTCCCGCCGCCCCGACCTGTTCGGGGAGGAACCCGGCCGGGCGGCCGTGGAAGCCGCCGCGCTGTTCCGCCCGGCGGGCATGACACATATTGTGGAGCTCGGCGCGGGCCAGGGGCGCGATACGCTTTTTTTTGCCCGTGAGGGGTTCTGCGTCACCGCTCTGGATTATTCCCCAAGCGGTCTGGCCGCGATTCGGGAGAAAGCCGCCGCCCGGAATCTGGCGGACGCTGTTACAGCCCTGCGCCACGACGTGCGGCAGACGCTTCCCCTTGCTGATGGGAGCGCGGACGCCTGCTTTTCCCACATGCTGTTCTGCATGGCGCTCACAACAACGGAACTGGCGTTTCTGGCCGCGGAGATACGGCGGGTGCTGAAACCCGCCGGGCTGTGCGTGTACACGACGCGGCACGTCGGGGACGCGCATTGCGGGAGCGGAAGGCATGTGGGCGAAAATATGTATGAGAACGACGGCTTCATCGTCCATTTCTTCGACAGGGATCTGGTCCGCACGCTGGCCGCCGGCTGGAAAATCCGTGATATCACGGAATTCGAGGAAGGGGCGTTGCCCAGAAAGCTGTTCCGCGTAACGATGGAAAAGACGGCATAAAAAAGCCCGGCAAAGCGCCGGGCCGGAAATCCGTGATCCCTCAGCGGGGGAAGGGCGAAAGCGGCCGGTTGAGAATCTTCGATAAAACCCCGCGCAACTGCTCCAGATACACGGGTTTGGCGAGATACTCGTCCACCCCGGCCTTGAGGATGCGTTCCTTGTCGCCGGGCATGGCGTGCGCGGTAATGGCCACAATGGGAATGCTCGAGTCGATGAGGCCGGAGCTGTCGTTGCGGATGAGGCGCGTGGCTTCGAGTCCGTCCAGGCCGGGCAGTTGGATGTCCATAAGCACGATGTCGAATTTTTCCCTGCGCAACAGCGCCAGTCCCTTGTACGCGCTGTCCGCCCCTATGGCCTTGCAGCCGAGCAATTGAAGCGAGAGCAGCATGGTCTTGAGGTTGATGGGTTCATCTTCCACCACCAGCACCTTGGCGGCTCCGGCCTGGGGCAGATCCATCTCCCGACTTTCCGCCGAGGATAGGTCATTGTCGGATACCTGCCCCACAGGCAGGGGAAGGAAGATTTCCACATCGGTTTTTTTGTCTTTGCTTACGGCGATATTCACTTCGCCGCCCAACAGTCTGACAAGGCGTCTGACGATGGTGAGGCCCAGACCGCCGGCCTGTTCGGTGTCGTCGCGGCCCTGCTCGAAGGCGGGAATGCTTTCTCCGTCACCGAGCAGAATATGGAGGCCGTGGCGTTTCAGCCTGTCGTGCTCGGCCAGCGGGCTGATGGAAATGACGATTTCGCCCTTGTCGGCATATTTGACTGCATTGGCCAGAAGATTGAACAAAATCTGCCGGATGCGCCCCGCATCGCCCAACAGGCGGTGCGGCAGGCGGGGATCGATGCGGCAGGAAATTTTCAGGCCCTTGGTCTTGGTCCGGTTGGAGAAGGAGGTGATTGTCGGGTAAACAGCGCTTTCCAGGTCAAAGGGTTCCACCTTGATCTGAAGCGGCCCGGCATCGCTGCCGGCGATCTCGCTGATGTCTCCCAACAGCAGGAGCAGGTGCTTGCTCGATTCCAGCGCCACAGTGAGATATTCCTGGATGCTGTCCCGGCTGCGGGCATGCAGTGCCAGTTGGAGCATGCCCATAATGCCGTTGAGGGGCGTGCGCATTTCGTGGCTCAGCATGGTGAGGAAGTCGTCCTTAATAAAGTTGGCGGCCTGCGCCTCTTCCCGGCTGCGGTTCAGATCTTCATCCCGCAGCAATAATTCGCTGATATCTCTGATAAATTGATAAACAAGAGTTTCCCCGCCGTCCGCTCCCGGCACCGGGGCGGCGCTTGAGGAAATCCAGCGCCGCCGGCCTTCCTTTTTCTCGGAAAAGCCGATCACCATGTCCTTGACGGGCTGCATCGTATGCAGCGCCATCATGCCGGGCAACTCCTCCTTCCCCAGAGGGCGGCCGTCCCGCAGCACGGCCCGCCAGTCGGCGGAGCCGGGTTCCATGCGCAAAAAAGCGTCTTCATCCACGCCGAGAATACGCAACGCGACAGTGTTGGCCGCAAAATTGCGTCCAATGCTCTGCACAAGCAAACCTATGCCGGCCGTATCCAAAATCGAGCCGAATGCCCGTGCCGCAGCAAGCACATCAGGTACATGTTCCATATCACATCCTGAATACTGATGACGGAAATCCCTGCGCGGATCCCGCGGAATTTTAGCTACCTCTTGTATAATTAACCGGTTGTAAGAATTTTTTCCAGCTTTATTTTTTTTTGTATTTACAAATAGATATTATAAAATCAGTCCTTTGAACGCACATGACCACCGCGCGGTTTTGCAAAAAAAGTATCAATCTTGCCGCGAATATAGCGATGTTTTTTTGCGACTGTCTCTGTCGGTGCATTTTATAAAATCTGTTCACAACTCATCGCGCCCGGGGTCAAGCCGCCGCATGCGCCCGCGCACCGCGCTTTCGGAAGGGTTGGCATAGCAATAGGCGCACAGATGCGGACAGGTGCCGTACGCGCCTATGTCCCTGGACGGCGCGCAGCCGCATGCGTCGCGCTGGCCCGGATCCCTGCGGCCCATGAGCGCGCGCAGCTCCCGTTCCACGGCGTCCGCGTCGCCGAAGGGTTGTTCTCTCCATAAACGCAGCAGCCATGCCGGATCCATGCAACTGTTGCGCTGCACGCCCACAGCGCGCAGATCGTGCTGTTCCGCGCAGGCCGCCGCGATCAGTGGTCGCCTGAATCCGGCGCACAGCGCGGCGATATTTTTCGCAAGGCCCATTTTTTCTTCCGAAGTTGCCCCGCGCAGTTCGGGAAATTGCCGGCGCAGCCGGGAGCGCGCCTTTGCATAGCTTTCAATGTCTATGAAGCTGAAGACAAGCTTTTCCACCGCATCCCGCAGACTTAGCGCAAGCCGCCCGATGCGTTCCGTCAGTTCCTCGACGGAAAGCCCCCCACCCAGAATAAGCGGATCGAAACGCCAAATCACCCTGTCTCTGCCCCAGCGCTCGGCCAGGCGCAGCAACGTGTCCACCCGCCGCGTAAGGGGCGGCAGGCCGGGCTCCAATTTCTCGCGTTCATAGTCGTTGAGGGTATAATGCAGACCCCAACGCAGGCCCAGTTCCTCCACTTCAGTGAGATGGGGCAGGAGCGGCGCGGGGTTCTTGCTCCAGAACACGATGAACCTGCTGTGCGCGAAACTGATGCGGTGCCGCATGCCGTTGAAAGGATTGATCCGGGCACAGTGTCCTGCCCGCAACCTGTTCATGAGCCACGCGATGTGAAAAGCCGGGATATCCGTGGCGCGACTTGCCGAAAGAATCAGCGGAGTTGCCGCACGTTCCGCCAAAACGTCGCGGCCATGTTGCGCGATTGTCATGCTGCGATCATACGCAAAACAAACCCATGCGCCAAGATCTTCCTTGACATGATCTTATTGAAGGATTATTAGAGAGACTTCTTTCAAGCGCAATATTTTTTTCGCGTAGGACTTCGCATGGGCCGCAGCTCCTGACGGAACGAGATTTTGCCATACCTTAATTTCAGGAGCTTTGTTTATGTCCATGACCCTCTATGTGGGGAATCTTCCCTTTTCCGCTGATCAGGAAAGCGTGCGTGACCTCTTTGCCTCCAAGGGCGAAGTGATTTCCGTCAAACTGATGAGCGACCGCGAAACCGGGCGTCCGCGCGGCTTCGGCTTTGTCGAAATGCCTGAAAACGACGCCAAAAACGCCATAACCGCTCTGAACGGTTTTGAATTCCTCGGCAGAGCTCTGCGGGTGAATGAAGCCGAGAAGCGCGCTCCCCGTCCCAAAAGTCGGCCCTGGTAGTTTTCGTTCTGCGTGAAGGGGAAACCCTTCCAAGCTGCCGCCTCAGCCTTCGGGCTCGGCGGCAGCTTTTTTTTCGCGCGCGTTTTGGCGCAGGCCGACTTGACAAGCGCCGTCTCAGTTTATACCCTATAGGGGTATAGAGTACATAGGGAGGACAACATGCGCCGCTGTATGGATGTGAATGCCGTGGTGGCCCGCCTCAAGCGCATCGAGGGGCAGGTGCGCGGCATAATGAGCATGGTGGAGAAGGATGTGCCCTGCGAAGACATCCTTATTCAAATAGGCGCGGCCAAGTCCGCTCTGCACAAAACCGGACAGATTATTTTGGAAGGGCATCTGCACCACTGCGTGCTGGAAGGAATAGAGGAAGGCGATGTTGAGAACACGCTGAAAAAGCTGGCCGCCTCCGTCGAACATTTTTCCCGCATGAGCTGAATACCACCGGAGAAAAAATGTCTCAGATCGATGCGACTTCCGTCTGTTCCTGCTGCGGGGGCGGAGATGAATGCATTTCGGAACCGCAGGACAATAGGCGGGAAATTTTCATTCTTGCCGGAAGCGGGCTGTTGTTCGTTCTGGCGTTGATGCTTGAAAATACGATTCAGAATACCTACGGCACCTGGGGCCGGGGCATTGCCTTTGCCCTGCCCTACCTGATCTGCGGCGCGTCCATCATCGCCGAGGCGGGCAGGCTGGTGATGAAAAAGGACGTGTTCAACGAATTCACCCTGATGACCTTCGCCACCTTCGCGGCCATAGCTCTGGGCGAACTGCCGGAAGCCGTGGGCGTGATGCTCTTCTACCGCCTGGGCGAATATGTGCAGGAACGCGCCGCGAACAGCTCGCGCCGCTCCGTGCGCCGGCTGTTGGCGAGCAGGCCCGACCGCGCCCAGGTGAGGGAGACGGACGGCAGCGTACGCGTACTTCCCGTGGAAGACGTGCGGCCGGGGCAGATCGTCATTGTGCGCGCGGGAGAAAAAATCCCGCTTGATGCTGTGATCGTTTCCGGCGCGTCCACGGTGGATCAGTCCCCGCTCACGGGCGAATCCCTGCCCGTCAACGTGGAGAAAGGCGATCCCGTGCTCGGCGGCACCATCAACCTGAGCGCCCTGCTTACGCTTCAGGTGCAAAGTCCCTATACGCAGAGCCACATCGCCCGCGTGCTTGAACTTGTGGAACATGCGGCAGCGAACAAGTCGCCCACCGAACGTTTCATTACCCGCTTCGCGCGCTGGTATACTCCGGCGGTGACGGGCGCGGCCTTTCTCGTGGCCCTGCTCCCCCCCCTGCTGGCCGACGCGGATCCGCGCACCTGGATCTACCGGGCGCTGGTGCTGCTTGTCATCTCCTGCCCCTGCGCGCTGCTCATCTCCATTCCTCTGGGCTATTTCGGCGGCATAGGCGCGGCTTCGCGCCGGGGCATCCTGGTCAAGGGCGGCGGCGTATTCGACGGCCTGAAAGAAGTGACGAGCGCGGTTTTCGACAAAACCGGCACCCTGACCAAGGGCAGTTGCAGCGTGGCCCGCATCGCGCCCGCACCCGGCGTTTCCGAAGCGGAACTTATCGCCGCCGCCTCCATTGCGGAATGCGAATCCAACCACCCGCTGGCAAAGGCCGTGATGCAAAGCTCGCCGGCCTTCACGCGCCCGGCCGATCTCGAACTGCGCGAAATCCCCGGCAAGGGTGTCATCGCCCTTTCCGCCGGCTCGGAATATCTGGCCGGCACGGCCGCCTTTCTGGAAGAGCGCGGCCTGCATGCCCGGCAGTTCACGGAAGTCGGCGCGCAGGTGCACGCGGCCCGCGACGGGCATTACCTCGGCGGCTTCCTGCTCACGGACGAGATCAAGCCCGACGCCGTGGACGCCGTGGCTCTGCTGAAAAAGCGCGGCATCCTCTCCTACATGCTTACCGGCGATGAGAACGGCGCGGCCCGTGCGGTAGCCGAGCGCGTGGGGCTGGCCGGCTACCGCGCCGGACTGCTGCCGGAAGAAAAGGTTTCCGCCCTGGCCGACTTTGCCCCGGCGGGAAAAACCGTGTACGTGGGCGACGGCATCAACGACGCCCCCCTGCTCGCCCTGTCCCGCGTCGGCGTGGCCATGGGCGGCATAGGCACGGGCGCGGCCATAGAGGCGGCGGACGTCGTCATCCTCAACGATTCCCCGGCCAAGGCGGCGGAGCTTTTCGAAATATCCGACAAGGTGCGCGCCGTGGTGGTGCAGAACATCCTGCTGGCCCTGGGCGTCAAGGGCATCATCATGGCGCTGGGCATCGCGGGCTTGAGCGGCCTGTGGGAGGCGGTGTTCGCGGACGTGGGCGTGGCGCTGCTGGCGGTGCTGAACGCCGTCCGGGGCACCAGAAGCTGAACGGCGGCCCCATTTGCCGTGATACGTCGTCAGACTTCTTTTTTGCCTCCGGTCATGGACCGAAGAGTCCACTCCCGTCAGCAAAAACTCGCCTTCCTTGTCTGACGGCAAATGGGGCCGCCGTATTCGAAGAGTGACAAACTGTTGACCGGCGTCGTTCTATTCAGTAATTTTCTGCGCTAATGGAACATACAACCCTTGTGCTCGCGCAGGAGCTGCCCAGGCTCTGGCCCAAGGAACGCCTGGAGCGCGCCCTGGCCCTGCTGCCGGAGGCTCCGCGCGCCTCCGCCCTGCGTTTCCGCCGGCCGGCGGACAGGCAAAGCCGCATCGCGGCCCGCCTGCTCCTGCGCGAGGGACTGCGACGCCTGGGTTGTGATACCTCGCTCGCCGCCTGGCGCGTCGGCCCCGCCGGCAAGCCGTGCCTTGCGGCTCATCCCGCGCATTTCAGCTTCAGCCATACGCCGGGCTTCGCGGCGGTTGCGCTTTCCCTTTCCGGCCCGCTGGGCCTGGACGTGGAACTGCCCTACGCCTTGAGCCTTGAGCATGCCTCGCGCTTTCTTGATGCGGAGGAAGAAGATCATGTGCGCCGGCAGCCGGACGCGGCGCGGGAACTCGCCCGCCTGTGGACGATCAAGGAAGCCGTGCTCAAGGCCGACGGCTCCGGCCTTGAGTGTGAACCGCGCGAAATGAACGCCCTGCGCAACCCCGTTGTGCTGCGCGGCAGGCAGTGGAGCATCACACCCGTGGATCTGCGCCCGCAACATCTCTGCATGCTGGCGCAACGAGAAGAGGACGCCACGGACATGCCGCGCGTCCTCTTTTTTACTTCCGAAGATCCATTATTTTAGGAGCCGGAGCACTGCGGGAATTTTCATTATCTGCCGCGAAGGATGAGCCTTTTATGGAGAGAGTGTACTCTTACGGTACTCGACCGGAATAAAAGCGAAATCCGACAAAGACAGGAGCGAAAAGACCGCAGTGCGTTCTATGCTGGCGCGACCTTCCTGTTCGACACGGCCAATATCACCCCCAGCACGATGCCGAGCAGCGCGGCAAACACCACCTGAAAATGCCCGGGCAGCATAAAGGTGATGGTGTGGGCCGGAACCCAGAAGAACGGCAGCGTCTTCTTGAACACAAAGCCCCACAGGGCGTTCCAGTTGAGTTCCTGCAATATGGCGGCCATCGAAATGGGCTTCAGCGAGCCGATAAGCGAGCCGCCCGCCCGCGAAATGTGGATGTCCGTGATCTTGTGCAGCGTCATGAAGATCGGGGCAAAAATGCTGTTGATCGTCACGCTGACCCAAAAAGCCGTGAGCAGGCGCAGGGAAAAGTCGCCGGTCTTAAGCGTGGCGACGCTCACGGGCAGCCCCAGTTCGGCCAGCACGTTGGGCGCGCCCGTGGCGAAGATGGTGAAAGCCAGCTTGATGCCCATGCCGAGCAGCCCCCAGACCAGGGCCTTGGGCAGCACGCCGAAGTCGGGCGAATAATACACGCCGGTGGTGATGCGCAGGCCTATGCATTCGCCGAAGGTGGAAAGAAGCGCGAACTTCACAAAACTCATCACATACGGATGCGCATTGGTGGCCGCGATAAATCCGTCCAGCGCCCCCGGCGCGAAACAGAATATCCCCAGCAGGATCGCCGCAACGGCGCAAACCTTGTAGTCCTTCGGCTGCATAGTTCCTCCCTGTTTATTGCAATTTATCCAGAACCTTCTTCAACTCCTCGGCTACGATGGAAAGATCCCGCACGGCCGTTGTGGCCTGGGTCATGCCTTCGGCGGTTTCGGAGGCGATGCGGTTGATTTCTTCCACCGCGCGGTTGATTTCCTCCGAGGTGGAAGACTGTTCTTCCGCCGCCGCCGCGATGCCGGCAACGGTGGCGGAACTGCCGCCCGCCAGTTCGACAATTTCATGCAGGGCCGCGCCCGAAACGCCGGCCAGTTCCGCCGCTTCGCTCACGCCCTTGGCGGCCTCGCCGACTCGTTTGATGTTTTCGGCCGCCGAGCGCTGGATGCCCTGGATGCTCCCGCCCACCTGGGCCGTGGCCTGCATGGTTTTTTCCGCCAGCTTGCGCACTTCGTCGGCCACCACGGCAAAGCCGCGCCCGGCTTCGCCCGCGCGGGCGGCCTCAATGGCCGCGTTGAGCGCCAGCAGATTGGTTTGATCGGCAATATCGGAAATAACGTTCATCACCCCGCCCACGGCTTCGGCCTGCGAACCCAGGCCCTGCATCTCGGCCTGAAGTTCGAGCGCCACCCTGTTGACGCGCTGTGTGGCCTCCACAACCTTCGCCGCCAGTTCCCGGCCCTGCTGCGCCTTGTCCTTGGTGCTTTCCGCCTGTTCGTTGGCCCGGCCCGCGCCGCGCGCAACGTCGAGCACGCCGGCGTTCATGCCCTCCATGGCCCTGGCCGTGGAAAGCGCCCTCTCGCGCTGGATGGACGCGCCCCGGTTGACCTGCTCCACCTGCCCGGCAAGCTGCCCGGAAGCGGCGGCCAGACGGTCGGCAATGGTGTGCGCCTGGGAGGCCACTTCCAATATTGTGCGCTGCGTGGTTTTTTCCTGCGTCAGATCGGTCATGAACTGGATCACGGCCGCCACCTCGCCCCCGGCGTCGAGCATGGGAATGCCCGTGTACGACACATCCAGGCTTTTGCCCGGAGGATGGGCGCGGGTTTCGGCTTTTTCCGGCCGTTTGGAGCGCAGCGCCCTGGTCAGGGCGCAGTTCGGCGTGCCGCTGTCTTCGCGGCGGAAGAGCTGCCCCCCGGTCTTGCCGTGATAATCCCCGCCCACGAATTCCCGCGCCGCCGCGTTCAGATAAACGGCCTTGAGGTCTTTATCCCGCATGATCATGGGCGAAGGCAGGGTGTCGATCACCGTACGGAAACGCCGCAGGATGGAATTCGTACCTTCGATGAGGGCCGCGAACTCCCCGGAAAAACGACCGCGGTCGCCTTCGGCGTCCAGGCGGCCGCTTTCGATATTCCGCTCCAGGCCTTTGTATTCCGCGATAACCGTCTTCAGGGATTCGGGAATGGCCCGCAGGGCATCAGCCAGCGTGCCGAGTTCGTCAGAACGTTTGACCGCCAGTTCCCCGCTCAAATCGCCCTGGGCCACCCGCCCGGCGAAAATCACGCTCTTTCTCAGCACCGCGACCACCGGGCGCACGATGAACCAGACCACAAGGCAGCACAGCAGCGAGGCAACGAGCGTAATCGTGGCCGAAGTGCGGAACATGCCTTCCAGCCCGGAGAAAACGTCGCTGGTTTCCGCCCGCACGATCACCGTGAGGTTGGAAAGCGGTTCCTTGAGATAATAGACGATGACGGGTTTGCCGTCGTTGCCGGTGATTTCCCTGTATCCGCCCATTTTTTCTTTTGCCAGTTCCCGGTACAGGGGGAGGGAGGGAAGTTTGTCGTTAAAAATCCAGTCCTTGTTCCTGGCGACGATCACATGCCCCTGGGCGTCCACCACGTAGGCAAAACCCTTCTCGCCCACCTTGATGGGCGCGATGGCGTTCGTGAAATAATTTTCGAGGGAAACGGCCCCATAGAGCACCCCGGCAATCTTGTTGTCGATAACCACGGGCGAAGCGGCCACAATCATCGAAACCTTGCTGAACTCGCTGTAAAAGGGATCGGAAAGGGCGAACTCCCCGGTGATCGCTTTCCTGAAATACGCCCGTTCCGTCAGGTTGACTTTCTGCACGAGCTTTTCGTCCGCACTGGCCACAATCATGCCGTTCGGCGCGATGATGCTCATGACCGCGAAATCGGGATAGGTGTCGTTGAGGTAAGTTAAAGCGGCATTCATGGCCTTGGCGCGTTCCGGATCGTTGATGTCGCCGGAGAAGAAGCGGCGCACATCTTCGCTGTTCGCCGTGCGCTTCACGTCGGCGATGGCGGAACGGATCAGTTCGGCCGTGGAGCGCGCTCCCGCCTCGGCGTCGCCGCGCATCTTGTCTATGAGCGCGGCGCGCATGTCACGGGCGGATTCGTGATAGGAAATATACGAACTTACCGTCATCAGCGCGATGAAAAAGACGATAATGGGCACGAGAATACGTAACTGAAGCTTCATGAACCGTACTCCTGGGTAAGGGGCCGCGCCCGGCGCGGCGGACAAAAGGATTTTTTCTTGTAAAAGGCCGCGTCGATCCTGTCAATCGGGATACAGTTCCCAAATGGTGCGGGCAAAGGAGGCGAAGCGGCCCTGCGCGATCGCCTCTCCGGCATCCCGCGCCAACTTGCAGAAATAGCTAATGTTGTGCAGGGAGTTCAAACGGAAGGCCGTCAGTTCCCTGGAAGCGAAAAGATGGCGCAGATAGGCGCGGCTGAAGGTGCGGCAGGTGTAGCACGAGCAGGCGGGATCGAGCGGCTCTTCCGCCTCGGCGTATTCCCTGCGCTTGATGTTCACCTTGCCGCGCGAGGTGTAGAGCGTGCCGTTGCGGGCGTTGCGCGTGGGCAGCACGCAGTCGAACATGTCTATGCCGGCCGCAATGCCGTGAACGATGTCCGAGGGCGTGCCCACACCCATGAGATAGCGCGGCTTGTTCACGGGCAGCAACGGCGCGCAGTGGTAGAGAAATTCCAGCATCTCCTCCTTGTGTTCCCCCACGGAAAAGCCTCCCAGGGCGAAGCCCTCGCAGTCCAGTTCCGTAAGTTGCGCAATGGAGCGTTTGCGCAAATCCTTGAAAAAGCCGCCCTGGGCGATGGCGAAAAGCAGATTCCTCCCGCTCCCGGCCGGGTACGCCGCGCGCGAACGCACCGCCCAGCGCGTTGTGCGCTCCAGGGAGGCTTCCGTATAGGCGTAGTCCGCGCCGTAGGGTACGCATTCGTCCAGCACCATCATGATATCGGAATTGAGCGCCCTCTGGATTTCGACGACCTTTTCCGGGGTGAAAAGATGTTTTGAGCCGTCCAGATGGGAGCGGAATTCCACCCCGTCTTCCGCAATCTTCCTCAGGGCGCTGAGGCTGAAAACCTGAAAGCCGCCGCTGTCCGTGAGCACGGGCCTGTTCCAGGCCATGAAGGAATGCAGGCCGCCGCTCCGGCCCACAAGTTCGTGTCCCGGCCGCAGATAAAGATGATAGGCGTTGCCCAGGATGATGGACGCGCCGGCCGCCTCCAGGTCGTCCGGAGCCACGGCCTTGACCGAAGCGCCCGTGCCCACGGGCATGAAGACCGGCGTGGGAACAACGCCGTGCGCGGTATGCAGGCGCGCGGCGCGGGCCGCGCCGTCCGAGGCGGTGAGGAAAAAACTTCCGGGGCTGTGCATCGCGGGACTTTACAACCTATCTTCAAATCTCCCAAGAGGAGATTTGAAGAAAATCGCAGTGACTTTCGTCTCAGCGGCCCATTTCGGAAAGCGCCTTGTGGAGGGCTCGCTTTTCCGGCAGAATGGCGCCTTCCATCCTGCCCTGCCTCTTTCAACCCCCTGTACGCCTATGTCCTTCGTACCTGCAAGTCCCTGCATCGCGCACATCCATCTTGATCGCATCGCGCGCAATTTCGTGCGCCTGGGCGATCCGGCCCGTCTTATCCCGGTCGTGAAGTCCGACGCCTACGGGCACGGCCTTCTGCCTGTGGGCACAACCCTGGCGGCGGCCGGAGCGCGCTTTTTCGCCGTGGCCACGGTGTCCGAAGCTCTCGCCCTGCGCGAAGCCGCGCCCGGAGCGGACATTCTCGTCCTGCTCGGCGCGGCGGACGCCGAAGAAGCGGCACGGGCGGCCGCCGCCGATTGCATCCTTCTTGTTCACAATGTACCGGGCCTGAATCTGGCCGCCGCGCACGGCACAGGCGACCATCCTGTACGCGTCGCCGTGAAATGGAACACCGGCATGGCCCGCCTGGGCTTTTTGCCCGACGAGGCCGGCAGCGTGATCGAAAGCCTGCGCACCCTGCCCGATCTCCGGCCCGTGCTCTGCATGTCCCACCTCGCGGCGGCCGACATGCCGGAGCAAGACGCTTTCACGGAACGGCAAATCCGCGCTTTCGGCGAAATTGCGATTCTTATGAAAGATGCGTTCCCCACTCTGCGCGCCTCGCTCGCCAATTCCGCCGGCCTGCTCGGACACCCCGGCGCGGCCTTCGATCTGGCCCGGCCCGGCATTGCGCTGTACGGCTGCAATCCCTTCCACGGCACAGGCCGCGCCTCCCTGGGCGCGGATTTGGAATGCGCGATGGAGGTCGGCGCCCCCCTGCTCAACCTGCGCGAACTTAAGGCCGGCGACAGCGTGAGCTACGGCCGCACCTTTGTCGCACCCAAGGCGATGCGCGCGGGCGTGGTGGGCGTGGGCTATGCCGACGGCTACGCCCGGCGCTTTTCCGGCCGGGGAACCCTGATGCTGCGCGGCAGGCGCGCGCCCGTGCTCGGCCGGGTGTGCATGGGCATGCTCCTTGTTGATCTGACCGACATCCCCGATGCCCGGCCCGGCGACACGGCCTGGCTGCTCGGCGGGCCGAAACCCGGTGCTGTCGGCATCCATGAACTGGCCGCCGCCTGGGAAAGCATAGGATACGAGGTCTTCTGTCTGCTGGGAAGAAATGCGCGGCAATACAGTTCGATATAGCCAGGGCAAGATCACTTTAACCTTTTGAAAAAATAGGATCGACAAGCGGATCGAGTTATGATCAAGTAATTCCAGCCCTAAGGAGGTTGGAATGGCGGATTTCATAACACATTTCAGCATGATCGAAGACCCTCGCATTG
>JAVBNZ010000065.1:0-24478 GCA_031551145.1 Desulfovibrionaceae bacterium | reverse complement strand
GGGTACAGCCCGGCCCCGGCCGCCACTGCCGTGCCCTGCGCCATGCGCACTCTGGCTGCGACCAGGCGCAGGCTGGGGTTGTCGCGTACGGCCGTTTCCACCAGGCGATTCAGTTGCGGGTCGCGGTAAACTTCCCACCAGCGGTCGGCCGGCCAGGCCATTTCCGACGTCAGCGGCAGGGCTGTGCCGCTTTCCAGGCCGGCAAGCGCCAAGGGGGTTGATAAGGGCGTGATGTCACGCGGCGCGCAGCTTAAAGGCAGCAACAGCAGCATGGGCAAGCAGGCGCGCAGGGGCCGAGCAAAAGACATCCGGCAGAGGGCGGCGGCTTGCGCCACGGCGCGGCTATGGAATGTCGAGAGCCGCATACTGTATCCTTATCCTCTTCTGTGGCAAGCCACAGGATAAAAGCAACGGAACCTTACTATCACCATAGCACAAATGATTGCTAATGGTACAGCATATACACAATTTTTTGTATCGAGGCCTCGAGACTCAGTGGAATGAAAAGGCCCTTGGGGAGAATCCCAGGGGCCTTTGTGTTTCGCCTTGCGGCTGTATTTCGTCTTGTCCCTGTGGGGCTGAACCGCCTTTGCCGCTTTCTTGCGCACTTTGGCTTCCGTCAGATGCAGGCGCATGATGGTTTTGCTCATGGCGTATCTCCTTATCCCATAGAATAATGTCTTCCTTCGACGGAAGCAATCATGCCGTCCCCGGTTCGTCATCCGGCGCAAATCGTATGTCGCTTGTAAATTTCATTGTTTCCCGCTATTCCGCCTTCAGCAGCGCTTTGCATCCCTCTTGATCGGCACGGAAGCCGCTTTCGCCGCCGGGCAGCAGCACGACGTCGCCGGCGAGCATGGCCGCCAGGATGTGGCGCTGTTCCCATTCCCCTTTGTCCAGATAGAGATGCACGGCGGCGGCGCCGCACTGCCGCCCGGCCGAAGCGATCCGTTCCTGGATCACGTCGCGGTGTTTGGCGACCAGTTCGTCCCTTTTTTCAATCGACATCCGCTCCGCCTGCAACGCGACAAGCGCGACGAGAAGCGCGGCCGCGCCGGCGACAACGGGCTTTTTCTCCGCCCATGTCCTGAAAAAGAAGGCGACGGGCAGAGCGAGCAGCGCGGCGATGAAGGG
The DNA here is from genome assembly GCA_031551145.1 of Desulfovibrionaceae bacterium. Classification (GTDB taxonomy): domain Bacteria; phylum Desulfobacterota; class Desulfovibrionia; order Desulfovibrionales; family Desulfovibrionaceae; genus WRKB01. Next base: position 23,344 of record JAVBNZ010000065.1, on the reverse strand, counting down.
ATAGACGCAGTAGATATACCAGGTCAGCTTGGAGGAGGCCGCCGAATACGCGATCAGGGGCACGGCGATGATCACGGCGAGCTGCGCGGGCAGCGGGTCGGCGGCCAGGGCCGTTGCGGTCTTGCGGATGCCGTTCCCGGCAAGGCCGAGCAGGCCCGCGCCCACGGCGGCAAAGAGCCAGGGATTGAAATTCCTGAACAAACGCTGCGCGTAATACCAGGGCGGGCCCTGGTGCCCCTCTATGGCCGTGCCCGAACGCGCAAGCAGATCGTACATGATCATGCTCTCAAAAAAGGCGGTGCCGTCGTGGGCATGGCGCAGGGCGGCCCACAGCCCGACCGGCGCGGCGAAGCACAGCAGACAGGCGAGCCCGCGCGCAAGACAAGCCGCGCGCAGGCGGTGCTCCGCCGCAAACAGGATGGCTATCGTCAGGCAGAGGGACGCGGCGTGAAAGCTCTTGGTCAAAAAGGCAAGGGCCGCGATCAGGGAAGCGGCGTAGTATTTGCCGAAGCCTTTCGGCAGGCCGAGAATGAGGCAGAGCGCCGCGGCGTAAAAAAAATTGTAGAGCGCGTCCGCATCGCCGCTTGCCGCGTTGTGCAGAGAAAAATAGTCCAGACAGGTAAGCAGGATGAGGGAAGCGAGAAAGGCGTGGATCGGAGAGCGCCGTTGCGCGCACACGGCCGCCGTAATGCAGATGGTCAGCACCGTCAGCACGCCGGAAAAAAAGCGCAAACCCCAGAGGTTGCGCCCGAAAAGCTCGAAACCCGCCGCCATGGAGGCAAAGGCGAGCGGCGGCTTGAGGTTCCAGTAATCCGGCCGGCCCTGAAAGGTGTTGACGATAAAATCGCCGTTTGCCGCCATTTCCAGGGCGCTGACCCCGTGCCGGGCCTCATCCCAGTTGCGGATGTCGTTCACGCCCATGCCCTGGAAAATGTTCAGCCAGACGAGCAGGCCGAGGCAAAGCGCCCCGGCGGCGCAGAGGGCCGAAAATTGAAATCCCTTACAGTGCGTCATGTTTCGCTTTTCCCATGCCGGTATGTCCTCAGCGGCCGGCCGGGCAGTCCACGGCAAAAGTGAAATACGTGTCGGGATAGGGTTCGTTCGCCAGGGTGTAGTGCCACCATTCCTCGGCATAGGGCTTGAACCCGCTTTCGATCATGGCTTTTTTCAAGATCTCGCGATTGGCGGTCTGCTGCGCCGTGATCAGGGGCGTGCCGTGGTGGGAGACGGGGCCGAAAAAGTCGAAAGGCGAACCCATGTCGAGTTCCCTGCCCGTGCGCATGTCCACCAGAGTCAAATCCACGGTGCTGCCGCGCGTATGCCCGGATTTCTCCGCTATGTAGCCCAAGGCGAAAAGCCGCGACTTGTCCACATCCGGGTAAAAATAGGGCTTGGCGCGCGTATCCTCAAGGTCGGCGGCCCAGCGGACAAAATGATCCACGGCGGCCTGGGGGCGGTAGGCGTCAAAAATTTTCAGCGCATAGCCCCGCTGTTTCAGCGCGTCGCCCGTTTTTTTCAGGGCAGCGGCGGCCTCGGCGCTCAACACGGCCGTGGGCGCGAGATAACCGTCCACCCGCCCGCCGATGAAATTATAGCCGCTGTGGTAGCGTATTTCCAGGATGGCGTCCGGAACCGCATCCGTCACATAGACGAAGCCGGGATGCGGCGCACGCTCCGCCGCGTCCCCCGGAACGGGCCGGGCGGAAAAGACGGCGAGGAGCAGGAACAGGACGGCGAACGAAACACAGACCGGCGACCGTTTCATGGCAGTATCCTCATTGCGTTATTGCAGTTTGTCCCTGATGCCGTCCAGGATCCTCGTTTCAAGGGTATATTTTGTGGAGCAGCGCACGGACGGATCGCCGCCCGCCTGCCCGGTGGTGAACAATTCCGTGGTGGAGCCGAAGAACGGCTTCTTCGTCTCGTGCAGGGCGACAAGCTCTGTGCGGACGCCCGATTTGTGCACGGTGAAGGTATAGGCGGTGATTACCGTCACCCGTGTCGTACTTTTCCCGTCCTCAGTAAAGAAAATGTTCACTTTCCCGGCCAGGGAGGTTCTGCGCTCGATCATCGTCGGCCCCTCGCCGTATATCAACACTTCAGGATATTTAACATACTTTGCGGCGACTTCATATTCAAGATCCGCGTCTTTTATGCCGAACCCCGACGTTGTGACGGTATTTTTCCCGCAATCTATGTATTCCTGCGGATCAGCCACGGAAAACTCCGCGATGATGACACCGGACTGCCTGTCCATATGCGTTACGACAAAAAAGCCGCTTTGCATGGACATGACGGCCGCGTCCCATATTTTTTCAAACGACGCGTTGAACGAGGCCGCATTTTCCCTGCCGTATACCGGCATCGCCGCCAGACGGCCTATGTTCGTTTGGGGAGTGCACCCCGAAAGCATCGCAAAACAGGCAAGCAGAGTGAACGTGCGGCGCATATGCCCTCCGTATGAAAAACGCGCATCAATAAAAAAGGCCTATTATCACTCTATCCCGAATCCTGGCCGCGCGGCAAGATTTTCTTCTGCGCGGGAGCATTGCGGGTCTTGCCGGCGCACGTCCCATCCTATAGCCTGACGCATCATCCATTCACAAGGAGTCCGTCATGACCACGGTATCGGCAAAATATCTCGGCGATCTGCGTGTGGAATGCACGCATCTGCAAAGCGGCACGGTCATCGTCACCGACGCCCCGACCGACAATCAGGGCAAGGGCGAAGCTTTTTCCCCCACCGATTTGTGCGCCGCCTCCCTGGCGGCCTGCGCCATGACCATTATCGGCATCTACGCCAAAAACCACAATGTGGACGTGGACGGCATGCGGGCGGAAGTCACCAAGACCATGTCGGCGAATCCGCGACGCATCCAGCGCATAGACGTGATCATCACCATGCCGGACAAGGAATACAGCGACAGGGAAAAAACCGCCATCGAACGGGCCGCCCATACCTGCCCGGTGCATGCCAGCCTGCACCCGGACACGGAAAAGGCCATCGTCTTCAAGTGGGCGCGGTAAAGCGCTTCAGGCTTCCCAGAGCAGCGCGCCGACCGCCAGCACTTCTTCGTCACGCTCGAAGGCGCCCACCAGTTGCAGGCCCAGCGGCAGACCCCGCGCGCCCCGGCAGGGCGGCAGGTTCAGGGCCGGCAGGCCCGCGTGCGTCCAGGGCAGGTTCATGATCGGGTTGCCTGTGCCGTGCAGGCCGGGATCCGCCTCGCCCAGGGCCGAGGGGCTGATCCAGAAATCCGCGCCGTGTTCGATCATCAGCCTGTGCAGGCGCTCGCGCAGTTCGAAACGGGAGGCGCGGGCCGCTTCCAGTTCCGCCGGCTTCACGGCCAGGCCGCCGCGCAAAAGATCCCGCGTGCGCGGGCGGTACATGTGCTCGTAGCGTTTGAACCAGGGCCTGTGCACCTCGGCCGCTTCCGCCGCAATGAGCAGTTCGTGCCGCGCGCGCAGCACGTCCATGTCCTCGAAGCAGGGCACTTCCACCAGGTCTATGCTCCGCCCGGCCTGCTCCAGACGCGCGGCCAGGGCCTCGGCCTTGGTGCGCAGCCGGCTGACGGTTTCGGGCAGGGCGCAGGACAAATACGGCCCCACGGGCAGAGCCAGACGCAGGGAAAGCGGCGGCGGAGCGGAGCGCCAGTCGGGATCCACGGCCGCCATAACGGCCGCGAGTTCCCGCGGGTTCACCCCGAGAAGCCCCACATGATCGACGGAAGGCGAAAAATGGATGATGCCGCTCATGGGCAGGCGATCGAAGCTCGGCTTGAAGCCGGCCACGCCGCAGTACGAAGCCGGCCGGATGATCGAGCCCACGGTCTGCGTGCCCAGGCCGATGCTGAAAAAGCCCGCCGCCACTCCGGCCGCCGAACCGCTGCTGGAGCCGCCCGGCGTGTGAGCGGGATCATGCGGGTTGCAGGTGGGGCCGGCTTCGGCATAGGCGAATTCCGTGCTGACGGTATAATCCAGAATAACGGCTCCGGCCGCGCGCAGGCGGGTGACCAGCGCGGCTTCCTCCCCGGCGAAAAGATCGGCCGGCAGCAGCGAACCGCAACGCAGGGGCCGTCCGGCAATGCGGATAATCTCCTTCACGCCCACGGGCAGGCCGAAAAGCGGGGGCCGCACGGCCGGGTTTTTCCAACGGCCCGCGATGCGGCCGCATTCTTCCAACACCTGATCCGCATCCGGCGGGCCGTTGGCGAAAACGCGCAACACGGGATCAAGAGCGGCCATGCGTTCCAGCAGGCGGGTATAGAGCCCTTTCAGCCCTTCGGCGTCGCAGGCGCGGACCTCTTCCAGCAAAGGCGGTTGATGCGGGAATTTTTCATCGTTCATGGAGGGCCTTCCTGATATCGACGCGGATTATTCCGCATTTTCACTCTATACCCCGCTCAAGGCGAGTTCAAGGTTCCGCGCGCAAACTTTGCAAAATATGCGGTCTCCTGTATAGTTCCCGCATAAACCCGCGCAGCGCTCCGTCCCGGGGCGCACAGCGCGCACAAAGGAGAAATTATGAGCACATATTCCATACTCGGTATCGCCGGCAGCCTGCGCGCCGCCTCCACCAACAAGGGTCTTTTGCGTTGCGCCAAGGCCCAGGCCCCGCGGGAAGTTGAAATCAGCATCGCGGATCTGTCCCAGGTGCCCTTCTACAACGCGGACATCAAAGAACTTCCCCCGGCCGTGGCCGCGATATTCACGCAGATGGAGAAAGCCCACGCCCTGCTCTTCGCCTGCAACGAATACAACTACTCCATGGCTCCGGCCCTCAAGAACATTCTGGACTGGGCCTCGCGCGAACCGGACAACAGGCTGCTCGAAGGCAAGCCCGCCGCCATTATGGGCGCGGCAGGCGGCATGGGCAGTTCCCGCGCCCAGTACCACCTGCGCCAGACCTGCGTTTTTCTCAACCTGATCGTCATGCCCAAGCCGGAGTTCTTCGCCAACGCCTTCACCCCGATCTTCGACGCGAACGGCGACCTTGTGGATCTCAATGAAATCACGCGCGTCAAAAATTTTATGGAAGCCGTGCTTGACTGGGTGGACCGGCATCAGCAATAGCGTATTTTCAGCAGAGATACGTAATCGGGGGGGCATGCGCCCCCTCAAATCCCTGCGCCCACCGGAGACGAAGCGGCATGCTTGAACTGTTTCAATTCGAATTTTTCCGCAATGCGGCGGCGGCCTCGCTGCTGGCCTCGGCGCTGTGCGGCGTGGTGGGCAGCCTGGTCGTTGTGCGGCGCATGGTCATTCTGGCGGGCGGCGCGGCTCACGCGGCCTACGGCGGCCTCGGTCTGGCCCTGTATTTCGGCGCGCCGCCCCAGGCCGGAGCTCTGGTTTTTTCGGCCCTGCTGGCCCTGCCCATGGGCAGAATGCTTCGGCGCAGCCCGGAGCGGGCGGATACGGTCATCGGCGTCATCTGGGCCTTCGGCATGGCGGTGGGCATTATCTGCACGGATCTCACGCCCGGCTACAACAGCGATCTGATGAGCTACCTGTTCGGGAGCATATTGCTGGTTTCGCGGGCGGACATCGCGGCCATGTCCCTGATGACGCTGGCGGCCGTGCTCTTTGTGGGCCTGAACTACCGGGGCCTGCGCGCCTTTTTGTATGACGAGGATTTCGCGCGCCTGCGCGGCGTGCGGGTGGATCTGCTTCATTACGGCACGGCACTGCTCACCTGTCTGGCCGTGGTCATGCTCATCCGCGTCACGGGACTGGTGCTGGTGATGGCGCTGTTGACGGTGCCCGCCCAATTGGGCGAACGTTTTTCCCGCTCCCTGGCCGGCATGATGGCCCTGGCCGGACTGTTCAGCGCGATTTTCTGCCTGGCGGGCCTGGGCATTTCAGTGCATTTCAACCTGACGGCCGGAGCGGGCATTATTCTGGTCGCGGTGACGGCCTATGTCTGCGTGATGGGCTTTCGGAGGAAAACGCAATGATTCTGAAAGGACTGTTGAAAGGGCTTGCTCTGTGCGCCGCGCTCGCGGCGCCGCTTTGCCCGGCCTACGGGCAGGCGGCGCGGTCCGCGCCGCCTTTGGATGTTTTCGTCACCGCAGCGCCGCAGCAATATCTGGTGGAACGCATAGGCGGGGAACGGGTACACGTCTCGACCCTGGTGCCGCCCGGCGCGGATGCTCACAGTTTTGAGCCCAAGCCGGCGCAGATGCTGGGTCTGGCCCGGGCTTCGCTCTATTTCTCGCTGGGGGGACTGTCCGCGTTTGAGGACGCCCGCCTGCCCGGCATCGAGGCCCTGCATCCCCGAATGCGCATTGTGGACCTAAGCCGGGGCATCGCGCGCCTGCCGGAAGAACATGAGCACGAACACGGACATGGGCACGGTCATGACGACAAAGAACACGGCGGACGGGGCGATCCGCACATCTGGACTTCCCCGCGCCTGATGGCCGAACAGGCGCGCACCGTGTGCGCGGCCCTGACGGAAATCGACCCCGCCGGAACGACCGTGTACGCGGCGAACCTTAAACAATTCTCAGCGGACGTCGCCCGGCTGGACGCGTTTTTCCGCACGCTGTTTGCGGATCGCAAGGGCATGCGTTTTCTGGTCTTTCACCCGGCCTGGGGCTATTTCGCCGCCGATTACGGGCTGGTGCAACTGGCGGTGGAAGTGGAGGGCAAGGAACCCAAGGCCGCGGATCTGGCCCGTTTGATCAGCCTGATCCGCAAGGAAAAGATTCCCTTCATGCTGGTTTCCCCGCAAATTTCGCCGCGCGGCGCGCGCATGATCGCGGACGAAGCCGGCATAGCCCTGGTGGAGGCTGATCCCCTGGCAAAAAACTGGCTTGAAAACATGCGGTCTGTCGGGCAGTCTATCGCCCGGGCATTACGCTGACCGACACCGATAAGGATGTTCGCGGGCAATGACTGCGTCAAACGGCTTTTTTGCTCCGGTCGGGTACCGTAAGAGTACGCTCCCTGCGCAAAAAAGCCGTTTCCCTTGTCCTTGCCGCGCGCTCTCCTTATCGGTAAAGATTATATATATTTTGAATATGTGAGGCAGTCATGATTTCCGGTTCCCCTTTTGAGGAAAGCCCGGCGATACGGGACATAGGACAACGCGTTCTTGAAGGCGCGCGCCTGACGCGGGAGCAGGCCGAAACCCTGTGCGCCGAAGCCGGGCTGCACAGCCTGGGCAGGCTGGCGCACGCCGCGCGCCTGCGCCGGCATCCCAAGCGCGTGGTCACCTATGTGGGCGACCGCAACATCAACTACAGCAACGTCTGCGTGTGCGGCTGCCGTTTCTGCGCCTTTTTCCGCCCGCCGGGACACGCGCAGGGCTATGTGATCAGCCGGGAGGAAATAGCGGAAAAGATAGAGGAAACCCTGCATCTCGGCGGCACGCAAATCCTGCTTCAGGGCGGGCACCATCCCGATCTGCCGCTCAGCTGGTACGCCGATCTCCTTTCCTGGATGCGCGAACGCTGGCCCACGCTGCACATCCACGCCTTTTCCCCGCCGGAGATCGTTTTCTGGGCGGAGCGCGAAAACTGCTCCCCGCGCGAGGTCATCGCGCGCCTGATCGCGGCCGGCCTGCATTCCATTCCCGGCGGCGGGGCCGAAGTGCTGGCGGACGAGGCGCGCAGCCGCGTCTCCCCCAACAAGTGCAGCGCGGCCCAGTGGCTCGGCGTGATGGAAGACGCGCACGGCCTGGGCCTCAAAACAACGGCCACCATGATGTTCGGCCATGAGGAAGAGGAGCGCCACCGCCTTGATCATCTTTTCGCGCTGCGGGAGGTGCAGGATCGCACGGGCGGCTTCACGGCCTTCATCCCCTGGACTTTTCAGCCGGAAAACACCGCCATCCGCAGGCAGCCGGAAACCGCGCCCGCCTACCTGCGCCTGCTCGCGCTCTCGCGCCTGGTGCTGGACAACATTGCCAACATCCAGGCTTCATGGGTGACGATGGGCCCGCAGACCGCGCAGCTCGCGCTCTTTTTCGGCGCGAACGACTTCGGCTCGCTGATGATCGAGGAAAACGTCGTGGCGGCGGCAGGCGTATCCTACCACCTGAACAGGGAAGACATACACGGGATCATCCGCGCCGCCGGCTTCGAGCCCGTGCAGCGCACCATGACGTACGAGCCCGTGACGCCGCGGTAGAATTAATGTTCACGTCAAAGGAGCGAAGCAATGAACAGCAAGCAGTATGCCTACCGCGTGATCTGGTCGGAAGAAGATCAGGAATTCGTCGGCCTGTGCGCCGAGTTCCCTTCCCTCTCCTGGCTGGATAGTGAGCTTGCTCACTTTGCATAGTTCCCGCCGAAGAACGATGGAAGAAACGCGCCGTCAGACGCTCACCACGCCCGTCAGATACGGTACCGCCGCTCTGCTGAACAGAAAGTGTCCCGCAAGCGCCGCGCCGTAGAGAAACGCGGCCAGCAGCACGCCGGCAAGGCGTATCTGCCGGATCAGCGCGCGGATGCGCGCTCCGTCCCAGGCCGCGCCCTGCGGGCCGATGAGCGGTTTCTCCTTCACTTCCCCGAAATAGACGGTCGGGCCGCCCATGCCCGCGCCGTGCAGCCAGGCGGCCACAGCCATGGGCAGGCCGGAATTGGGGCTTTCCATTTGCCCGCCCTCGCGCATCAGCGCGAACCAGTTCTTGAGGCTCATGGGGCCGGGGCGTTCCCGCAGCGCAAGCGCGGCCAGATATAAAAAAACCGCGCCCAGGCGGGCCGGGATATAGGCCAGAATATCGTCCAGTCGGGCGCAGGCCCAGCCCAGGTTGATCCAGCGCGGGGTCGTGTAGCCCCACATGCTGTCCATGGTGCTCACCGCCTTGTAGCACCACAGGCCCGCCGGCCCGGCGAGCGCCAGCCAGAAAAGCGGCGCGGCCACGCCGTCGCCGACGTTTTCGGCCAGGCTTTCGGCCAGGCTTTTATACAGCGTCGGCCTGTCCTGCACCGTGGTGTCGCGGCTCACAAGCTGCCCCACGGCGGCCTGGGCCTCGGGCAGCGTGCCTTCTTCCAGGGCCTTGAGGGCGAGCAGACCCGTGCGCGCAAGCTCGCCGGCGGCCAGACCGGAATAGGCGAAATACAGCGAAAACACGGCCCACAGGCCGGGCAGCACGGCGCAGAGCAGCCAGACCACATAGCCCGTCAGGCCCGCGGTTATAAGCACGCACAGCGCGCCCACCAGGCGCGTGTCGCCCAGTTTGCGGGCCTGCGGCTCCAGGTTTTCCAAAAAGCGCCCTATGCGCCGCACCGGATGCGTGACGGGCAGATCCGGCGGATCGCCCAGCAGAAAATCCATACACGCGGCCAAGGGAAAGAGCCAGAGAAAAAAAGAGAAGTCCATGAGCAGCATGGGACAGCCTCACTCAAATTCCAGCAGATTCAGATCCGCCAGGGCCGCATAGAGCACGATGCCCACGGCCGTGGAAAGATTCAGACTGCGCGCGCTTTCACGCATGGGGATGCGCAGGCGCGCGGGGCAGCGATCCAACGTGTCCGGGGGCAGGCCGCGCGTTTCCGGGCCGAAGATCAGGCTGTCTTCCGGGCTGAAAACAAAGCGCTGCAGCGGCGTGCTGCGCGCGTCGCGCGTCGCGCTTGCCCCTACCAGCCGCCGGCCCGCTCCCGGCCCGGCCAGATAGGCGGTCAGGTCGGGCCAGACCCGTATATCCAACTCCGCCCAATAATCCAGCCCGGCGCGGCGCAGGTGCTTGTCATCCATGGAAAAGCCCAGGGGCTCGATGAGGTGCAGGGGCGTGTTCATGACGGAGCACAAACGCGCCGTGTTGCCGGTGTTGGGCGGAATTTCCGGCTCGAACAGGACGACGTGGACGGGCATGCGGATCTGCGTTGTTGTGGTTGCGGATTGTGAAAGGGAGGCATCATCCCCCGGCGACGTATATTTCGTCAAGCGGGCCGACGTCCTTGCGGAAGTCGCCTATGGGATCGATGTCCGCAAAACCGCCCCTGGGCGCGTAGATGAGCGCCCCTATGTTCACGCGCGGCACGGCGAAGGGGTGGGTGATGAGCCCCCCGCTGCCGTAAAGGCACTGCGGGGGCCGCGTGGTGTACTTCGCTTCGCCCAGGCCGGGAAAGGCGAGCAGGCCGCCGTAAAAGCCCAGATCGGCCAGGGCGCGCAGGCCGTCGGGCTCCGGAGGCAGGCCGTAGGGATAGGCCAGGATGCGCACGATGCGGTCCGCCACCTCCCGCCGCCGGAAATCCTCGATCTGCTCCTCGATCACCTGCCGGGTCTGATCATAGCCGAAGCCCTTCATGCGCGGGTGGCGGCGGGTGTGATAGCCGAGTTCGATACCGGGCGTGGGCGCCAGCAGATCGAGCACATGGCCCGGGCCCCGGTTGCCGCCGAAATAGCTGGTGCCGCTGAGAAAAAAGGATGCCCTGGGCGCAAGGCCGGCCAGGGCCGCGCTTTCGGTAAAAATCTCCAGAAAGGAACGTCTGTTGAGGGTCTGGCTGTGCTCGCCCCTGGCGTAGATCACGCTGGGGTGCGCGTCGTCCACGGTAATGCCCACGGCCCTGCGGCCCTTGGGCAGCACTTCGTCAACCTTGTTGCGCAATATGTCGCTCATGTTCAGCGGCGCGAAACCCAGCGACCAGATGTAGGTGAACAGTTTTTCCAGTTGTTCCGAAGTGATGTCTTCCGGGCTGTGGGGTCGGTCGCTGACCTTGTGGAACATGAGAATGGGAATGTGCCGTCCGTTCGCGGCCAGAGCGAAGGGGTCAAGACAACAGGAGGCCGTGAGCGCGGCCAGGCCGGTCAGCACGCGGCGCCGGATCGGGCAGGTTCTCATTTCCACCCCGCGAATTGACGTTTGAGAAGGCTGATGCGCTCATACGAAAGCGCGATGCGCGTTTTGGAGATAACGCCCCGGTTGACGAGCCGAAGCAGGATGCCGTGGATCTCGTCGGCCGTCACGTCGGGCGCATGGCAGTTGTTGCCGAAGATCACGATGTCCGCCCCGGCCTCCACAGCCAGCCGCACGCGTTCCTCCACGCTGTAGGCGTTCGCGACCGCGCCCATCTGCAGATCATCGGTGAGGATCACGCCGGCAAAACCCAGTTTGCCGCGCAGCAATCCGGCCAGAATGCGGACGGAAAGGCTCGCGGGATACAGCGCGTCCAGTCCCCTGTGAAAGAGATGCCCGGCCATGACGGCCGCGGGGCGCTTGCGCTCCACGGCTTCCCGGTAGGGAACCAGTTCGTCCTGCCGCCAGGAGGCGGTGATGTCGGGCAGAGCGGCGTGGCTGTCCGCTCCGGCGCTGCCGTGGCCGGGGAAATGCTTGAGGCAGGAGGCCACGCCGGCCTGGGCCAGCCCGTCGCTGAAGGCCAGGGCGTGCGTCGCGACCTGATGGGGATCGGCGCCGAAACTGCGCTGAAGCGCACCGACGGCCGGGCTTAAGGGATTGCGGTTGAGATCCGCCACGGGCGCGAAATCGAAATTGATGCCCAGGGCCGCCATTTCCAGGCCCATACGCCGGGCCGCGAGTCGTGTGTTTTCCGGGCTGCCCCGGCCCAGCGCGGCGGCGGCCGGGCCGCCCTCAAAGCCCCGCTCGGGCTTGAGGCGCTGCACCCTGCCCCCTTCCTGATCCACGGCGATGAACAACGGACGCGGGGCGAGGCGCTGCAAACGCGCCGTGAGCATGCGCAACTGCGCGGGGGATTCGATGTTCTTGGGCCCGCCGGTGCGCACGGAGCGATCAAAGAGGATGATCCCGCCCGCGCGGCCCGCGCGCAGGGATTCGGCCAGGGGATTGTTGTCCGGCAGATCGAAGCCGCTGAAACCGACCATGATCATCTGCCCGATCATGAAGGCGAGATCGGCCTGCTTCGGCCCGGAGGAAGCGGCGGCGGGAGGCGCGCCTTTTTGCGGCTGCGCGGCCTGTGGCGCCTTTTGCTGAGTGGATGCCGCGCCGCGCGGAGCCGCAACCTGAGGCGCGGGCACCACCGGCGGGGTCGGCGCCTTGGGGCCGGGCACTGCGGGCGTGGAGCCGTAGACCGGCGGATCATCATGCCCGAAGGGGCGTACGGGCCGCATGGGCCGCTGTGTTTCTTCGCCCGTGTCGATAAAGGGCGCGGAACGCCGCAACGGCTCTTTAAAAGGGCCTTTCGCAGGCATGGGGTCAGGTTTGGGCGCACTTGCCGGCGGCGCGCCCAGAAATTCCTGAAGCGACTCCGGGCCTGCGGCGGCGTATGCGGCGGAAGCAACGGCGCAGCACAAACTAAGAAGCAGCAAAGCCGCCCGCATATTCACGCCCGCACCCTGCCGGCGATGCCGGGCCGGGCGCGGCACAGCGCGCGGATGTCGGAAACCCTGCGGCCCTGTTCGTCAATGACCGCGAAAAGGGAAGATTCCAGCATGTCCGTTGCCCGCTCCTCCGTTCCCGCGCCCGCTTCTTCGGCCAGGCGTTCGCGCAGCAGGCGCAGGGCGTCGGCCTCGGCGTCCGAAAGCGTGTAGTTGCGCGGCACGGTCCACTGTTTGCCGGCCGCCGGCGCGTGCGCCAAACCCCGCCCCGTATCCGCGAACAGCTCCAGTTCCGTTGTCGGCAGGCTCAAGGCCGCTCCCACGGCGTTGGCGCAGTCCGCGTAGGGCGGACAGCGCACGGGCAGGCCCAGTTCCGCCTCCAGCAGGGGGCGCACAAGCTCGGCCGGCCCGCCGACCAGAAAGGCCTGTTCGGGCATCAGGGCGCGATCCTCCAGCAGGGCGGCCAGGGTATAGACCGGCCGGCTGTTGACGTGCGCCAGTTGTTCGCGCACGGCCCCGGCTATCGCGGCCAGAGCCAGGCGCACGGCTTCGCGCGCGGGTTCTTCCGGCCTTTGTCCCCGCGCGGCGGCCAAGGTGGCCAGCCCGTCGAGCGAGGCCTGAACCCGGCCGGCAGGGCCGTGCCCGGCAACGTTGAAGGCGTCGAGCAAGGTGGGCATATCGCCGCCGAAGGCCAGAGCCGGGCCCATGCGCTGCGGGCCGACGCGCAGCGTACCTCCCTCGAAATGGAGCAGCGAATCCCCGCCCACGGGAATGGAGCGGGAAGCCAGGGAGCGCACGGAGGTGGCCCGGCCGCGCACGAGCATGCCCCCCCGCTCCAGCGCGGGCACGCCCTTGGCGTAGAGCGCGATGTCCGTGGTGCTGCCGCCCATGTCGAGCAGCAGAGTGTCGCCGGAAAATTCCGCCAGGGCGATCAGGCCCATAACCCCGGCCGCCGGGCCGGAAAGCAGCGAATGCACGGGCTTTACGCGCGACGCGGCCAGAGAAATCGTGCCCCCGTCCGCCTTGAGGAAGAAGAGCGGCGCATTCACCCCGGCCTCGGCCAGGGCGGCTTGGGCGGCGTCGGCAAAGCGCGTGTGCAGCCGCAACATGGCGGCATTGTAGTACGCGGACGCGATGCGGCGCGGGAAGTTGAGCAGACCGGAAATTTCGTGCCCCAGGCAGACGGACTCGCCGAACGGCGCGAGAGCCGTCCCCATGGCTTTTTCAAAGGCGGGATTGCGCGGGGAAAATTTGCTTACGGCCGCGAAGGCGCGTACACCCCGCTCGTTCCAAATACGCCCGGCCGCTTTCAGGTCGGAGAGATTTTGCGCCTCCACCTCCGTGCCCCGGTGGTCGAGTCCTCCGGGCGCGACGTGCGTGTATTCGCCTATCGCCCAGCGCGCCGGATCCATGCCCGGCCCGCCGCAGAGCGCCAGCCCCACGGGATCGAGGCGATCCTGAAGCAAAGCGTTGACGGCCAGCGTGGTGCCGAGCGTTACCCGCGTGATGCCGCCGCGCAGCAAGTCCGCCGGCAGGGCAGCGAGCGCCGCGCGCAGGCTTGCGGCAAGATCCTCGTGATTGGTGGGCAGCTTGGCGCGCGCCGCGATTTCGCCCCGCCGGACGATTACGGCGTCGGTATGCGTGCCGCCCGCGTCTATTCCAAGGTACATGGCCGTTCCCGCGCCGGGAAAACACCGCCCCGGCGAAATGAAACACATTGATACAAAATCGCCGGTCACGCCTCGCGTTTTCCGACCGTGCCCGCGCTCACGCACGGGATTGCTCATTTTTTATCTTTTCCGGAAGGGCATGGCAAGCCTTTGCGACGCGCGGAGCGGCGTCGCGCAGTGTTGACGCCGCTGCATGCCGCGCCTATGTTGTAAACGTCGTAAAACCGAACAAGGAACCAAGAAGGAGGCCGGCATGAAGTGTCCCGTTTGCACCGGTGTGGATCTCGTAATGAGCGACCGGCAGGGAGTGGAGATAGATTATTGTCCGCAGTGCCGGGGCGTATGGCTTGACCGCGGAGAACTGGATAAAATTATTGAGCGTTCCGCCCCGCATGCCTCGAGGACGAGCTCGGCGACCGGCGGCGGACATGACGGCGGCTACGCGCACAAGCACGAACACGAGCACAAACACAAGAAGAGCAAAGGCAGCCTGCTGGGCGAGCTTTTCGACTTCTGAGTCCATACTCAAAACGCCGTCCACAAACGGCCCCGCCGGTTCCGACGCCGCACCCTCGTGTCGGCTCCGGCGGGGCCGTTCATTTATTCCTCTCGCTTGACCCCCCGCATTCCTTCCAGTAGATTTTCCTGTCGGGATTTTTTCGTTGATCCTCCAACCCATGAGCCGTCATGAGCCTCTCCCTTGCCGCGCGCCATCGCCCGCAGACCTTTGCCGAGCTTGCCGGCCAGGATACGGTGCGCCTTGCGCTTTCCCGCGCGGCGGCGGAAGACAGGGCCGCGCCGGCCTATCTGTTCAGCGGCACGCGCGGCGTGGGCAAGACAACACTGGCCAGGGTATTCGCCAAGGCCCTGAACTGCGAAACAGCCCCCACGCCCGAACCCTGCAACGTCTGCTCCCAATGCCGCAAAATCACCCAGGGCATCCACCCCGACGTGCTGGAAATAGACGGCGCGTCCAACCGGGGTATCGAAGACGCCCGCCGCCTGCGCGAAAACATCGGCTATGCGCCGCTGGAGGCCCGGCGCAAGGTCTTCATCATCGATGAAGCCCACATGCTCACGCGCGAGGCGTTCAACGCGCTGCTCAAAACCCTGGAGGAACCGCCCCCGCGCGTGACCTTCATCCTGGCGACCACGGAAGCGCACAAATTTCCGGTCACCATTTTAAGCCGCTGCCAGCACTTTATTTTTCAGCGTCTGCCCGAAGCGGGCATTGAAGCCCATCTGCGTTCCATTCTGGAGCGCGAGGGCGCGCGTTTCGAGCCCGGCGCGCTGCGCCTGCTGGCCCGGCGCGCTGCGGGCAGCGTGCGCGACGCGGTTTCGCTGACCGATCAAAGCTTGGCCCTGGGCGGCGAAATTTTGAGCGAAGCCAGCGTGCGGCGCGTGCTCGGCCTGGCCGGGCAGGAACTGTTCGGCTCCCTGCTGGAGGCGATCATCGCCGGCGACTGCGCGGCTGTTTCCGTCCTGGTGCGCGATCTGGGCGACCAGGGCGTGGACATCGGCTTTTTTCTGCGGGAACTGGCCGCGCTGTGGCGCAATCTCTTTCTGCTCCGCCAGGCGGGCGCGGGCGTGCGGGCCGCCCTGGAGCTGCCGGAAGAGGAAGTCCGCACCCTGCTTGCCGCCGCGCAACGCCTTTCCCTGCCCCACATTCACGCCGCCTGGCAGATGACGCTGGAAGCCCAGCGCCGGGTTATCCAGAGCCTGGAGCCGGCCTCGGCCCTGGAACTGCTGCTGCTCAATCTGGCCCTGCTGCCGCGTCTGGTGCCCGTGGAGCTTGCGCCCGGCCCGGCGGCGGCCGCACCCGCTGTCTCCGTCCCGTCCACGTCTTCCGGCCCGGCGGCACGGACGGGTCCTTCTCAGGCGGCTTCCGTTGAAAGCAGGACCGCTCGGCCCGCGCCGCCTCCTCCGGCCTTTTCTTCGCCCGTGCCCTCTTTTGATGAAGCTCCGCCCCCCGACGAGGAAATTCCGGACGCCGACCCCGATCCCGTTCCCTCCGCCCTGTCGGACCGCAAGGCCTTTGCCCCGGCAGACGCCGCGCCGGAAACCGCGCCCGAGGCAATGATCGAAGCCTCCGCTCCGCCGGCGGCCACGCCCGTTTCAGAGCCGCGACCCGCAGCCGGGGCAAAACCCGAATGGGAGGATTTTCTCGCCTTCTGCGAACGCAAACAGGCCGAGCCCGCTTTCGCCGCCCTGCCCCTGCCCCTGCTGCGGCGGGCGTACGGACGCTTTGAAAACAACGCCCTGCGCATCGCGACCACGGCGGATATCCAGTACCGACAGCTGAACCGGGACGAAGTGCGGACGGCCCTGCGCGATCTGGCGCGCGAGTACGGAGGCGGGGAGCTCGAACTGTTCCCGCCCGCCTCCCGCCCCAGAAGCAAGAAGGAACTCCAGGCGGAGTTCACGGCCCATCCCTTGCTTCAGCCCCTTATTCAACACTTCAACGCGCAGATCGTGCACTGCGAACCGCCCGACGACGGACGATCCGGCTCGGGCTCCGAGGAGAACGACGTATGAAAAACATGGGAGACGTCCTGCGCCAGGCGCAGGTGATGCAGCACAAGCTCGGCAAGCTTCAACAGGAAATGGCCGAAAAGGAAATGGAAGCCTCGAGCGGCGGCGGCATGGTCAAGGCCCGCGTTTCCGGCAAGCAGGAACTGCTGGGCATCACCATCGATCCCAAGGCCCTGGAGGGCGGGGACGTGGAAATGCTCCAGGATCTCATTCTGGCCGCCGTCAACGAAGCCATGCGCATCTCCCGCGAGAGCATGGAGCGCGAAATGAGCGCCCTTACCGGCGGCATACGCCTGCCCGGAATGTTCTAGATCATGAGCGACCGCGTACCTGAACCGCTCAAGGCGCTGGTGGAGCAACTCGCCCGCCTGCCCGGCCTCGGCCCCAAGTCGGCCATGCGGGCGGCCATGAGCCTGTTGAGCCGCCCCATCGCCGAAACCCGCCGCCTGGGCGCCTCCATCAGCGAACTGCGCGACAAGCTCCACCTCTGCGACCGCTGCGGAGGCCTGTGCGAGCAGAACCCCTGTCCCGTCTGTCTCGATCCCGGCCGGACGGACGACACGCTCTGCCTCGTGGCGGAATGGGACAGCATGCTCACTCTGGACGAAGGCGGCTTCTACAAGGGGCAATACATGGTGCTGGGCGGCCTGCTCGTCCCGTTGGAACAGCGGGGCGCGGCCGGCCTGGACATCGAACGCCTGCAGTCCCGTCTGGCCGAAGGCCGGGTGCGGGAGCTGATCCTGGCTTTGGGCGCCACCGTGGAGGCGGAAAATACCGCCACCTTCGTGCGCAACTTCGTGGCCGGGAACTTTCCCCTGGTGCGCGTCACCCGGCTTGCCCAGGGCATTCCCCTGGGGGCCGAGGTCAAATTCATGGATCGGGAAACCCTGCGGCAATCGTTGCAATACCGCCAAACCCTCTAAGCCCGGGAGGCCCTGTGCGCGGCTTACTCCTTCTTTCAACAATTCTGCTGCTCTGCGCCGGCTGCGGCTCCAACAAGGTCGTTATGCCCGGCGACTATTCGCCCGTCTACACCGTGAGCTGCGACGACAACCCCAACGACTGCCTCGTGGGCGCGCAGGTTCTGTGCAACGGCCCCTACGAGCTGGAGAGCAGGCCGGACGAAGGCAAAAAGGCCAAAACCGGCGGCTTCGGCTGGGTGGATACGGACGGCACGCAGTCCGACATGGGCGGCGGCGCGGGCGGCAAATATTCCATACGCATACGCTGCCGCTGACGCGCGAAAAAAGCTGCAATCCGCTCCGTAATCGTGTATACGGGGATAACATCGAAGTTCGTCGGAATACGGGAGACATTTTTCGGGCAATTTCAAAACAACATTGCCCGGCGACCGCGAAGCGCGGCATGTATGCTTCGTATTTTTATCTGCGGACACATTGCCATATAAAGGGGGAAAAACCCATGAAAACTCTGTTATGCCTCGCCCTGTTCGCTTCGCTGACCCTGTGCGCCCCGTCCGCAGTCCAAAGCGCCGCCGGAAAAGCCGTTGCCGGCGGAGATCACAACAACGTTGTTGAAAAGCTCACAGGCGTGCAGTGGCAGGCAACTCCGCAGGAACTGAAAAAAGCCCTGCTGCTCGGCGTTGAAAGTGCTGTAATCATTGAATTCTACATCAATGAGGAGCAAAAAAAACTGCCTGCCGCCGAGCGCAGGCGCACGCCCCTCCACAATCTATCTCCCTTTGAAAAAGGTTGGGCCCAGGTGTTCAAGGGCGTAAGCAGCGAGGAAATCGCCGAGCGCATAGACGCCTGGTACGCCGCCCACCCGGACAAGCTCGACCGGCCCGTGTTCGCCGTTCTCTGGTATGAGCTGATCGCCCCGCACTACACGCCGGCCGCGAAGAAATAAATCGAGTTGAAAACAACGGCAGGGACGGGAGGCATGCCTCCGTCCCTGCCGTTGTGTGTTTGAAGCGCGCCGAAGCGTTCTACGCCTCTATTTTCGAGCCCAGCACCTTGAGAAATTCGCGCATCCAGGCCGGATGGGCCGGCCAGGCGGGCGCCGTGACCAGGTTGCCGTCAACGCAGGCGTTGTCGGCCGCGGCGTTGACCTCGCACCATTTGGAGCCCGCGCCCGTCACGTCGGGCATGACGGCCGGATAGCAGGTGCTGGTGCGCCCCTGGAGAACGCCGGCGGTCACAAGAATCTGCGGGCCGTGGCAGATGGCGGCGATGGGCTTTTTTGCCGCCGCGAATTCTTTCGTGATTTCAATAATCCTGGGATTGAGGCGCAGGTATTCGGGCGCGCGGCCGCCGGGGATGACCAGGGCGTCGTAATCGGCGGTTTTCACCTTGTCGAAGTCGGCGTTGATCAGGAAACGGTGGCCGGGTTTTTCGGAATAGGTCTGATCGCCCTCAAAGTCGTGGACGGCGGTTTTGATGTAGTCGCCGGGCTTTTTGCCGGGGCAGACCACGTCAACGGCATGCCCCACCATAAGCAGCATCTGGAAAGGAACCATGAGTTCGTAATCTTCCACGAAATCGCCGGCAAAGATAAGAATTTTCTTTACAGCCATATGAAGCTCCTTTGCATTTTCATGACAACGGCGTTTTTCCCCGGCGTCAGCCGCCCAGAGCCGCGGCCTCATCCACGATCCAGATGAGATCCCCGAAACCGGGGCGCACCATCTGCGCCGGCAGCGAGGGTTCATCAAGCAGATTGAGCGCCTTGGCGAGCACGGCGTGCTTTTCCCCGCCGTTGACGAGGAAGAGGCAGCAGCGGGCGTTGTTGAGCACCGGCAGGGTCAGGGTAAGCCGGTCGGCCTTGCGCTCGGGCACATACTGGTCAATAACCAGGCGCTTGCGCTCCCGCAGGCCGGGGGAGCCGGAAAAGAGCGAGCCGGTGTGTCCGTCGTCACCCATGCCGAGCAGGATGAAGTCGAAGCGGGGAATTTCACCGGGACCGACCTTGAAATGCTCCCGCAGCATGTCTTCGTAGGTCTGGGCGGCGCGCTCGGGCAGATCTTCGCCCTTCATGCGGTAATAATGGGTGGCCTGCACGTGCGAGAGCAGCTCGCGCCGGGCCATGCCGTAGTTGCTTTCCGGGTGATCCGGGCCCACGCAGCGTTCGTCCACCCAATAGATGGCGATTTTTTCCCAGGGCAGGCGTTCGGCCCAGTCCGCGCCGGCCAGCAGGCGGAAGAGCGGAATGGGGCTCAAACCTCCCGACAGCGCCAGCGAAAACCCTCCCCGCTCGGCCACGGCCTGTTCGCAGTGTTCGGCGATGAGGTGCGCCGCGCGCTCCGCCATGGCGGCGGGATCTTTGTGAATGTGCAGCGTGAGGTGAATGGAGCGGCTGAGCTTTGTCATAAAGACTCCTTACATGCGATGAACAGCCACTATGGCACAAACGCCCGCACAAGAAAAGTCCGCCGCCGCTATTCGTTGCGGGGATAGAGCAGCTTCCCGTTGCCCAACGTCATCACCAACGGCCTGACCGTGCAGGAAAGCGGCCCGGCGTTCAGCAAAGCCTGCGTTGCCGGCGCGGCCGCATCCAGCGAGACGGTCCAGCTGTTCTCGAACATCCGCCCGGGAAACACCCGGCGCACGGCGTTCAGTTGCCGTTCGAACAACGTGTTGCCGGCCGCGTCGGTTACGGAACACAGCATATTGACGTTCTGCAGGGTTTCCGCGCCGCTGTTTTTCGCCGTGGCCTTGATGAGCATGAGGGCCTCGACCTTGTCGCTGAGCACTCCCACGGAAACAGCGCAGGCGGGCGCTTCGAAATAGGGCCGCATTTCCTCAAAAATTTTTTCGTTTTTTTCCGCAAGCGCGGCTTCGTCTTCGGCCTTAAGCGCATCACGGGCGCTTTTATACAATTCGGCCAGCTCCACGGCATTGAGCAGGCGCGTCACCGCCCAGCCGCCGTTGCGCCGCTCCATGAGCAGGCGCACGGGGAATTCCGTGTGCAGCACGTTGTTGGTGAAAACGCCGCGCAGCACCACGCCCTCCCGCGTCTTTTCCGGCTTGAGGCCGGCCGCGAGTTGAGCAACGGCATCCTCGGGCAACGCGGGAACGGGATCGTGCATTTTGCGCGGCGGGGGCGGGCTGCCCTTGCCGCCGCCTCCATGCTCTCCCCCGCTTTCGCCGTGGCCGCCCCCTCCGCCGCCGGAGACTCTGGCGTGGGCCAGGGAGCGGAGCACCAGACGCTGCGCTTCATCGCGCATTTCCGCCTTGTCCGCCTCGCTTGCCGCCGGGGAGGGCTGAACGGTAAGCACGGCACGCACGATATCATCGGAAAGCGCGGAAAAATCGATCATCTTGGCCGGCACGGCGGTATCCCCGTCCGCAAGGGCTTTATGCAGCATTTTGAAGGCGTAGTCCGGACCCGTGCGGTAGCGGTAGAAAAAGAAGCCACCCGCGCCCAGGGCCATGAGGCAGACGCCCAGCGCGCAGATCGCGCACAGCCGGGTATGGGCCTGCAGAAAATTTCGTACGCGGGTGAAATCCGGCTTGAACTTCACGGCCTGCTCTCCTCCCGCGCGCCCGCCGAAATACCGGGGCATGCCGGGGCATGCGCTTCCAGGCGCCGTATTTTCGGGGCAAGCAGGCGAAGCAGCCCGCGCGCCCGGCCGCAGGACGCTCCGTGCTTGGCAAGGGCGGGCGGGCGGGCCTCCTTCACGGCCTTGCGCAGGCGCAGGGGCAGGGGGGTGAGCGTCAGACCGGGGCCGTGCATGGCGCTGAGCGCGACATAGGAACCCAGCGGCAACGGCAGGCGGCGGCTGTTGACGAAGCCCCACAGTCCGCCTTCACGCCAGCCGGAAGGCGGGCCGAGCAGGACGGAGCCGAAACTCAGATGGGCCGCCCCGCGCAGGGGGCGCAGCAACGCCCGGAACGCGCGCAGTCCCAGCCTGTCTTCTCCGTGCGGCAGGGGCAGGGGTTCGCCGAAGCGTTCTGCCAGGCGCGCGCAGGAAAAAGCGTTCGCAAAGCCCAGCACCACGCCCCTGGCCGCCACGCGCAGCGCTTCTTCCAGCGCGGGCAGGGGATCGTCCAGATGTTCGAGCACGCCGAGCAGCGCCACGTAGTCAAAGGCGCGGTCGTCAAAAGGCAGCAGTTCGGCCGCGCCCACATGATAGGAAGCCCTGTGCCCCAGGCGGGCCCGGGCGAACTCCAGCATGGCCGGGCTTTTGTCGAGGCAGCTCATGTCAAAGCCGCCCTGCCACAAAAACCCGCTCATCAGGCCGACGCCGCAGCCCACGTCCAGCAGGGAGCAGCCCCGGCGCGGCCAGCGGCTCATCACATGCTGCAAAAGCTTTTTCTGCTGCGCCAGGGCAAACATGCCCGCAGGCGAGGCATACCAGCTTTCGTATAGTTCAGCATCTTCGCGGGTCCACATGCCTGATTCTTGGAGCAAAGCCGAGAAAAAAGCAAGACGGCGATGCATTGGCTTTTTGCCGCGCCTGGAGTATTTTTCCTTTTTACGCACAACCTCAAACCTTCTTTTTACCGGGAAAGCGACCATGCGAAGCCATAAAATGACCCAAGGACAGGCCAAGGCCCCCCACCGTTCCCTGCTGCACGCCCTCGGCCTTACGCGCGAGGAAATGCGGCGTCCGCTCGTGGGCGTCGTCAACGCCGCCAACGAAGTCATTCCGGGGCACATCCACCTCGACCGCATCGCCGAGGCCGTCAAGGCCGGCGTGCGTCTGGCCGGCGGCACGCCCATGGAATTCCCGGCCATAGGCGTGTGCGACGGCCTGGCCATGAACCACGAAGGCATGCGCTTTTCCCTGCCCTCGCGCGAGATTATCGCGGATTCCATCGAACTCATGGCCACGGCCCATCCCTTTGACGCCCTGGTCTGCATTCCCAACTGCGACAAGGTCACGCCCGGCATGCTCATGGCCATGCTGCGCCTCAACATCCCGGCCGTGCTCGTCAGCGGCGGCCCCATGCCCGCCGGCGACTTCAACGGCAAAAAAGCCGATTTGATCAGCGTGTTCGAGGGCGTGGGCCGCGCCCGGCGCGGCGACATGAGCGCCGAGGAACTGGAGGAACTGGAACTCTGCGCCTGCCCCGGCTGCGGCTCCTGCTCCGGCATGTTCACGGCCAACACCATGAACTGTCTGGCCGAGGCCATCGGTCTGGCCCTGCCCGGAAACGGCACGGTTCCGGCCTCTTCCGCCGCGCGCATCCGCCTGGCCAAGGAAGCCGGCATGCAGGTGATGAAATTGCTTGAAAAGAACATCACCCCCCGCGACATCGTCAGCGCCGACGCCGTGCACAACGCCGTGGCCGTGGACATGGCGCTCGGCGGCTCCACCAACACCGTGCTCCACCTGCCCGCCGTGTTCGCCGAGGCCGGGCTTGATCTGAACCTGGACATCTTTGACGCGATCAGCCGCACGACCCCCAACCTCTGCAAGCTTTCCCCGGCGGGCAGCCATCACATCCAGGATCTGCACGCGGCCGGCGGCATCCAGGCCGTCATCGCCGCTCTGGCCGAAGCCGGGCTGGTCAAAACCTCGGCCCGCACCGCCACCGGCCTCAGCGTGGCCGAAAATCTCGCCGCAACCAGGGCCCGCGTGCGCGACAGCTCCGTTATCCGCCCTGTCGGCGATCCCTATTCCGCGGAAGGCGGGCTTGCCATTCTGCGCGGCAACCTCGCGCCCGACGGGGCCGTGGTCAAGCAATCCGCCGTGGCACCGGAAATGATGCAACGCACCGGCCGCGCCAGGGTGTTCGAGGCCGAGGAAGACGCCATGCAGGCCATACTCTCCGGCGCGATCGTCAAGGGCGACATCGTCGTCATCCGCTACGAAGGCCCGCGCGGCGGCCCCGGCATGCGCGAAATGCTCTCTCCCACCTCAGCCGTCACCGGCATGGGCCTGGGCAAAGACGTGGCCCTGATCACCGACGGACGCTTTTCCGGCGGCACCAACGGCG